>DATIYN010000139.1:0-3738 GCA_035517595.1 Burkholderiales bacterium
CGCAACCTGCGCAACGTCGCCATTATCGCCCACGTCGACCACGGGAAGACGACGCTCGTCGACAAGCTGCTCCAGCAGAGCGGGACCTTCGCTGCCCACGAGCACGTGCAGGAGCGCGTGATGGACTCCAACGACCTGGAGCGCGAGCGCGGCATCACGATCCTCGCCAAGAACTGCGCGGTCCGCTACGAAGGCACGCATATCAACATCGTCGACACGCCCGGCCACGCCGACTTCGGCGGCGAGGTGGAGCGCGTGCTGTCGATGGTGGACGGCGTGCTGCTGCTGGTGGACGCGGTAGAGGGCCCGATGCCGCAGACGCGCTTCGTCACGCGCAAGGCGCTGGCGTTGGGACTGAAGCCGATCGTGGTCGTCAACAAGGTGGACCGGCCCGGCGCGCGCGCGCAATGGGTGGTCAACCAGACCTTCGACCTGTTCGACAAGCTCGGCGCCACCGAGGAGCAGCTCGATTTTCCGGTCGTCTATGCGTCGGCCCTCCTGGGTTGGGCCAAGAGCGATTTGAACGACAAAGAGCAGGATCTGAAACCCCTCTTCCAGGCGATCCTCGAGCACGTCCCGATGCGCGACGAGGATCCGGACGCGCCGCTGCAGCTGCAGATCTGCTCGCTCGACTACTCGAGCTACGTGGGCAAGATCGGCATCGGCCGCATCCGCCGCGGGCGCATCCGTCCCGCGCAGGACGTGGTGGTGCTCAATGGGCCGGATTCGAATCCCATCAAGGCGAAGATCAATCAGGTCCTGATGTTCGAGGGCCTGCAGCGGGTCCAGGTCGCAGAGGCCCAGGCGGGCGACATCGTGCTCGTGAACGGCATCGAGGAGATCGGCATCGGCAGCACGCTGTGCCCGCCCGACCGGCCGGATGCGCTGCCCATGCTCAGGGTGGACGAGCCGACGCTGACGATGAACTTCCTCGTCAACTCCTCGCCGCTCGCGGGCCGCGAGGGCAAGTACGTCACCAGCCGCCAGATCCGCGAGCGCCTGGAGCGCGAGATCAAGTCGAATGTCGCGATGCGCGTGGAGTTCCCCGAGGACACCGACACTTTCGTCGTTCACGGCCGCGGCGAGCTGCACCTCACGATCCTGCTGGAGAACATGCGCCGCGAGGGCTACGAGATCGCGGTGTCGCGCCCGCGCGTGATCGTCAAGGACATCGACGGGGTGAAGTGCGAGCCGTTCGAAGTCCTCACGGTGGACGTCGAGGAGGCGAACCAGGGCGCGGTGATGGAGGAGCTGGGGCGCCGGCGCGGAGAGCTGCTCGACATGCAGCCCGACGGCAAGGGCCGCGTGCGGCTGGACTACCGCATTCCCGCGCGGGGCCTGATCGGCTTCCAGGGCGAGTTCATGACGCTCACGCGCGGCACCGGCATCATGAGCCACGTGTTCGACGAGTACGCGCCGGCCGGCAAGGGCGAGGTCGCCGAGCGCCGCAACGGCGTGCTGATCTCGCAGGACGACGGCGCCATCGTCGCCTACGCCATCTGGAAGCTGCAGGAGCGCGGCCGCATGTTCGTCAGCCCCGGCGAGCCGGTGTACGAGGGCATGATCGTCGGCATCCACAGCCGCGACAACGACCTGGTGGTCAATCCGATCCGCACCAAGCAGCTCACCAACATCCGCGCCTCGGGCAAGGACGAGGCGATCGACCTCACGCCGCCGATCGGGCTCACGCTCGAGTACGCGGTCGAGTTCATCGCCGACGACGAGCTGGTGGAGATCACGCCGAAGTCGATCCGCCTGCGCAAGCGCTTCCTCAAGGAGCACGAGCGCCGCAAGGCGGACCGGGCGGCGGCCTAGCCCTCCAGGACCTCGAGCGCGGCGCGCCGGCCGCTGCGCAGCGCGCCCGCCACGGTGCCGGCTTCCTGCGCGTCCGTGGCCTCGCCAGCGAAGAACAGCGTTCCATCGATCGGCCGCGCGAGCTCGGCGCGCGCGCCCTGGCCGCCCACGAGCGTGTAGCTGTAGCCGCCGCGCGCGTAGGGATCCCGCTGCCAGTCCTGCACGCGCGCGTCCGCGAGCCGCGCGTCGCGGAAGATCGCATGAACGCTTTGCAGGGCTTTTGCGACCAGCGCGCGCGGCGACGCGCCCGCGAGCCGAGCGGCCTTCGGGCCGCCCGCCCACGCCGTGAGCAGCGGCGCGCGCAGCGGCAGGGGAGTCCAGAACGTGGGGAAGGGTGCGCTGGCCGATTGGAAGAACGCGACGCCGGGCACGCGCCGCTCCCAGACCGCTCGGTGAAAGCGCATCGCCACGCGGACCACGGGCCCCGAGGCAAGCAGCGAAAGGGCGTCGCGCTTCTGCAGGGAGGGAAGAAAACGAACGGCATTCGACTGCAGCACTCCCAGCGGCAGCGTGATGACCGCTTGCCTTGCTTGAAATCTGAATGCTTCTCCAAGAAAAGAGCCTCTCACCTGCGCGTGACCGCGCTTCCAGCGTACTTCTCGAACAACAGCGCCCAACTGAATCTGGACGTTTCTCGAAATCAATTTCTTCGCAAGCCATTCCATGAGCGCGCCGTAGCCGCCCTCGGGGCGCGGGTGCTTCGCGCCGAGCGCGTCCTGCTCGCCCCACTCCTCCAGGATCGAGAGCGCGCTCACGCGCCGCGGATCGGCCGCGTCGAACCCTTCCACGATCCGGCGCGCGAGGGCCTTCGTCTCCTCCGGCAGGCGCCGCGCGGCGAGGAAGCGCTCGAACGAGACGTCCTTCGCCAGGGTGGCGCCCTGCACGGCGCGCCGCGCTTCGGCGAAGGCGTCGGTCGCGCGCAGCCGGCGCCCGTCGTGGAAGCGCTGCGCGCGAACGGAGTCGATTGCGGCGATGCCCGCTCGGGCGAGCAGGGCGCGAGTCGCCCGCGACTCGCCGTGGATGAACTCCGCGCCGAGCTCCACCGGAACGTCGAGCCCCGCCATGCGCGTCGTCCAGCAGCGCCCGCCGGTTCGCGAGCGCGCCTCGAGCACGAGCACCGAGCGCCCGGCGCGCGCGAGCTCCGACGCGGCGGCAAGACCGGCGGCGCCGGCGCCGACCACGATGACGTCGAAACGGTTCCGATTGCGGGGCAGGGCGGCAGTCTAGCAGCCGCTAGAATTTGCCCATGAACATTCTCATTCTTCCCGGCGACGGCATCGGACCTGAAGTTACCGCTCAGGCCGCTGGGGTCCTCAAGGCGGTGCTGGGCGGGGCCGCGACTTTCGAGGAGGCGCCCGTCGGCGGCGCGGGCGTGAAGGCGGCGGGCGTGCCGCTGCCGCCCGCGACCTTCGAGCTCGCGAAGCGCGCGGACGCGATCCTCTTCGGCGCCGCCGGATTGCCGGGCGACGAGCTTGGGCCTCGCCATCTGAGGCCGGGCGGCGCCCTGCTCACGCTGCGGCGCGAGCTCAAGCTGTACGCGAATTTCCGGCCCGCGGTGCTCTATCCGGAGCTCGTGGGCGCGTCCTCCCTGAAGCCGGAGCTCGTGGAAGGGCTGGACCTCATGGTGCTGCGCGAGCTGAACGGCGACATCTACTACGGCACGCCGCGCGGCATCCGCTCCGAGGACGGGGTGCGCGTGGGCGTGAACACCATGCGCTACACGGAGCCCGAGATCGAGCGCATCGCGCACGCCGGCTTCAAGGCCGCGCGCGGCCGCAGGAAGAAGCTCTGCTCGGTGGACAAGGCGAACGTTCTGGAGACAATGGTGCTCTGGCGCGAGACCGTGGCGAAGGTCGCGACGCAATATCCGGACGTCGAGCTGCG
>DATIYN010000140.1:0-11599 GCA_035517595.1 Burkholderiales bacterium
TGTCCATGCGCCAGGCCGCGTGCAGGACCATCAAGCGCGTCGCGTTGATGCGGATGCGCGCCTCGGCGATCCGCTCGCGCGTCACCCCCTGCTCGGCCACCGTGCGGCCGAAGGCGACGCGCTGGGTCGCGCGCTTGCACATTTTCTCCAGCGCGCGCTCGGCCTGCCCGATCGAGCGCATGCAATGGTGGATGCGCCCTGGCCCGAGCCGGCCTTGCGCGATCTCGAAGCCGCGCCCCTCGCCCAGCAGGATGTTCGAAGCCGGCACGCGCACGTCCTTGAACTCGATCTCCATGTGCCCGTGCGGCGCGTCGTCGTAGCCGAACACCGGCAGGTGCCGGATGATGCTGATGCCCTTGGTGCCCGCGGGCACGAGGATCATGGACTGCTGGCTGTGGCGCGAAGCATGCTCGGGGTTGGTCTTGCCCATGACGATGTAGATCTTGCAGCGCGGGTCGCCCGCCCCCGAGGACCACCACTTGCGGCCGTTGATGACGTAGTCGTTGCCGTCGCGCTTGATGTGCATCTGGATGTTGGTGGCGTCGGACGAGGCCACCGCGGGCTCGGTCATGAGAAACGCCGAGCGGATCTTGCCTTCGAGCAGGGGATCGAGCCACTGCTTCTTCTGCTCCTCGCTGCCGTAGCGCTCGATCGTCTCCATGTTGCCGGTGTCGGGCGCCGAGCAGTTGAACACCTCGGGCGACCACGATACGCGTCCCATGATCTCGCACAGCGGCGCGTAGTCGAGGTTCGACAGGCCGCCGCCCGGCACGCGCTCGGACTTCGGCAGGAACAGGTTCCACAGGCCGGCCGCCTTCGCCCTGGGCTTGAGCTCCTCGATGATCGGCACCGGCTCCCAGCGTTTCTCGCTCTTCACGTGGGCGGCGTACTTCTGTTCGTTGGGGTAGATGTGCTCGCCCATGAAGGCGATCAGCTTCTTCTGCAGTTCCTTCGTCTTCGCGCTGTACTCGAAGTCCATCAGGTGCTCCTTTTCAGAATCTTCTCGACCTGCGCCCAGCCCAGCTCGCCCAGGGGCCGCGCGCGCGCGCCCGCGTCGCGCGCGTGCTCGCTCGCCGCGGTGCCGTCCACCACGCGCTTGGCGATGCCCTGGCAGATCGCCGCCAGGCGGAACAGGTTGTAGGCCATGTAGTAGTCCCAGACCGAGGGCTCCACGCCCTTGCGGCCGGTGCGCTCGAAGTAGCGCGCCGCGTATTCCTTTTCCGTCGGAATGCCGAGCTCGGCGTAGGGCAGGCCGCCGAGGCCGCGGAACATCGTCGACGGGATGTGCCAGCTCATGCAGTGGTAGGCGAAGTCGGCGAGAGGGTCGCCGAGCGTCGAAAGCTCCCAGTCGAGCACCGCGAGCAGCCGGGGCTCCGTGGCATGGAAGATCGTATTGTCGAGGCGGTAGTCGCCGTGCACGATCGTCGTCGCGCCGGCCGCGGGGATGTTCTTCGGCAGCCAGGCGATGAGGCTGTCCATCGCCTCGATCTTCTCGGTCTCCGAGGCGAGATACTGCTTGGTCCAGCGGCCGACCTGGCGCTCGATGTAGTTGCCCGCCTTGCCGAAGTCCTCGAGCCCCACCGCCTTGTAGTCCACCGTGTGCAGCAGCGCGATCACTCGGTTCAGCTCGTCCCAGATCGCCGCGCGCTCGCTCCTGCCCATGCCCGGCAGCGCGGGCTCCCAGAGCACGCGCCCCTCCACGCAGTCCATGAGGTAGAACGCGGTGCCGATCACCGCGTCGTCCTCGCAGAGCACGTAGGGCTTGGCGACCGGGAAGCCCGTCCGGTGCAGGGCGCGGATCACCTTGAACTCGCGGTCCACCGCGTGCGCCGAGGGCAGCAGCTTGCCCGGCGGCTTGCGGCGCAGCGCGTAGCGCTTGCCGCCTGCGGTGACGCGGTACGTGGGATTCGACTGCCCGCCCCTGAATTGCTCGATCGCGAGCGGACCGCGGAAGTTCTCGAGGTGCTGCTTCAGGAAGTCCTCGAGGCGCCCCGCGTCGATGCGATGGCGCTCCTCGACCGGCTTGACGCCGATGAACTGGTCGGACATGGAGGCGGCAATGCTATCAGCTAGGCGGCGCCTGCAACCAGAAGGTGACCGGACCATCGTTGACGAGGCTCACCTTCATGTCCGCGCCGAACCGGCCGGCGCGGGTTTTCACTT
Source organism: Burkholderiales bacterium (assembly GCA_035517595.1). Classification (GTDB taxonomy): domain Bacteria; phylum Pseudomonadota; class Gammaproteobacteria; order Burkholderiales; family SG8-39; genus RBG-16-66-20. Next base: position 2,164 of record DATIYN010000140.1, read on the forward strand.
TTCCGCTTGCTTTTTCCACGAACAGGTCGAACAGCCGCCGACCCTCGTCCGGCGCGGCCGCGGCGGAAAAGCCCGCGCGCGTGCCGGACTTCGTATCCGCCGCGAGCGTGAACTGCGGCACCGCGAGCAGCTCGCCGCCGATGTCGAGCAGCGAGAGGTTCATCTTGCCCTGCGCATCCGGAAAGACTCGGTAGCCGAGCACGCGCTCCGCCAGACGCGCCGCCTCGGCCTCGGTGTCGCCCCGCTCGACGCCCACCAGCGCCAGGATGCCGCGCCCGATCGCGCCCATGCTCTCGCCGCCGACGGCAACCCGGGCCTCGGCGACGCGCTGGATGAGGGCAATCACGCCTGCGTGATCCTTCGCTTCACGCCGGGATGTCCGGAACCAGCATGCCCTTCAGGCGCGCGATGGAATCCTTGAGCATGAGCTTGCGCTTCTTGAAGCGGCGCAGCTGCAGCTGGTCCTGCTGCGCATGCTCCGAGAGCCGCACGATCACGTCGTCGAGGTCGTGGTGCTCGATCTCGAGCGCCGCGATGCGCGCCTCGATCAGCACGCGTTCCTCCTCGGTCAATGGCTGGCTCAACGCCCGGCCCTCCTCGCCTGCGGCGCCGCGTCAGGAAGGTTTTGCAGCGTGACAAACTTCACCCCGGCGCCGCAACCGCCGACCCTATAATACTGCGCAGGGAAGAGGAACGGCGCAATCGCCGCCAATGCGTCGCAACGATCACGACGTCACGGACCGCATTCGCACGACCGACCTGAAACAGGTGTCGGGCGAGGTGATGCGCCTCTACAAGGGCCTCTACAACGGCACCGCCGGCGGCGCGATCGGTCGCGGCTTCGCCGACATCGGGCGGCTGTACGCCGGCGAGCATCCCGACTACGAGCCCTGCGACACGGAGTACCACGACATCCAGCACGTGCTGGACGTGACGCTGGCGATGGCGCGGCTCATGGACGGCTACGAGCGCAACCGCAACGGCTACCCGGCGCTGCCGGCCGCCGGCTTCTCGCTCGGCGTGGTGTCCGCGCTGTTCCACGACTTCGGCTACCTGCGCCGGCGCACCGATCGCCGCCACCGCTACGGCGCCGAGTACACGCTCACGCACGTCTCGCGCGGCTCGCGGCACCTGCGCCGCTACCTGCCGCGCATCGGCCTGAGGCGCTACGCGGCGAGCGGCGCGGCGCTCGTGCACTACACCGGCTACGAGCGGCCCGTCGAGACGATCCGGCTGAGCGACACGCTGCTGCGCCGCGTAGGGCAGATGCTCGGGACCGCGGACATCATCGCGCAGATGTCGGACCGCTGCTACCTCGAGAAATGCCGCGACCGCCTCTATCCCGAGTTCGTGCTCGGCGGCCTCGCGCGCCGGCGCCTGCCCGGCGGGCGCACGCAGGTGGTGTTCTCCTCGGGCGACGACCTCGTGCGCAAGACGCCGGGCTTCTACCTGACCGCCGCCAAGCGCCTGGACCTGCAGCTCGCGCGCGCCTACGAGTACGCGGGGCGCCACTTCAAGGGACAGAACCTGTACCTGGAGGAGATGCAGAAGAACGTGCGCTATGCGAAGGCGGTCGGCGAGGCCCCGACCTCCGCGACGCTGCGCCGCGCCCCGCCGCGCACGCTCAGGGCGGGCGTCGAGCCCTACCCCAGCGAGCTCGTGATCCGCTAGGCGGCCGGCCGGCCCGCGCCGTGAGGCTGCTCAGCTGGAACGTCCAGTGGTGCCGCGGCATGGACGGCCGCGTCGACCCAGTGCGCATCGCGCACAAGGCGAAGACGCTCGGCGACCCCGACGTGTGCTGCTTCCAGGAGGTCGCGGACAACTTCGACACGCTCGAGGGCAGCGCGGGCGAGGACCAGGCCGGCATCCTCGAGGAGCTCTTCCCGGGCCACAGCGCGCACTTCGCAACGGCGGTTGACATCCCCGATGGACGCGGCGGCCGGCGGCGCTTCGGCAACCTGATGCTCTCGCGCCTGCCGGTGCGCCAGGTATTCCGCCACTCGCTGCCCTGGCCCGCCGAGGCGCGCGAGCCGAACATGCCGCGCATCGCGCTCGAAGCCGTGGTCGAAGCGCCATGGGGCGCGCTGAGCGTCGTGACGACGCACCTCGAGTACTACTCGGCGGCGCAGCGCGCCGCGCAGGTCGCCCGCCTCGTCGAGCTGCAGGCCGAGCGCGCGGCGCACGCACCCGCGCCGCCGGCGTGGAAGTCCGGCGCGTTCGAGCCGTTCGCGAGGCCCGCGGCCTCGATCCTCTGCGGCGACTTCAACATGCGGCCCGAGGATCCGTCGCTCGCGCGATTGCTCGAGGTATGGCGCGACGCGTGGGCGCTCGCGAATCCGGGCGCCGCGGCACCGGCGACGTTCGGCCTCTACGACAAGACCTTCGCGAGCGCGCCCTACCGCTGCGACTACGTGCTGGTGACTCCCGAGCTCGCGCCGCGCGTCGCCGCCGCCCTGATCGACACGGCTGCGCAGGAATCCGACCACCAGCCGGTGGTCGTCGAGCTCAGCCGCTGATGCGCGCGCGCAGCGCTTCGACGCGCGCGCGGTTGACGCCGAAGTCGCGCCGGCCGAGTCGCGAGGCCGAGCGCACGTGGATCACGCCCGCCTTCGGGTCGTGCAGCAGCTCGACGTCGTCGACGAAGCGCATGAGCTTGGTGCGGTACTCCGCGTAGAGGTAGCCGCCGTCCTGGCGGATGATCGTCGCGTCCGTCATGCCTTCGACGGCCTTGCGCATCGCCGCCGCCGCTGCCGCGGCGTCGCCCTTGAACGCGATCGGCGCGATGTAGTGCTCGGCGTCGGCGGGATCGGCCTGGCTCGAGACGCAGTTCGGCGTGCGCCTGGGCGGCGCGAGCCGTCCGTCCTTCACGCCGAGATTGTCGGGTCGCTTCCAGGAAAACACGCTGTCTCCCGTCGCCGTCGCCACGTGCACCGCGAGTCCCGCCGCCGCCAGCGCGATCAGCAGCGCGAAACCGAGCAGCACACGCTTGCCCATCCGGCGGCGATGTTAGCATCCCGCTACGCGTCAATCCGACTGGGGGCCACATGCTGCAGATCTCCGCCATGCAACTCGCCGAACTCCTCGCCGGCATCGGCCGCGCCCAGGCCGCGATGGTCCAGGGCCTGGAGAACGAGCTCGCCGGCGTGCGCAGCGGCCGCATCGTTCCGGCGCTGCAGAACGTCGCGCACCTGCGCGATCACCCGGAGCCGACGCTGACCGACCTGCCCGTGCGCGTGCTGCTGAACAGCATGGGCCGCATTCCGCCCGATACCGCGACGATCGCGAAGGAGCTCGAGCGCCTCTTCGGCGGCGGCGGCAAGGCGGCAGCCGCGCCGGCTGGCGCAAGCGGCGACGCGCTCGATTTCAGCAAGCCCGCCTGATCAGGTCGCCGCCTTGCGCGGCGTGAAGATCGCGTAGTGCCCGTTCGCCTGGGCGACGAGCGTCTTGTCGAGGTACACGCGCGACTCGAGATTGGCGATGGTCTTTCCGCGGTTCACGATTTCCGTGGTGCACGTGAGACGGCCCGCGGTCACGGGCTTGAAATAGCTGATCTTGATCTCGACGGTAGCGCAGAGCTCGCCCTCGGCGAGCGTCGGGTGCAAGGCCGCGCCCATGCCGGTGTCGGCGAGAGCGAAGATGACCGCGCCGTGGACGACGCGGTTGGGATTGAAGTGCTCCTTGGCCACCTCCAGGCTCAGCTCGCTGAAGCCGGCGCGATGCTGCTCGAAGTGCAGCCCGATCAGCTTGCCGAACGGATTCGCCATGCGCGCCGCCGCAAGGCCTAGAAATCGCTCGGCGGCGGCGGGAATTCCGGTTTGCGTTTCTCGCGCAGCGAGGCGAGGCCTTCCTTCGCCTCGGGACCCGTGAAGCCGACCATTTCGAGCGCGAGCGAAGCGTCGAACGAGGGCCCGGCCATGCGCAGCCAGTTGTTGAGGCTGTACTTGGTCCAGCGCAGCGCGGTCTGCGCGCCGGCGGCGAGCTTGCGTGCCACTTCGAGCGCTCTTTCATGGAGCTGGTGTTCTTCACAAACCATCGAAATCAACCCGATCCGCTCCGCCTCCTCGCCCGAGACCTGCTCGCAGAGGAGCAGGTAGTACTTCGCCTTCGCCATGCCGCACAGCAGCGGCCAGACGATCGCGGCGTGGTCGCCCGCCGCGACGCCCAGGCGCGTGTGGCCGTCGATGATGCGCGCGTTCTTCGCCGCGATCGACACGTCGGCAAGCAGCCCGGCGACCAGGCCCGCGCCCACCGCGGGCCCGTGCATCGCCGAGACCACCATCTTCGAGCAATTGATGATGTTGTAGACGAGGTCGCGCGCCTCGCGCCAGACGCGCGCGCGCGCGGCGAAGTCCTTGGTGATGTCCTCCACCATCGCGAGGTCGCCGCCGGCCGAGAAACCCTTGCCGATGCCGCGCAGGATCGCGACGCGCGTCTCCGGGTCGCGGTCCACGTCGAGCCAAACATCTGCCAACTCCTTGTGCAGGCGCGCGGTCGCCGTAGAGAGCCTGCCCTCCTCGCCCATCGCGATCTCGAGGATGCCCGGCTCGAGCCGGCGGATCTTCAGGTCCTTGTATCTGGAGTAGTCCATGCGGCCATTCTACAATCGGCGCATGCGCACGCCCGACGAACGTTTCGCCAACCTGCCCGGCTTTCCGTGGGCGCCGCATTACTTCGACTGGCACGGCATGCGCGTGCACTACCTGGACGAGGGCGCAGGCCCGCGCACGCTGTTGTGCCTGCACGGCGAGCCGACCTGGAGCTACCTTTACCGAAAGATGATCCCGCCGTTCCTCGCCGCGGGCTATCGCGTGGTCGCGCCGGATTTCCTCGGCTTCGGGAAATCCGACAAGCCCGAGGAGGAAGCGACGTACACGTTCGAGTTCCACCGCAGGATGCTGCTGTTCTTCGTGGACTTCCTGGACTTGAAGAGCGTCGCGCTCGCGGTGCAGGACTGGGGCGGCCTCCTCGGTCTCACGCTGCCGATGGAGATGCCCGAGCGCTTCTCTCGCCTGCTGGTCATGAACACCGCGCTCGGCACGGGCGAGTCGCCGCTCACGAAGGGCTTCATCGAGTGGCGCGAGTACGTCGCGAAGACCCCGAGCCTGGACTGCGGCAAGCTGCTCGCGCGCGCCTGCCCGCATCTTTCGCCTGCGGAGGCCGCCGCCTACGAGGCGCCGTATCCCGATGCAGCTTCCAAGGCAGGCGTGCGGCGCTTTCCGCAGCTCGTGCCCGACGGGCCCGATGCGCCCGGCGCAGCGATCTCGCGGCGCGCGCGCGACTGGTGGCAGAAGGACTGGAAGGGCGAGGCCTTCATGGCCGTGGGCGCGAAGGATCCCGTGCTGGGTCCGCCCGTGATGAAGCAGTTGCAGAAGATGATCCGCGGCTGCCCCGAGCCGTGGATCCACGCTGAGGGCGGCCACTTCCTGCAGGAATGGGGCGGCGATGTCGCGAGAGAAGCTCTCCTGCGATGGAAGTGAATTTCGATGACGTGGCCCGCGCACATGAACGCATCAAGTCCGCGGTGCATCGCACGCCCGTGCTGCGCTCGGCCACCGTGGACGCGCGCACCGGCGCGCAGGTGTTCTTCAAGCCGGAGAACCTGCAGCGCATGGGCGCGTTCAAGATCCGCGGCGCCTACAACGCGCTGTCGCAGCTCCCGGCCGAAGAGAAGAGGCGCGGCGTGGTCGCCTTCTCTTCGGGCAACCACGCGCAGGCGGTCGCGCTTTCGGGCAAGCTGCTCGGCGTCGCGACCACGATCGTCATGCCGATCGACGCGCCGAAGGTCAAGTTCGAGGCAACCCGAGCCTACGGTGCCGAAGTTGTCTTCTATGAAAAAAATCAAGACAGGGAACAGGTCGCGCGAGCGATTTCTTCCGCGCGCGGCCTCACCCTGATCCCGCCCTTCGACCACCCGCACATTGTTGCGGGCCAGGGCACCGCGGCGAAGGAGCTCATCGAGGACACGGGCCCGCTCGACCTGCTGCTCGTGCCCTGCGGCGGCGGCGGATTGCTCTCGGGCTGCGCGATCGCGGCGAAGCATCTGTCTCCATCCTGCCTGGTGCTCGGCGTCGAGCCCGCCGCGGGAGACGACGGGCTGCAGTCGTTCCGCTCGGGCAAGCTCGTGGAGATTGCGCTGCCGGACACCATCGCCGACGGCGCGCGCACGCGGTCGTTGGGAAGGATTACCTTCGCCCTCATCCGCAGGCACGTCGACGACTTCCTCACCGTGGACGACGCGACGCTCCTCAAGTGGATGTTCTTCCTCTGGGAGCGCATGAAGATCGTCGTCGAGCCCACGGGCGCGCTCGCCGCAGCCGCGCTGCTCGAGGGCAGGATCGAGGCGAAAGGCAAGCGCGTCGGCGTGGTGCTCTCCGGCGGCAACGCCGACGTGAGGGCGCTCTCGGCCCTGCTATGATCCGGGCCCCATGAAATGCATCGAGATCAGCAAGCCGGGCGGGCCTGAAGTCCTCGTTCCCGCGGAGCGGCCGACGCCGGCGCCCAAGCCGCATGAGATCCTCGTCAAGGTCGCGGCCGCGGGCGTGAACCGCCCCGATATCGCGCAACGCGCGGGCAAGTACCCGCCGCCGCCGGACGCCTCGCCCTTGCCGGGGCTCGAGATCGCGGGCGAAGTCGCCGCCTGCGGCTCGGAGGCGAAGCGGTGGAAGGTCGGCGACAAGATCTGCGCGCTCGCGCACGGCGGCGGCTATGCCGAATACTGCGTCGTGCCGGAAGTGCAGGCGCTGCCGGTGCCGAAGGGATTGAGCATGGTCGAAGCCGCCTCGCTGCCGGAGACCTTCTTCACCGTCTGGTCGAACGTGTTCGACCGCGGCCGCCTCGCGCCCGGCGAGACGCTGCTCGTGCAGGGCGGCTCCTCCGGGATCGGCGTGACCGCGATCCAGATGGCCTCGGCGATGGGCAACCGCGTTTTCGCGACCGCGGGCAGCGACGAGAAGTGCGCCGCCTGCGTGAGGCTCGGCGCCGAGAAGGCGATCAACTACAGGGCGCAGGACTTCGCCGCCGAAGTGAAGGCCGCCACGGGCGGCAAGGGCGTGGACGTCGTGCTCGACATGGTCGGCGGCGACTACGTGCCGCGCGAGATCGACTGCCTCGCGCCCGACGGGCGCCTGGTGTTCATCGCGGTGCTGGGCGGCTGGAAGACCGAGATCAACATCAGCAACGTCATGGTGAAGCGCCTCACCCTTACGGGCTCCACGCTGCGGCCGCGGCCGGTCGCGTTCAAGGGCGCGATCGCGAAGAACCTGAGCGAGAGGATCTGGCCGCTCCTCGAGGCGAAGAAGATCCGGCCGGTGATCTACCGGACCTTCCCGCTCGCCGAGGCCGCCGAGGCGCACCGCCTCATGGAGAGCTCGCAGCACATCGGCAAGATCGTCCTCGCGCTCTAGACGATTCGGCTCTTGTGGCCGGCCCAGTAGCGGTCGCGCAGCGGCTTCTTGTAGAGCTTGCCGGTCGGCAGCCGCGGCATCGCGTCGATGAAGTCGACCGAGCGCGGGCACTTCTGCCGCGACAGGTGCTGCTGGCAGAAGGCGACGAGCTCCTGCGCGAGCGCCGGACCCGCCTCGGAGCCGGGCATCGCCTGCACCACCGCCTTCACCTCTTCCCCCAGGTCCTCGTTCGGCACGCCGAACACTGCGGCGTCGGCCACCTTGGGATGCGTGATCAGCAGGTTCTCGCACTCCTGCGGGTAGATGTTGACGCCGCCGGAGATGATCATGAAGGTCGAGCGGTCGGTGAGATAGAGGAAGCCGTCGCCGTCCACGTAGCCGACGTCGCCGACGGTGCTCATCGTGCCGTCGGCCGAGCGCGCCGACGCGGTCTTGGCCGGGTCGTTGAAGTACTCGAACGGCGTCGCCGTCTTGAACCAGATCTCGCCGGGCGTGCCCTTGGCGCAGGGCTTCATCCCGGCGTCGAGGATATGCAGGTCGCCGAGCAGCACGCGCCCCACGCTGCCGCGATGCGCGAGCCATTCGGCGCTGTCGCAGGCGGTGAAGCCCAGCCCCTCGGTCGCGCCGTAGTACTCGTGGATGATCGGGCCCCACCAGGCGATCATCTGCTCCTTGACCTGCACCGGGCACGGCGCCGCGGCGTGGATCGCGATCTCGAGCGACGACAGATCGTGGCGCCGGCGCGCCTCGGGCGGCAGCTTCAGCATCCGGCTGAACATGGTCGGCACGAGCTGGCTGTGCGTCACCCTGTATTTTTCGACCAGCGCGAGGTAGGCCTCGGCGTCGAAGCGCTCCATGATCACGGCCGTGCCGCCGCAGCGGATCGTCAACCCTACCGCCGCCTGCGGCGCCGAGTGGTACAGCGGCGCGGGCGAGAGGTAGGTCATGTTCTCGCGGTAGCGCCAGAGCTTGGTCAGGAAATCGAACAGCGGCAGCGGCTTGGAAGGCGGGTTCTCGGGCAGCGGCCGCAGGATGCCCTTCGGCCGCCCCGTGGTGCCCGAGGAATAGAGCATCGGCGTGCCGAGGCACTCGTCGGCGATCGGCGTGTCCGGGAAGCGGCCCACCGCCTGCTCGAAATCCACGAACAGCCCGCGCTCGCCCGCGCCGCCGCCCACCACCAGGCAGAGCTTGATGCGCGGGCAGGATTTGAGCGCCTGCGCCGCGACCTCGCGCTTTTCCGCCGAGGTGACGAGCACCTGCGACTCGCTGTTCTGCAGGAGGTAGGCGAGCTCCTCGGGCGTGAGGTACGAGTTCACGCAGGTGTAGTACAGCCCGGAGCGCTCGCCCGCGCCGCAGCTCTCGAGGTAGCGCGCGTTGTTCTCCATGAAGATCGCGTAGTGGTCCAGGCGCTTCAGGCCTTGCGAGCGCAGCAGGTGCGCAAGGCGGTTGGTGCGCCGATCGAACTGCGCGTAGCTCACCGACTCGCCCGAGCCGGCCATGATGAAGGCGGGCGCGCTCGCGCGCTCCGCCGCGTATTTGCCCGCGTACATGACTCCTCCCCGCGGCGAGCATACACCGCGCGGGGAAAGGCGGCGGCGCCCGGCTAGCGGCTGGCGCCGCGGCATTCCGGCGACCGGCCGGCCGCCTTCAGGAAGGCGATCAGGTCCGCGCGCTCCCTGGGGTCGGCGACCCCGGCGTAGCCCATCGCGGTGCCCGGCACCGCCTTCAGCGGATTGGCGAGGAAGCGGTCCAGCGTCCTGTCGCTCCAGACGATGCCCGAGCGGCGCATCGCGTCGGAGTAGGGGAAGCCTTTGACGCTGCCGGCTCGCCGCCCGAACAGGCCGCAGTGGCGCGGACCGGTCCGGTCGTAGGCGAGCGCATGGCAGGCGAGGCAGCGGCTGTAGATCTCCTTGCCGGCCCGCGCATTGCCGCCCGCGGCGAGCGCGGCGAGCGGCAAGGCGAGCGCGAGCAGGAAGAAGGGCCGCGCGCTCAGGCGACGAACGCCGCGGGCACCGGCGCTTCGCCGAGCGCAT
>DATIYN010000141.1:0-11780 GCA_035517595.1 Burkholderiales bacterium
CGCCCAGCTCGCGCCGCAGGCCCCCGTTTTCCGCGAGCCGCTCGATCGCCGCGGCCAGCGCGGCGGGATCGCGCGGCGGCACGACCAGCGCCGTGCGCTCATGCTCGGCGACCTCGGGAATCGCGCCCACCGCCGTGGTCACGCAGGGCAGCTCGCAGAGCATCGCCTGCACCAGCGCCTGCGGCACGCCCTCGTTGGCGTAGGAGGGCAGCGCGAAGAGGTCGAGCGCGCGCAGCCAGGGCACGACGTCGGCCTGCTGGCCCTGCATGTGCACGCGGCCGCGCAGATCGGGCTGCGCGATCCGCTTCTCGAGCGCCTCGCGCTGAGGGCCGTCGCCGACGATCACGAGCTCGATGGAAGCCGGCAGCCGCGTCATCGCCTCGAGCAGGACCGCATGCCCCTTCCAGCTGCGCAGCGTGGCGACGATGCCGACGAGCGTCTTGTCCTGCGGCAGCCCGTACCTGGCGCGCATCGCGCTGCGCTCGCCGGGCCGGAAGCGCGCGGGGTCCTGCCCGGTCGGCACCGATTCGATGCGGTTGGCGCGGTAGCCGTTGCGCTCGACGAGTTCGCGCTTGAGCGCCTCGCCGGTGGTGACGACGTAGCTCGCCGCGCGCATGTAGAGCCAGCGCGACAGCGGCCCGCGCGGCACCGGCGCGGAAATGTGGCGCGTGCGCACGATGCGCGTGGGGCGCCCGAGCGCGATCTGCACGAGCGCGGCGAGCCAGGAGTCGGTCGAGCTGTGGGTGTTGACGATGTCGCTCACGTTGCCGCTGAACCAGTGGTGCAGCGCGCCCAGCCCCACCGGGCGCTTGCGGTCGATCGGCAGCGGGATCGCCGGCACGCCCCAGCTCGCGGCCTCGGCGCAGATGCGCGCCTGCGGCGCGCACAGCAGCTTCACGTCGTGGCCGCGGCGCAGCAGGCCCTGGGACTCGGCGAGAATGCGGATCTCCTGCCCACCCCAGCCCAGCGAGGATTCGGTGTGCACGATGCGCAGCGGCCTAGCGGTCATGACTGCGGGTCAAGCTGCGGCCTCCGCGCCCTGGCTGCGGTACAGCCTTGCGTAGGCGCCGTCCTTCGCGAGCAGCTGCGCGTGCGTGCCCGACTCCGCGATGCGGCCGCGCTCGAGCACGAGGATGCGGTCGGCGCGCTCGATGGTCGACAGCCGGTGCGCGATCACCAGCGTGCTGCGTCCGCGCATGAGCACCTCGAGCGCGTCCTGCACGATGCGCTCGGACTCGGTGTCGAGCGCGGAGGTGGCCTCGTCGAGGATCAGCACCGGGGCGTTCTTCAGCAGCGCGCGCGCGATCGCCAGGCGCTGGCGCTGGCCGCCCGACAGGCGCATGCCGTTCTCGCCGATGAGCGTATCCAGGCCCTGCGGCGTCTCGCGGATGAAGTCCATCGCGTGCGCGGCCTCGGCCGCCGCGACGATCTGCCTCTCGTCGGCCGCGCCCATCGCGCCGTAGGCGATGTTGGCGCGGATCGTGTCGTTGAACAGCACCACGTCCTGCGACACGAGCGCGAGGTTGGCGCGCAGGCTTGCGAGCGTGAGCGACTGGATGTCGCGGCCGTCGAGCATCACGCGCCCCGCGTCGGGGGAGTAGAAGCGCGGCACGAGATTCGCGAGCGTCGTCTTGCCGCCCCCGGAGCCGCCCACCAGCGCCACCGTCTCGCCCGGCATCACCTTGAAGCTCACCGAGCGCAGCGCGGGCTCGGTGCGCGTGGGATAGGTGAGGCTCACGCCCTGGAACTCGATCTCGCCGCGCGCGCGCGCGATCGCCTCGGTGCCCTCGTCCGGCTCCGCCGGCGTGTCGATGAGCGCGAACACGCTCTCGGCGGCCGCCAGGCCGCGCTGCAGCGGCGAGTTCACCTCGGTGAGGTGCTTGAGCGGCGCGAGCAGCAGCAGCATCGCGGTCATGAAGGAGGCGAACTCGCCCATCGTCGCGCGCTCGACGAGCAAGCCGCCCAGCGCGAGGTAGACGATGATCGCGACCGCGAAGGCCGCGAGCGTGTGCGTGACCGGCGTGGTGAGAGCGGCGGGCACCGTCTGGCGCATGTTGAAGCCGCGCAGGCGCTGGTTCGCGCGCGCGAAGCGGCGCGACTCGTACTCCTGGCCGCCGAAGATCTTGACCACCCTGTGGCAGTCGATGGTCTCCTCGAGCACGTGCACGATGTCGCCCATCGCGAGCTGCGCCTCGCGCGCCATGCGCCGCAGCCTTCCGGACAGCAGGCGGATGAACAGCGCGATCGGCGGCACGACGGCGATCGCGATCAGCGTGAGCTTCCAGTTGAGGTAGAGCAGGAAGCCGAACAGCCCGATCACCTTGATCGTGTCCTGCACCACGACCGTGAGCACCGTGGTCGCGGCCGAGGTGACGCCGCCGACGTCGTAGGCCACCTTGGAGAGCACCTGGCCCGAGCTGTGGTCGTCGAAGTAGCGCGCAGGAAAACGCACGAGCCGATCGAACATCGCCGCGCGCAGGTCGAGCACCACGCGGTTGCCGACCCAGGCGATGCCGTACGAGGAGGTAAAGGAGAGCAGCCCGCGCAGCACGAAGATGCCGACGATCGCCGCGGCGAAGGCGAGCGGCGGCAGCGACTGCGCGTCCGCGCTGAAGCCGCGGTCAAGCAGCGGCTTGATGAGCGCCGGGAACAGCGGCTCGGTTGCCGCGGCGGCGATCATGCCGATCACGGCGACGCCGAACATGCCCGCGTGCGGCCGCACGTAGGACAGCAGGCGCGCATAGAGCTCCCGGCTGGAGGAGGTCATGCCCGCCGTCCTGCTGCCAACGCCGCGTACAGTTCGGTGAGCCTGGCTGCCATCTGGTCGATCCCGTAGGGCTCGGCGGCCCTGCGGGCGGCGCCTTGCATGCGATTATCGCCCGAGGCGCGCGCCGCCTCGCGCAGCAGGCGTGCGAGGCCCGCGACGTCGCCCGGCTCGCAGAGCCAGCCGCTCTCGCCCTCGCGCACCAGCTCGGCCGCGCCGCTGCGCCGCCCTACGATCGCCGGAACCCCCATCGCGAGCGCCTCGAGCGCGGTGTTCGGAAACGGGTCGTAGCGCGTCGGCAGGACGAAGCAGTCGGCCGCGGCGTAGAGCGGCCGCACGTCGTCGCGGCCGCCGAGCAGGCGCAGCCGTCCGCCCAGGCCGGCCGCGGCGCCGCGCGCCGCGTAGCGCGCTGCGTCGCGGTCGCGCCCGGCGGCCACCAGGCGAAACCGCGGCTCGCCGCAGGCCGCCAGCGCGTCGATGGCCGCATCGAGGCCCTTGCGCCAGAAGCCCGAGCCCACGAAGAGAAAGACGGCGTCGCCCTCGCCCGCACCGAGCTCCGCGCGCGCCTGCGCGCGCTGCGCCGCGCGCTCGCGGGGGTGGAAGTGCTCCAGGTCGACGCCGTTGTAGATCACGTGGAGCTTGGCGCGCGCCACGCCGAAGCGGCGCTCGATCTCGCCGCGCACCATTGCCGAGTTGCAGATCACCGCGCGCAGCGCCGGGTGCGCGAACATGCGCCGCTCGGCCGCGCAGACGTAGCGATGGTAGGGATTGAGCGCGATGCCCAGGCGCTCGAGCGGCCCGCAGGCCGCGCGCCGGATCTCGAGCCACTCGGCGTGCACGCCGTCGCCGGCGCGGTAGACACTGCAGCCGGGAATGCGCTCGTGCGACTGCACCAGATCGAAGCCGCCCGCCTCCCAGGCCGCGCGCGCGGCGCGCGCGAACGAGGCGTCGCGCCAGGTGCTGCCGAGGTGAAAGGGATCCGCAGCGATCAGGCGGCGCGCGCCCCAGCCCTCGGCGCTGCGCGCGATCAGCGTGAGCTCGGCGCCCGCGCGCTCGAGCGCCGGCAGCGCGCGCTCGACGAAGCGCTCGGCCCCGCCGTAGGGGTTGTAGCGCTGCCGGACGATCGCGACGCGCATGAAGGAAAGGGGGGCTCCAGCAAGGCGCTCGCGCCCCCCTTCAGGATCCCCCGGACTTGAGCAGGTCCTGCACCGCGGCGTAGACGTCGTCCACGGCGAGCATCGTCAGGCACTCGCTCAGCTTGCCGCCGCCGCAGCCGTCGTTGCCGCAGGGCCGGCAGGGATGGCTGCTGGTCACGACGCGGTGCGAGACGCGCCACGGACGCCATTCGTGCTCGCCGCTCGGGCCGAACAGCGCGACGACGGGCGTGCGCATCGCCGCGGCGAGGTGCATCGGCATCGAATCCACGCCGACGAAGAGCTTCGCGCGCGCGGTCAGCGCGCCCAGCTCCCGGATCGAGAGCTGCCCCGCGAGGTTCAGCGGCTTGGCCTTCGTGCTCGCCAGGATCGCCTCCACGAACGCGCGCTCGTCCGGGTCGGGCGCGGCGGTGAGCACGACGCGGTGCGCTCCGGCGAGGCGGTCGATGAGCTCCGCGTTGCGCTCGGGCGTCCAGCACTTGAAGCGCCAGCGCGAGGCCGGATGCAGGTGCACGAAGCCGCGCGCCCCGAGGCCCTCGGCGGCGAGCCGCGCGGCGACGCTCGCCTCGGCCGCCGCGCCCGGCACGAACACCAGGCGCCGCTCCTCCAGGCCGGGCTGCAGGCCGATGCGGCGCAGCGCATCCAGGTTCGCCTCGACCCGGTGCCGGCGGCCGTTCGGCGCGCGCGGAAACAGATGCGTGAAGCTCCGCGCCCAGAACGCGCCGCGATCGGGCATCGCGGGCGCGACGCGATAGCGCGCGCCGAGCGCGCGCGCAAGCCAGGCGCCGCGCGGTTGCTCGGTAAGGTGGATGAGGAGGTCGTAGTGGCGCGCGCGCAGCGCGGATAGCAGCCGCGCCTCCGCTGCGAGCCGTGATAGCGCGCCCTCCTCCTTCCAGCGCCTTCCCACCGAGTGAACGGCAGAGAGCGCCGGATGCCCCTCGAGCATGGGCGCGGTGTCGTCGTAGACGAGCGCGTCGATTTCCGCCTTAGGGGCCTGCGCCTTGAGCGCCGCGGCCACCGGCGCGGCGAGCAGCACGTCGCCGTGATGGCGCAGCATGACGACGAGCGAGCGCGCGATCTCTGCGAGGGGAACCGCGTCCCGGATTGCAGCCTGCGGCATCGCGGGAAGATAGCAGAGAATCGGCGCCGGTTCCCCGGCGCGGCGGCGCTACGGCAAGCGCAGTTCCGCGCTGACGAAGAAACTGCGGCGGATTTGCGGATACGCGCAGACTGCCGTCGCGCAGGCGAAGCTGTTGACGATCGCGTAACTGTAGTAGGCCTTGTCGAAGACGTTGTTGACGGCGGCAGAAAGCGTCCAATCGGCAAGCCGCCGACTCAGCTTGAGGTCGAGCAGCGTGTAGGACGGCATCTTCTGGGGAAAGGTGTTCGCCTGGTCGTTGTCGTAGCGCTGGCGGCCTGCGTAGCTGAGCGAGGCGAGCGCCTGGCTCTTCGGCGCGAAGTTCCAGGCAAGCTGCAGGTTGGCGATCGCGCTCGGCACGAGCGGGACGTCCTTGCCGGAGACATCGACTCCGCCGTAGACGCCGCTGCGAAACCTGGCCGACTGGAAGTTTGCGGTGCCCGACAGCGTGAGGTCCGCGGCGAGCGGCGCCTGGCCGGCAAGCTCGAGGCCCTCGCGGCGCGTCGGCGAGAGGTTGGTGTTCGCCCCGGGAAAGAAGCCTCCTGTCGGAACGACCAGCGGACTGAAGTAGATCTCGTTGTTCAGGTCGATGCGGTACAGGCTCGCGCGCAGGCGCAGGCCGCGCTCGCGGTACTCCACGCCCGCGTCGAGGTTCTTCGCCGTTTGCGGCCGGAGCAGACTGCCGGTCGACGTGAGCCCGTTGTCGTCGATGGTCGCGAAGCGGAAGCTCGATCCGAGGCGCCCGAACAGCGTCCAGGCGCCGCCGAGCGCGTACTGCAGGCCGAGCTCGCCCGCGTCCGCGCTGCGCGTCTGCCGCTGGTCGCTCGCGCCGAAGCCAGCCTGGATCACGCGGTCGGTGACGCGCTGCGTGCGCCAGCCGAGCGAGAGCTTGAGCGGCACCGCGACTTGCGCGTTGTACAGGAAGTAGAAAGCGCTGCTGTGCTGCGAGCCGGTGGTCGTCGAGAAGGGCGTCGCGATCGTCGATGGATCGGTGCCGATCCTGCGGCCGTAGTTCCAGTCGCCGAGGTCCGCTCCGACCACGAGGTTCGTCGGCGCGCCGAGCGGCTCGCCGTTCCAGCTCACGCGCGGGCTGAAGACCAGCGAATGCATGCGCGTGTCGGAGAACGAGCCGAAGCTGTTGAACATCGAGGTGGCCACCTGATCGCGGTAGCCGAGGTCGGCCGCGAGATCGAAGGCACCCGCGCCGTGCCGCGCGAGCAGCGTCGCGTAGTTGCCGTCGCGCGTGGACCAGTCGTTCGGCGTGGTCGCGCCGCGCGGGTCGCTCACCAGCTGGTTCTGGTCGCGCACGCCCGGCAGCTGCAGGCGCTGGATGTCGGTGCCGAACTTGAGCGCAAGCGAGCCGCCGCTCGAGAAATAGCGCAGGTCGCCGTTGACGTTGTCCTGCCGGGCGCGGTTGTTGACGCGATAGTTGTCGCTCTCGCCGTGGCTGCCCGAGATCGTCAAGCCCGCATTGGCGCCCGCGAGGGTCGCCGTGGCGCGGCCTTCGCGAGTTCCGTAATCGCCCGCGCCGCCGTAAAGGTAGCCTTCGGTGACGCTTGGCTTGGCCGCCCTGGTGATGATGTTGATCGTGCCGCCCGTGGCACCGCCGCCGTACAGCACCGAGCCCGAGCCGCGCAGGATCTCGATGCGCTCGATGGACTGCAGCGGGATCGCCGACAGCTTGGTGGAACTGAGGTCGTTCTCGTTGAGGCGGATGCCGTCCAGCAGCACCAGCGTGTTCTGATCGCCCGTGATGCCGAAGCCGCGCAAGTCGATCTGCAGGTTGGGATCGCCGGAGTTGTTGCGCGTGTAGAGGCCGCCCAGATGCCCGAGCATCTCCGGCAGCGTGCGCGCGGTATCGCGTGCGATTTCGTCGGCGGTGATCACAGTCATGCCGATGGGCGCCTGCAGCCGCCGCTCCGGGAATCGTGTCGCGGTCACGGTGATCGCGTCATCGCTCTGTGCGAGCGCGTGCAACGGCAGGAAGCCGGCGGACAGCGCCGCCGCAATGATGGACTTGCGCATTTCAATCCCCTTCCGGTGTCGACCCCGACACCCAACGCGGTTGATGAAATGCTGCAAGGCCGGTCTCCGGACTCGCGAGTGGTGGCCGTGGCCACCGGGTGCACGCCTTCCCGTGAGATGGTCCTCACAGTGGCGGGGTGTGCACCCCCTCGCTTACCGTTGCGGGGGCAGTCCCGGAATTGCGCCGACGCTGGGTCGCGCGCGCACCGGATTCCCGTTTCATCCTCGACTAAGGCCTTGATCGAGGACACCTTGCAGCGGATTGCGGGAAAAATTATAGCGCCGCAGCATCGTCAGGAACCACTTGCACAAACGAGGCTTATTTCTTGACCCTACGGCAGTTTTGAAAGATAGTGCCGGCGTGGACGCGGAGTTCAACTCGCTCGAGGCGAAGGTCGCGCAGTTCGTCGGCCTGTGCGAGAGGTTGCGCGCCGAGAACCACGACCTGCGTCAGCAGCTGGCGACGGCCAAGAACGACGCGAAGCGCCTGAACGAGCGCATCGAGGGGGCCAAGCTGAAGCTCGAGAGCCTGCTCGCGCGCCTGCCCGACTGAGCGGAGCGGCGATGGCCGAGAGCGCTAAGACCATCGAGATCAGCCTCCTCGGCCGCAACTACAAGATCGCCTGCGAAGAGGGCGAGCGCGCCGCGCTGCTGGAGGCGGTCGCCTACCTCGACGCCAAGATGGGCGAGATCAAGAAGGCGGGCAAGGTCAGCGGCACCGACCGCATCGCGGTGATGGCCGCGCTCAACATCGCGCACGAGCTGCTCAGCCTGAAGGTCGGCAACGGCTTTGATATCGGACAGGCGAAGCGTAGAATTTCCTCGCTCGAGGCGAAGCTCGACGCGGCAATCGCCCAGCAGGACAAGCTGTTCTAGCCGCGAGCTGCTTGCAGTCGCGATACGGGGACAACGATCTGCGTCCCCTGCTGTGTACGACAGGGCCCATATTTTCCGAACCGATAGCTTCCCCAGGTTGCGGCCCCCAGTGCCACTGTTGTGATCGTCCCTCGCCGGGTTCTCATGCTTGGCGCGCCGGACGAACCTGATGTGGCCGGAGCGCGACCACCCTGATTGAGCAGGGTTCGGAGGCCGGGCCCACCGGCACGAGCGGGGGACTCCATCCAGCGATGAACTATTGGCTCATGAAAACCGAGCCCGACGAGTGCTCGATCGACGACGCGCTCGCCGCGCCCGGGCGCCTCACGCCGTGGACCGGCGTGCGCAACTACCAGGCACGCAACTCCATGCGCGACGCAATGAGGATCGGCGACGGCGTGCTGTTCTACCACTCGAGCTGCCCCGAGCCGGGCGTCGCGGGGCTCGCCGAGATCGCTTCCGAGCCCTACGTCGATCCGTCGCAATTCGACCGCAAGAGCGACTACTTCGACCCGAAGTCGAAGCGCGACGCGCCGCGCTGGTTCTGCGTCGACGTGCGAGCGCTCAGGAAAACGCGGCTGCTTCCGCTGGCCGAGATGCATGCCCTGCCGGGACTGAAGAGGATGCTCGCGCTGCGCCCGGGCAACCGCCTGTCGATCACGCCGGTGAGCGCGGCGGAATGGAAGCTCGTTTGCAAGAAGCTGGGCTGAAGAACGACAGCCTGCTGCGGGCGCTCGCGCGCGAGCCGACGGCCTGGACGCCGATCTGGCTCATGCGCCAGGCCGGCCGCTACCTGCCCGAGTACAACGCCACGCGCGCGAAGGCCGGCAGCTTCCTGAAGCTCGCGAAGTCCCCGGCGCTGTGCTGCGAGGTCGCGCTGCAGCCGCTGGAGCGCTACCGGCTCGACGCGGCGATCCTGTTCTCCGACATCCTCACGGTTCCCGACGCGATGGGCCTCGGCCTGTACTTCGCCGAGGGCGAGGGCCCGCGCTTCGAGCGGCCGTTGCGCGACGAAGCGGCGATCGCCCGGCTCGCCGCGCCGGATCCGGCTGCCGAGCTCCGCTATGTGATGGATGCGGTGCGCGAAACGCGGCGCGCGCTTGCCGGGCGCGTGCCGCTGATCGGCTTTTCCGGCAGCCCCTACACGCTCGCCTGCTACATGGTCGAGGGCTCGGGCAGCGACGATTGGGCGCGCGTGAAGGCAATGCGCCGCGCCCGCCCCGACCTGCTGCACCGCATTCTGGAAGTGAACGCGCGCGCAGTGGCCGACTACCTGAACGCGCAGGTCGAGGCCGGCGCGCAGGTGGTGATGCTCTTCGACACCTGGGGGGGAAGCCTCGATGCCGCGGATTACGAGACCTTCTCTCTCGCGTACATGCGCAAAGTGCTCGCGGCGCTGCGCCCGGTGCCGTCGATCCTCTTCACCAAGGACGGCGGCGCCTGGCTGGAGAGCATGGCCGCGAGCGGCTGCAGCGCCGTCGGCCTGGACTGGACCGTGGATCCGCGCGATGCGCGGCGCCGCGTCGGCGCGAAGGTCGCGCTGCAGGGCAACCTCGATCCCGGCATGCTCACCAAGCCGGATGCGACGGTGCGCGCGGAGGCCCGGCGCGTGCTCGACGCCTTCGGCAGCGCGCCGGGGCACATCTTCAATCTCGGGCACGGCATCACGCCGCAGGCGAGGCCCGAAGCGGTTGCCGCGCTCGTAGACGAAGTGCGCGCTTACAGCATGAAAATGCGGGCCGGCGACCGCTAGTTATCCACACGGGCTCGCCAGAGGGAAAAATCCCGCTTCTTCGAGGGAAACGGCTTGTGGATAAGCTGCAAGTTCCTGAACGCAGAATGAAAAATCGCGTCCCCGCCGGTCCCGATCGATGCCGCCGCCCGATCATGTGGGTAAGTTGCCGGACGGGCCCGGAATTGTTCACAGCTTTACCCACAGCGCATGGCGCGCAGGCAAATTTATCCGGCAAATGAGAGTGTTGCGCGTCGCGCTTGAAGTGCCGGTCGCAAAACTCTTCGACTACGCGTGCGATGCGACGATCGCCGCGGAAGCCGGAGACCGCGTGGTCGTGCCCTTCGGTTCACGCGAGCGCGTCGGCGTCGTCGTCGAATCGGTCGAAGAAAGCGCGGTGGCGAGCGCACGGCTCAAGCCCGTGACGCGCTTGCTCGAAGGCGCCCCGCGCTTGCCTGCCGACTGGCTCGAGCAGATGCGATTTCTCGCCGCCTACTACCAGCGGCCGTTCGGCGAGACCGTCGCGGGCGCGCTGCCGCCGCGCCTGCGCTCGCTCAAGCCGCTGCCCCAGCGCCGCAAGGCGGCCGAAGAGGCCGCGGAGGGCGCAGCAGGCCTCTTCGTCCCCGGCCCGGCCCCGAATGAGGCGCAGCGCCAGGCGATCGCGCAAATCGGCGCGGCGCTCGGCAGCTTTGCGACGTTCCTCCTGCACGGCATCACGGGCAGCGGCAAGACCGAGGTCTACCTGCGGCTCATCGCCGAAGTGCTCGCTCGCCGGCAGCAGGCGCTCGTACTCGTGCCCGAGATCGGGCTGACTCCGCAGCTCGAGTCGCGCTTCCGGCAGGCTTTTCCGAACGCGAACATCGCGGTGCTGCACAGCGCGCTCGAGGACACGGCGCGCACGCACGCCTGGCTCGACGCGGCGCGCGGCCACGCCCCCATCGTCCTTGGCACCCGGCTCGCGGTGCTCGCGCCGCTGGCCAGCCTCGGCCTGGTGGTGGTGGACGAAGAGCACGACGCCTCCTTCAAGCAGCAGGAGGGCCTGCGCTACTCGGCCCGCGACGCGGCGATCCAGCGCGCCAAGCTCGCCGGCTGCCCCGTGGTGCTCGGCAGCGCGACGCCCTCGCTGGAGACCTGGCAGAACGCGCGCACCGGGCGCTACCGGCTGCTCTCGCTGCCCGAACGCGCCGTGCCCGGTGCGCGGCTGCCCGCCGTGCGCATGGTCGACCTTCGCAGGGAACGCGCCGAGCACGGGCTCGCGGCAAGCGCGCTCGAGGCTCTGCGCGCGCGCCTGGCGCGCGGCGAGCAGAGCCTCGTGTTCATCAACCGGCGCGGCTATGCGCCGGTGCTTGCCTGCGACGCCTGCGGCTGGGCGGCGGGCTGCCAGCGCTGCAGCGCGCGGCTCGTGCTGCATGCCGCCGACCGCCGCCTGCGCTGCCATCACTGCGGCGCCGAGGCGCCGATCCCGCGCGCCTGCCCGACTTGCGGGAACGTCGACCTGCGGCCGCACGGGCGCGGCACGCAGCGCATCGAGGAGGCGCTCGCCGGCTATTTCCCCGGCGCGCGCATCCTGCGCATCGATCGCGACAGCGCGCGCCGGCGCGGCGAGCTCGCGCGCACGCTCGCGGGCGTGAGCCGCGGCGAGGGCGACATCCTCGTCGGCACGCAGCTGCTCGCCAAGGGACACGACTTTCCGAACCTGACGCTGGTGTGCGTGCTCAACGCCGACAGCGCGCTGCTGTCCACCGACTACCGCTCGGCCGAGCGCCTGTTCGCGACGCTGCAGCAGGTGGGCGGTCGCTCCGGCCGGCGCGAGCAGCCCGGCGAAGTGCTCGTGCAGACCCGCTTTCCCGGCCACCCGATGTACCTGGCGCTCCTGCGGCACGACTACGCGGGCTTCGCCGCCGCGCAGCTCGCCGAGCGCGAGGCCGCGGGCTTCCCGCCGTTCGTGTTCGAGGCCGCGCTGCGCGCCGAGGCGAAGAAGCTCTCCGACACGATGGACTTCCTGCGCGCCGCCGCGCGCCTCGTGCCCGTCCCCGAGGGGATCAGCGTCTACGACCCCGTGCCTCACGTCATCACCCGCCGCGCGGGCTA
>DATIYN010000142.1:0-5038 GCA_035517595.1 Burkholderiales bacterium
GCACCAGCGCGCCGAAGGACTTGCTGACCGCGGCGTAGGCGAGGTCGGTGCCGACCGCCACCGCGGCCGGCACGCCCGAAAGCGCGAGCGCGGGCGTGACCAGCGAGCCCGCGCCGACGCCGGTCATGCCGACCAGCGCGCCGACGACCAGGCCCAGCACCACAAACCAAGGATCCATGGGCCAGATGCTAGGAGCCCGCTTTATTCTATGGAAATACCGTTGTGTTAAGATTATATAACTGATATAGATAACGTAACCCTATGAAACTCCAGCAAATACGCTATGCCTGCGAGGTCGCGCGCCAGGGATTGAACGTTTCGGCGGCCGCCGAGGCCCTGCACACCTCGCAGCCGGGCGTCTCCAAGCAGGTGAAGAGCCTCGAAGACGAGCTGGGCGTCGAGATCTTCGTGCGCCACGGCAAGCGCATCGCCGCGATCACCGAGCCCGGCAAGGCGGTGCTCGCGATCGCCGAGCGGCTGCTCGGGGAGGCCGCGAACCTCAGGCGCGCGGGCGAGGAGTTCGCCAACGAGCGGCGCGGCACGCTCACGATCGCCACCACGCACACGCAGGCGCGCTACGCGCTGCCGAAGGCGGTCGCCGCGTTCAAGAAGCGCTACCCGGACGTGGTGCTGGTGCTGCACCAGGGCAATCCGACGCAGGTCTGCGAGATGGTGCGCGCGGGTGAGGCCGACCTCGCGATCGCCACCGAGGCGATCGCCGAGTACCCGGAGCTCGTCTCGCTGCCCTGCTACCGGTGGAACCGCTGCGTGGTGGTGCCGCCGGGGCACCCGCTGCTCAAGGTCCGGCCGCTCACGCTCGAGGCGCTCGCGCAGTTCCCGATCGTTACCTACGACTTCGCCTTCGCCGGCCGCTCGCAGATCAACAAGGCGTTCCAGAAACGGGGACTCGCACCCAACATCGTGCTCACCGCGCTCGATTCGGACGTGATCAAGACCTACGTGGAGCTGGGGCTGGGCATCGGCATCCTCGCCACGATGGGCTTCGACGCGAAGCGCGACCGCGGGCTGCACGCGATCGACGCGGGCCACCTGTTCGAATCGAGCACCACGCGCCTGGGCATCAAGCGCGGCGCCTGGCTGCGCGGCTACGCCTACGAGTTCATCGAGCTGTTCGCGCCCAGGCTGTCGCGCGACCTGGTGGAAAGCACCGCGATGGAAAGAGCCGGCAGCGCCTACGAGCTCTAGGCGTGTTTCCTGATGAAATCCCTGACC
Organism: Burkholderiales bacterium; assembly: GCA_035517595.1. Taxonomy (GTDB): domain Bacteria; phylum Pseudomonadota; class Gammaproteobacteria; order Burkholderiales; family SG8-39; genus RBG-16-66-20. The sequence continues at coordinate 1,234 of DATIYN010000142.1, forward strand.
CTGGGATAAATCGTTTCGCGCCAGCGCCGGCCAGCGAAGATGCCGTAGTGACCCGCGTTCGGCGCGAGGTAGTGCTCGCGCCGCTCGCGCGGGATGCTGAGGCACAGCAGATGCGCAGCCTCGGTCTGGCCGTTGCCCGAGATGTCGTCGAGCTCGCCCTCGATCGTGAGCAGCGCGGTGTCCTTGATGGCCTGCGGCCTCACCAGCTGCTCGCGGATGAACAGGCGCCCCTTGGGCAGCGCGAACTCCTGGAACACGGCCTTCACGGTGTCCAGGTAGTACTCGGCCGGCATGTCCAGCACCGCGTTGTACTCGTCGTAGAACTCGCGATGCTTCTCCGCCGAGTCGCCGTCGCCATTCAGCAGGTGGTTGAAGTAGTCCCAGTGCGCGGTCAGGTGCCGGTCCGGGTTCATCGCCACGAAGCCCAGGTGCTGCAGGAAGCCGGGGTAGACGCGCCGCATGAAGCCCGGGTATTTCTGCGGCACTCGGTGGATCACGTTCTGCTCGAACCACGAGTGGGCCTTCTGCGTGGCGAGGTTGTTGACCGCGGTCGGGCTCTTGCGCGCGTCGATAGGCCCGCCCATCATCACCATGGTCTTCGGCGGATGCGGGAAGCGCTCCTGCGCCATCAGCGCCACCGCGCAAAGCACGGGCACCGTCGGCTGGCAGACCGAGATCACGTTGAGGTTCGGCTGGCGCTCCTCGGTGAGCAGCGCGATGAATTCGCGCACGTAGTCCACGTAGTCGGCGAGATGGAACGGCCCGGCCGCGAGCGGCACCATGCGCGCGTCCACCCAGTCGGTGACCCAGACCTCGTGCTCGGGCAGCAGCGTGCGCACCGTGTCGCGCAGCAGCGTCGCGTGGTGGCCCGAGAGCGGCGCGACGAGCAGCACGCGCGGATCGTTGCGCTTCGAGGCGAGCGTGCGCCGGAAGTGCACCAGCCGGCAGAACGGCTTGTCGATCTCGGTAACCGCCTCCACGGCGACCGGCTCGCCGTCCACGAGCGTCGCGTCGATGTTCCACTTGGGCTTCTCGTAGCGCTGCGTGACGCGCAGGAACAGGTCGGTCGAGGCGGCAATGCGCCGCGCGATCAGCGAGCGCGAGAACGGGCTCGCCGGATGCCCGAACCAGCCCAGCATCGCTTCGGCTGCGATGCGCCAAGGCCCGAGTATCTGGTGCTGCGCCTCGTAGAGGTTGTAGAGCATGCCGGTCGGTGAGCCTCCGGCCCCTACCATAACAGAATTGCGGCAGTGCGACATCGAAGGAAAAGAAGGGGTTCGCGGATGTTCTTCCGGGAACGCACAGATTTTTACCCCGCCCCATGAGCCTCGGCGCCTGCCTGGCGGTGCTGCAGGCCGCGCCGATCGTATGCCAGACTCCGCCGCTTGAACTCGACCGGTCAGGACTGGATCGCGCGGGCGCGCGCGCTCACGCCGCTGCTCGCGGCGGCTGCGCCGCGCATCGAGGCGGACAAGCAACTGCCGCCCGACGTTGTCGACGCGCTGCACGAGGCACAACTGTTCCGCATGCTGCTGCCGCGCTCGCTCGGCGGCGCGGAACTCGCGCTCGACGAATTCTTCCAGGTGATCCTTGCCATCGCCGAGGGCGACGCGAGCGCTGCCTGGTGCGTGTCGCAGAGCTCGGGCTGCGCGATGGCCGCGGCCTACCTCGAGCCCGCCGCGGCGCGCGAGATCTTCGGCGACGCGCGCGCGGTGCTCGCCTGGGGCTTCCCGGCCGGGCCCTGCCGCGCGCTCCCGGCCGAGGGCGGCTGGAGGGCGAGCGGCACCTGGGGCTTCGGCAGCGGCAACCGCCACGCCACCTGGCTCGGCGGCCATTGCCAGATGCCCGACGGCAGCGATCGCACGATGCTGTTCCCGCGCTCGGCGGCGACGATCAAGCCCGACTCCTGGAACGTGGTCGGGCTGCGCGGCACCGGCAGCGACACCTATTCGGTCGCCGACCTGTTCGTGCCCGCGGCGCACGCGATCGTCGCGCGCGCGAGCGGGCGCGACCTGCCGCCGTCCGCCGACGCCGAGCCCGATCCCGAGCCCGAGCGCCGCGAGCGCGGCACGCTCTACCGCTTCTCGCCGACGAGCGTCTACCAGAGCGGCTTTGCGGGCGTCGCGCTCGGCATTGCGCGCGCGACGCAGAACGCGTTCCTCGATCTCGCCACGAAGAAGAAGCCCTCCAGCGGCGCCGCGATGCTGCGCGACAACCCGGTGGTGCAGCTCAGGGTCGCGCAATCGGAGGCGCGCCTGGGCTCGGCGCGCGCGTGGGTCCTCGGCATCCTGCGCGAGATGTGGGCCGCCTGCGCCGAGTCGGGGCGCGTGAGCTTCGAGCACCGCATCCAGCTGCGCCTCGCCTCCACCTGGGCGATCCAGGAGGCGCGCGAGGTGGTGGAGACCGCCTACATCGACGCGGGCGCCACCGCCATCTTCGAGGCCAATCCCTTCGAGCGGCGGCTGCGCGACATGCACGCGGCGTCGCAGCAGATCCAGTCGCATCCCGCGCACTTCCAGAGCGTCGGCCAGCACTACCTCGGGCTCAAGCCCAGCACGCGGTTCATCTAGCGCTCAGGCGCCGCAGGTAGAGGTTGTTGGCGACGAGCGCGCCGACCACGATCGCCGCGCCGACGAGCTCGATCGCGGCAAAGCTGCGCCCGAGCGAGGCCTCGATCGCGAACACGATGATCGGAATCAGGTTCAGCATCAGCATGGTGTTGAGCGCGCCCAGGTAGCGCACGCCGTTGTTGAAGCCGAGCACGCCCAGCACCACCGTGAAGATCACGAAGTAGCCGAGCTGCCATTTGACCGAGGCGATCTGCTCGAGGCTCGGCAGCGACGACCAGCCCATCGAGATCGTGAGCGCGTTGATCGCCAGCAGGCCCGCGGTGCCCGGAATGCAGGTGAGCACGGTCATGCGCAGCGGCGACCAGCCGGAGAAGTGCGCGCCGGCCATCGTGTAGATCACCCAGCTCACCGCGCCGAGGAAGACGAGGAGGTCGCCCGTGAGCGAGCCGCCACCGAAGGCGTGCGCGGGATCGCCGCGGGTCACCACGAGCAGCACGCCCGCGATCGCGCAGGCGATGCAGCCCACCGTGAAGCGAGCCGGCCGGATGCCGCGCGTGAGCCACACCGCGAGCGCGGTCATCGGCGTCTGCAGAGCCATGATGATCGAAGCGTGCTCGGGGCGCGTGTAGAAGAGGCCCCACCAGACCAGGATGTTGAAGCCGCAGAATCCGACGAGGCCGTACACCGCCGCGGGCAGGAAGCGGCCGCCGTAGCGCAGCGCCTGGCGCCCTTCCGCGGCCGACAGGATGGCGATGAACAGCAGCACGCCGAACGCGTAGCGGAACGAGCCGAGGAAGAACGGATCGAGCACGGGCAGCGTGCGCTTGGCAACCGAGAACAGCGCGCCCCAGGACGCGATCGCGATGCCCAGCCAGGCCAGGCCCTTGACAAGGTGGGCCCGGTGAATTGTCTACGCAGCCTTCTTCTCGTCGCGCAACGCGCGGCGCAGGATCTTGCCGACGTTGGTCTTCGGCAGCTCGGCGCGGAACTCCACGTATTTCGGCCGCTTGTAGCCGGTGAGCTGCTCCTTGCAGTACTCGAGCACCTGCGCCTCGGTGAGCGAGGGGTCCTTGCGCACGATGAACAGCTTCGGCACCTCGCCCGAGTGCTCGTCGGGCACGCCGATCGCCGCCACCTCCAGCACGCCGGGCATCGCCGCCACGACCTGCTCGAGCTCGTTCGGATACACGTTGAATCCCGAGACGAGGATCATGTCCTTCTTGCGGTCGACGATG
>DATIYN010000143.1:0-10600 GCA_035517595.1 Burkholderiales bacterium
GCGCCGCAGGTTGCACTTGAAGTGCGAGTAGTAGACCAGGTCGAAGCGCAGCAGCGTGACGAGCAGCCGCACGTCCGCCTCGGTGACTCGGCTGCCGCACAGATAGCGCCGCGCGGCGAGCCGCTCCTCCAGCCAATCCAGCGTCTCGAACAGCCTAGCCACCGCATCCTCGTAGGCGGCCTGCGACGTGGCGAAGCCCGCCCGGTAGACGCCGTCGTTGACCGTCTCGTAGATGCGCGCGTTGAGCGCATCAATTTCGCCGCGCAGCTCGGCGGGGTAGAAGTCGCCGGCGCGCGCGCCCGCGGCGTCGAACGCGCTGTTGAACATGCGCAGGATCTCCGCCGATTCGTTGTTCACGATCGTCGCCCGCTTTGTGTCCCACAGCACGGGCGTGGTGACGCGGCCGGTATAGGCGCGGTCGGCGGCGAGATAGAGCTGGTAAAGGTAGTCCGCGCGAAGCACCGGATCCGGAATGACGCCGGGACCCGGCTCGAAGGTCCAGCCGTGCTCGAGCATGCGCCAGTGCACCACTGACGCCGGGACGATCTGCTCCAGGCCCTTGAGCGCGCGCAGGATGAGCGTGCGGTGCGCCCAGGGGCAGGCGAGGCTCACATAGAGGCGATAGCGCCCGGGCTCGGCCGCGAAGCCGCCGCTGCCGCTCGGCCCCGGCGTGCCGTCGCGCGTGACCCAGTTGCGGAAGGCCGTGCGCGGACGCACGAACCGGCCGTCCGCGCCCTTCGTGTCGTACCACTGGTCGCGCCACTGGCCGTCGACGAGCAAGCCCACGCGCGCGCCTTCCTGCTCCCGCCGCTACTCGATCCTGGCTTGGAAGGTCCCGATCGCGAAGTCGTCTTCCTTCGACGGCGTCGAGTCGAACATCGTCGTCTGGCCCTTCGGCACGCAGAGATGAATCCTGCCGCCGATGGCGCCGCCCTGGCGCTGCCCGAACTCCAGGCGCAGCGATCCCACGTACGAGACGTGCGACTGGTCGGTTTTCGCCGTCTTGTTCTTCATCGACCAGCCCTGGACCTCCGGCAGGCCGCTCGTCGCGGCCGGCTGCTTGTCGATGCTCTTCGTCGGCAGCTTGCGGAAGGTCCTGCCGTCCACGCGTTGGCCCTTGCGCACGATCACGGTGACGGTGGCCTCGAGCGGCGCGAAGAGATCGTCCTCGTTGCGGAAGCTCAGGCGGTACGAATCGAATTTCTCGTCGCCGATGCCCATCTCGCCTGCGGCGATCAGCTTGACCGACTTCGGCGCGAACTTCGCGCCGCCGATCGAGATTTCGAGGGCCTGCGCCGGCACCGGCGCTGCGCTGCAGTCGGCAGGCAACGCCTGGGCGAGCGCGAGGCAAGGCACCGCCGCGGCGGCGGCGGCGAAAACGGCGAAGCGCGCGAGGCGGGCTGGCATGGCGATTCCTCCCTTGGAGAACCTGCAGGGCGTCCAGTATGACGAATTTGCCGCCGCGCGGCGCGATCGAAGTTCCGGGTACCATCCCCACCCCGTGGCCCGGACGGACATCGAGAAGGAGGAGCAGGCGATCCGCGAGCTGGTTGCCGCTCGCGAGGCCGCGTGGAACGCGGGCGATACCGCTGCCTACGCGCAGCTGCTCACGGAGGACGCCGACGTCCTGAGCGCGAGCGGGCGCGCGGCGCGCGGCCGGGACTCGCTGCTCAAGCTGTTCGCGGAGCAGCACGCGAACGTGTACGCTGGCGTACGCACTCATACCCGCGTCGCGTACGTGCGCATGCTGGGCCCGGCCGTCGCGCTCGCCGACGTCGAATACCGGCTCGAGGGCGGCGAGGTGGACGCGATCCGCAAGGGCGCAATGGCGTTCGTGCTGAAGAAGGACCCCGCGGGCCGCTGGCGCATCGCCGCGATCCGCAGCATTCCGGAGGCAAGACGATGACCGAGGATCTCTTTTCTCTGCAGGGGCGCGTGGCGGTCGTGACCGGCGGCTCGCGCGGCATCGGCAGGATGATCGCCGCGGGCTTCCTCGCGCAGGGCGCGAAGGTCTACATATCCTCGCGCAAGGCGGAGGCTTGCGAAAAGACCGCCGCGGAACTCTCCAGGGGCGGCGGCACCTGCATCGCGCTGCCGGTGGACGCTTCCACCGTGGAGGGCGCCCAGGCGCTTGCCAAGGCCTTTGCCGTGCGCGAGCCGAAGCTGGACATCCTCGTCAACAACGCGGGCGCGGCCTGGCTGGAGAAGTTCGACAAATTCCCGGAGAAGGGTTGGGACAAGGTCGTGGACCTGAACCTGAAGACGCCGTTCTTCCTCACGCAGGCGCTCGCACCGCGGCTGCGCGCGGCGGCGAGCAAGGCCCGGCCGGCCAAGGTCATCAACATTGCCTCGATCGACGGCCTGTCGGTGAACCCGCAGGAGACCTACTCCTACGCGGCGAGCAAGGCCGGGCTCATCCACCTCACGCGGCGCATGGCGCTGCGCCTCATCGAGGATCACATCGTCGTTTCGGCGATCGCGCCCGGCGCGTTCGCCTCCGACATGAACATCGACGCGCGCGACCGCGGCGAGGAAGTCGCCCGGCGCATCCCCGCCAAGCGCATCGGCACCGACGCGGACATGGCGGGAGCCGCGATCTACCTGGCCTCGCGCGCGGGCGACTACGTGGTCGGCGCGACGCTCGTGGTCGACGGCGGCGTGAGCGACGCGCGCGCCTGAAGCGGCGGCACGCGCGCCCCGGTTGACGTGAGTCAACATGGGAGCGAGGTTCCCGTGATGTGCTAGCGCCATCGGCGAGCCTTCGAGGAGGCGGCGAATGGACGGCTGGTTTTCCCAACGCGACGATCTCGGCCCCGCCAAGGTCGTCGAAGTCTTCGAGCCCGGCATCGGACTGTGCGGGGCCCTGGTCGTGGACAACGTCGCGCGCGGGCCCGCGATCGGCGGCCTGCGCATGGCGCCCGACGTGTCGCTCGCCGAGTGCGCGCGCCTCGCGCGCGCGATGACGCTGAAGAACTCGGCCGCCGGGCTGCCGCACGGCGGCGCGAAGTCGGTGATCGCGGGCGATCCGCGCATGCCGGCCGCCGGCAAGGAGCGCCTGATCCGCGCCTTCGCGCACGCATTGCGCAACGAGGCCGACTACATTTTCGGGCCGGACATGGGCACCGACGAGGTCTGCATGGCCTGGGTGAAGGACGAGACCGGGCGCGCTGCCGGGCTGCCGCAGGAGCTCGGCGGCATCCCGCTCGACGAGGTCGGCGCGACCGGCTGGGGCCTCGCGCACTGCGCCGAGGTTGCCGCGCCGCTCGCGGGCGTCGCGCTCAAGGGCGCGCGCGTCGCGGTGCAGGGCTTCGGCGCGGTCGGCCGGCATGCGGCGCGCTTTCTCGCCGAGCGCGGTGCGGTACTCGTCGCCGCGTCCGACAGCAGGGGAACGCTGCAGGACCCGAGGGGCATCGACATTGCGGCGCTTGCCGCGCTGAAGGCCGCGGGCAAGGGCGTGCTCGATCACGCGAGCGGAACCAAGCTCGGCGCCGACGCCGTCCTCGATGCAGACTGCGACATCTGGATCCCGGCCGCGCGCCCGGACGTGGTGCGCGAGGACAACGCCGCGCGCCTGCGCGCGAAGCTCGTGCTGCAGGGCGCCAACATTCCTTTCACGCCGGGCGCCGAGCGCTCGCTCGCGGCGCGCGGCGTGACGATCGTGCCGGATTTCATCGCCAATGCGGGCGGCGTGATCTGCGCGGCGATGGAATACCGCGGCGCTACGCGCGCGCAGGCCTTCGAGGCGATTGCGGAGAAGATCCGTGCGAACACGGCCGCGGTACTGCGCGAGGCGCGAGAGCGCGGCGTGCTGCCGCGCGAAGCGGCGATCGACCTGGCCGCGCGCCAGGTGCGCAACGCGATGCGGCTGCGGCGCTACTCGATCCTCTAGGCGACCGCATGTTCCGCGTGCGATTTCACGGCCGGGGCGGGCAGGGCGCCAAGACGGCGAGCCAGATCCTGTCGAGTGCGCTGTTCCTCGAGGGCTTCGAGGTGCAGGATGCGCCGCGCTATGGTGCAGAGCGACGCGGCGCAGCAATGTTCGCGTACGTGCGCGCCGCGCGCGCGCCGATCCAGGAGCGCGGCGTGATCGCGCGGCCCGACCTGGTGGTCGCGATCGACGATACCCTGGCGACGATGCCCGCGGCGGCGGTGCTGCAGGGCGTCGCGCAGGATACCGTCGTCCTGATCCAGAGTGCGGAGCCGGCCGAGGCGTGGCGGCCGCGCCTGAACGCGCCGTGCGAACTGCTCGTGCTGGCACCGCCGCCCGGCGCGGCGGCGCAGGCCGAAGCGCCGTTCGGCGGCGTGCGCTGCGCGGGCGCCGCGGCGCGGCTGCTCGGCGTCGTCGGGCGCGCGAGCCTGGAGCGCGCGCTCGAAGCCGAGCTCGCGGGGCTGGGCGAGCGGCTGATCGAACAGAACCGCGCGCACGCGCTCGCGGGCTTCGATGCGCTCGCGCCGCACGCGGGCCGGGTGCGCGGCGACGCGCCGCGCGCCGCCGAAGCGCCGCCCGACTGGATCGCCGTGCCGCTCGACGATGCCGCGATCGCGGCGCCCGACATCCATGCGACGGGCACCAGCGCCGCCTCGCCGACCGGGCTCTGGCGCGTGCTGCGTCCCGTGATCGACTACGAACATTGCAAGCGCTGTGTCTGGGTGTGCGGGACCTACTGTCCGGACAGCGCGATCCGCGCCGGCGAGGACGGTCGGCCGAACATCGACTACGACCACTGCAAGGGCTGCATGGTCTGCGTGACGGTGTGCCCGCCGCACGCGATCCACGCGGTTCCGGAGCGGGAGGCGGCATGAGCCGCGAGCTGCTGACCGGCAACGCGGCGGCGGCCTGGGGTGCTCGCCTTGCCGACGTGGACTACGTGCCCGCGTTTCCGATCACGCCGCAGACCGAGATCATTGAGACGCTCGCGCGCTGGTACGAGGGCGGCGAGGCGCCGGGCCGGCTGGTGATGCTGGAATCCGAGCATTCGATGGTGACCGCGGCCGCCGCCGCCGCGGCCACCGGCGTGCGCGTCTTCAGCGCGACCTCGAGCCAGGGACTGCTTTACGCGATGGAGATGATCTACGCCGTGCCCGGCTGGCGCGCGCCGTTCGTCCTGGTCAACGTCTCGCGCGCGCTCGCCACGCCGATCACGCTCGAGCCCGACCACAGCGACGTGCTCGCGGCGCGCGACTCGGGATTCCTGCAGATCCACTGCGCGAACTGCCAGGAGGTGCTCGATTCGATCCTCATCGCGTACCGCCTCGCCGAGCACGCGCGCGTGCGGCTGCCCGCGATCGTCAACCTGGACGGCTTCTATCTCTCGTTCACGCGCGAGCCGGTGAAGATCCCGGCCGCGGCCGAGGCGCGCGCGTTCCTGCCACCGTTCGCGCCGGGCGAAGTCGAGTTCCGCGCGAGCAAGCCGGTGAGCCGCGCGGTCGCGGCGCTCGGCAGCTCGCCGTACTCGTACTTCCGCTACCAGACGCATCTCGCGGCGCTCGAAGCGCTGGGTGCCTACGAGGAGGTTGCGCGCGATTTCGAGCGGCGTTTCGGCCGCTGGCATCCCGCCGTCGAGTGCTACCGGTCCGAGGATGCCGAGGTCGCGTTCCTGATGATCGGCGCGTTCTCCACCAAGGCGCGCGACGCGGTGGACCGGCTGCGCGAAAAGGGCGTCGCAGCGGGCCTCGTGCGCCCGCGGCTGCTGCGGCCGTTCCCGCAGGCGGCGCTGCGCTCGGCGCTGCTCGGCCGTCGCGCCGTCGCGGTGGTGGACCAGAACCTGTCGATGGGGAGCGGCGGCGTGCTCGCCGGCGAGCTCGCCTCGGCGCTCTACGGCTGCCGCGGCGCGCCGATGATCGCGCGCTTCGTCGGCGGCCTGGGCGGCCGGGACATCACGGCCGAGGAGTTCGAGGCGATGGCGACGGAGGCGCGTGCCGCGGCCGAGACGGGCGAGGCGCCCGCGCCGCGCCTGCTCTACACGGCCGCGGAGCTGCGCGAAGTGCGCAAGCTCCAGGCGATCGCGCTCGCCGGGCCCCGCGAGGCGGGAGGCAGGTCGTGAGCGAAGCCCTGCAGCCGCGCCCGATCCGGAGCCTGAAGGACTTTCCGTCCGAGCACCTGCTCGCGGGCGGCACGCCGATGTGCGCCGGCTGCGGCGGGCTGCAGGTGCTGCACGAGGTGAACGACGTGCTCGGCGCGAATACGGTGTTCGTGAATGCGGCCGGATGCATGACGCTGCTTGCCTCGTACCCTTACACGCCGTTCCGCGGCTCCTGGCTCTATACCTCGATGGCCTCGGCGCCCGCGGGAGCGCAGGGCGTGCGCGACGCGCTGGACATCCTCATCGCGAGGAAGCGCCTCGCGCCCGAGGAGGACCTGCGCGCAGTCGTGCTCACCGGCGACGGCTCGGCCTACGGCATGGGCTTGTCGGCGACCTCGGCGGCGATCGAGCGCGGGCTGGACTTCCTTTACCTCTGCTACGACAACGAGGGCTACGGCAATACCGGGCAGCAGGCTTCGGGCGCGACGCCGCATGGCGCGCGCACGGCGACCAGCACGCGCGGCCATGGCGGCGCGAAGAAGGACCTGTTCGCGATCTGGGCGGCGCACAGGCCGGCCTACGCGGCGACGGTGATCGGCTCCGAGCCGCTCGATCTCGCGAAGAAGGTGCAGAAGGCCGCCGCCCTGAAGGGCCCGCGCCTCATCCTCGCGCTCGCCCCGTGTCCGCCCGGCTGGGACTTCGATGCTCGGGACACGGTGGAGATCGGCCGACTCGCCGTGAAAACGGGCCTCTGGCCGCTGCGCGAGTACGAGAACGGACGGATCGCGCACACGCGCGTGCCGCATCCGCGCGTTCCGGTCGAGGAATACCTCGCGCGCCAGGGCCGCTTCCGGCACCTGTTCGAGCCGCGCCGCGACGAAGAAGCGATCGCCGCGATCCAGGCCGAGGTCGACGCGTACTGGCGGGCGATCGGCTAGCGCGCGCGAGCTAGCCGTGGCCCGAGTAGAGCTCGCGGATCTGGCTCGCGAAGCGCTGCTCGATCGCGGCGCGTTTGGGCTTGAGCGTCGGCGTGATGAGCCCGTTCTCCACGGTCCAGGGGTCGAGCGTCAGCCAGCAGGCGCGCGGCGCGGCGTAGGCGGGTAAGGCGGACGCCGCCTTGCGGATGCGCCCGAGCGCGAGCTTTTGCGCCGCGCCGGTCGCGACGTCCAGCCCCGCTGCGTCCTCCGCCCAGCGGCGCGGATGCACCACGAGCAGCGCGGCGAGGAACGGCCGGTTCTCGCCGACCACGATCGCCTGCGCGAACAGCGGATCGGCCAGGATCGCGAGCTCGAGGTCGCCCGGCGCGATCTTCTCGCCCGTGGAGGTGACGATGATGTCCTTGATGCGCCCCTTGATCGTGATGCGCGAGCCGCGGATTTCGGCCTGGTCGCCGGTGTGCAGCCAGCCGCCCTCGAGGGCCTTCGCGGTGTCCTCCGGGCGATTGAGATAGCCCTTCATCACGTTCGGCCCCTTCACCAGCAGCTCGTCGTTGGCGCCGATGCGCACCTCCACGCCGGGGATCGGCGGCCCGACGCTCGCCGGATCGTTCTCGGCCGGCCGGTTCGCCGAAACCACCGGCGAGGATTCGGTCATGCCGTAGCCCTGCAGCACCTCGACGCCGAGCTCGCGGAAGCGCTGCGCGATCGGCAGCGCAAGCGGCGCGCCGCCGGTGATCGCGAAGCGCAGCCTGCCGCCGAACTGCGCGCGCACGCGCGGGCCGACGAGCAGCCGGTCGAGGAGGGGCCAGCGCAGGCGCGCCAGCGCGCTCTCCTGCAGCCTCGCGTAGATGCGCTCGTAGATGCGCGGAACGGACACGAGGATCGTGGGACGGATCTCGCGCATGTCCTGCGGCAGCTCCGCCACCGAGCGCGCGTAGGCGACGCAGGCGCCGGCCGCGATCGGCGTGTAATAGCCGACCGTGCGCTCGAAGGTGTGCGACAGCGGCAGGAAGGAGAGGAACCGGTCGCCGGGCGCTACCGCCACGATCTGCAGCAGCGCCTCGACGTTCGACACCACGTTGCGGTGCGTCAGCATCACGCCCTTGGGCCGGCCGGTGGTGCCCGAGGTGTAGACAATCGCCGCCAGGGAATCGGGCGGCACGGCCGCGGGCGCCAGCGACGGAAGATCGTCCTGCCTGTCGAGCCATTTGCCGACCCAGACGACGTCGCCCGCCTTCGGTTGCTCCAGACAAAGAATCTTCCTGAGTTGCGGGAACCTCCCGCGCAAGCCGGCCAGCGCGGTCCAGCGCGCTTCCGTTTCCACCAGGAGCAGCTCCGCCGCGCTGTCGCCGAGGATGTAGGCGATGCTCTCCGGATTGTCGATGGCGTGCAGCGGCACGGGCACGCAGCCCAGCGCGAGCGCCGCCTGGTCCATGCACACGTGCTCGACGCAGCCGCGCGCGAGGATCGCGACGCGCGCGCCGGGGGCGAGCGATTCGGCGGCGAGCGCGCGCATCCAGCGCGCGATGCGCTCGCCGGCCTCGGCCCAGCTCAGGCTGCGCCAGCGGCCGGCCGCGCGGTCGAACTGCCGGTACGCCTCGCCGCGCGGCGTGGCCGCGACGCGCTCGCGGAACAGGTCTGGAAGGGTGCGCAATCTTGGCATAATGTACCCGGGGAGCGACTTTTCCAGCAGGAATCCGCATGCCGCTGACCGAGCTGAACCACTACTTCGTGCGCGCGAACGACCTGGAGAAGACGAAGGACTTTTACGTCAACGTCCTCGGCTTCGAGGTCATGCCGCGGCCGGATTTCCCGTTCCCGGGCTACTGGCTCGGCATCAACGGCAAGATCCAGGTGCACATGGGGCCCGCGGGCATCCAGAACCAGGAGATGTACTACCTGGGCACGCCCAAGGGCGCGGCCACCGACCACGCTGGCGTGGTCGACCACATCGCCTTCCTCGCGAGCAACCCGCAGGAGTTCGTCGCGCGATTCAGGAAGCTCGGCATGGACTACCGGCCGCGCAGCCTGCCCGCGTCGGAGCTCTTCCAGCTGTTCGTCAAGGATCCCAACGGCCTCACCATCGAGCTGAATTTCTTCGGCATCAAGGAAGCGCCCGACTGGGGCGGCGAGGACTACTCGAAGATGGAGCGCGTGGCCGGCACATGAACGCGCCCGAGAGGAGGGCCGGCGCGGCGCCGACGTTCGCCGGCGCCGCCTACGACAAGGCGCTCGCCGACACGCTCGCGCTCGTGCCCGCGCTGCGCGAGCGCGCGGCGCGCGCCGAGGCCGAGCGCATCATGCTGCCGGAAACGCTCGCCGACCTGCATCGCGCGGGCACGCTGCGCTGCCTGCAGCCCAGGCGCTGGGGCGGCATGGAGCTCGACTTCCTCGCCTACGTAGATTTCTCGGAGGCCGCGGCGCGCGGCTGCGCTTCCACCGGCTGGAACGTCGGCAACCTGCTGATCCACCACTGGATGCTCGCGCTCTACGACGAGAAGGCGCAGCAGGAGGTCTGGGGCGAAAACCCGGAGGCGCTGATCGCCTCGGGCATCGCCTACCCGCAGGGCAGCGGGCGCAGGGAGCGCCGCGACGGCGTCGACGGCTTCGTGGTGAGCGGCCGCTGGAACTTCTCCAGCGCGGTCAACGTCGCCGACTGGAACATGCTCGCCTGCCTCGTGAAGGACGGCGACAAGGTCGTCGACCACCGCATGTGCCTGTTCCATAAGTCCCAATACAAGGTCGTGGACGACTGGCAGGTGCTCGGCATGCGCTCCACCGGCAGCATGACCGTCGAGGCGAAGGAGGTATTCATCCCGGAGTACCGCGCGCTGTGCGGCTACGACCTGCGCGGCGGCGTGCCGTTTCCGGGCGCGAAGGTCAATCCGGGCGCCGTCTACCGGGTGCCGTTCTCGGCGATGGCCGCGCACGGCATCGGCGGCGCGGCGGTCGGCAACGCCCAGGCGGCGCTCGACCTGACGATCGAGGCGGTCGAGCAACGCAGCACCAGCTACCAGTCGCTCAAGATGCGCGACCTCCAGACCGTCCAGGTGCGCGTCGCTGCGGCGGGCGCGCGCATCGACGCGGCGCGAGAGCTGCTGCGGCGCAATTGCCACGAGGCGATGGACATCGCGCACGCGGGCGTGCAGGCGGACGCGCCCACCAAGCTGCGCCTCAAGCGCGACCTCGCCTACGCGGCGCAGCTGGCGACCGAGGCGGTGGACATGCTGCACGCGATGGCGGGCGCCAACGGCATCTACGACAGCTATCCGATCCAGCGCATCTTCCGCGACGCGCACGCGCTCGCGGGGCACTTCAGCTTCAGCACCGACGCGCAGTTCTCCGCCTGGGGCTTCGCCGCGCTCGGCGGCGAATCGAAGAACCCGACGCTGTAGTGAAGCTCTCGACGTTCATGATGCCGCTGCACCCGCCGGGGCGGCGGCCGGCGGAGACGCTCGCGGAGGACCGCGAGGCGATCCTGCTCGCCGACCGGCTCGGCTACGCGGAGGCCTTCGTCGGCGAGCACGTCACCGACCTCGCCGAGAGCATCACTTCCTCGGTGATGTTCATCGCCAGCCTCGCCCACGACACCACGCGCATCAGGCTCGGCAGCGGCACGCTCAACCTGCCGAACAACCA
>DATIYN010000144.1:0-7432 GCA_035517595.1 Burkholderiales bacterium
CGCACGCGCAGCTGCGAGTCGACCACCGAGCGCTCGTCTGTGCCCATGCGGCAGGTCGAGGTGGGGTGGAACACGGTGTCGCCCGACTCGCGGCAGAACTGGAGCAGCTCCTCGTCGCTTTGCGCCCGGGCGCCGGGAAACTCCTCGCGCTCGATGTAGCCGGCGAGCGGCTTCGTCGCCGCGATGCGGCGGATGAAGCGCAGGCCGTCGACCATCACGCGCCGGTCGTTCTCGGTGGCGAGGTAGTTGTAGCGGATCGCCGGCGGCTCGGCCGGGTCGGCGGAGCGGATGCGCACCGAGCCGCGCGACTCGACCTGCAGCTGCGACACGGACAGCGTGAAGCCGGAGAACGGGTGCAGCACGCCGCCGCGCTTGGCAGTGGAGAAGTTGATGAAGTAGATCTGCGCGTCGGGGCGCTTGAGCTCGGCCCGGGTACGCACGAAGGCTGCGGCATAGCCAGCCGCGATGGTGAGCGGCCCGCGCTTGGCGAGGAGCCACTGCAGGCCCATCTTTGCCTGGCTCAGCGGGTTGGCCATGTCGTCGTTGAGCGTGATCGGCTTCGTGCAGCGCCAGAAGGTGCGGCCGTAGAAGTGGTCCTGCAGCTGCTCGCCCACCTCGGGCGCGTCGTGCACGACCGGGATGCCGTGGCGCTGCAGCAGCTCGCCCGGCCCGACGCCCGAGAGCTGCAGGAGCTGCGGCGAGTTGAACGCGCCGCCGCAGAGGATGACTTCTTTCTTCGCCTTTGATTCTTGAAGTGCCTTGTTCTTCAGGTATTGCACCCCAACAGCCTTCTTTCCTGAAAACAGGATTTTCGAGGCCAAAACCCCCGTCAGCACTGTCAAGTTCGGGCGCTTCTCGGCCTCGCGCAGGTAGCCCACCGCGGTGCTCGCGCGCCGGCCGTTCCAGGTGGTGCACTGGTAGTAGCCGGTGCCCTCCTGCGCGTCGCCGTTGAAGTCGTGGTTGCGCGGCACGCCGATCGCGGCCGCCGACTCGATGAACGCGTCGGCGAGCTCGTGCCGCTCCATGTCGGAGACGCCGATCGGCCCGCCCGCGCCGTGCAGCGCGCTCGCGCCGCGCTGCTGGTTCTGCGCCTTGCGGAAGTAGGGCAGCAGCTCCGCGTACGACCAGCCCGGCACTTCCCAGCCGTCGTAGTCCTCGGGCTGGCCGCGGATGTAGACCAGGCCGTTGATCGACGAGGAGCCGCCCAGCACCTTGCCGCGCGGACTGAACACGCGCCGGCCGCCGAGGTTCGGCTCGGGCTCGGACTCGTAGGCCCAGTTGACGTCGCGCCGCGTGAACAGCTTGCCGTAGCCGAGCGGCACGTGGATCCAGAAATCGGTGTCGCGCGGCCCCGCTTCCAGCAGCAGCACGCGCACGCTTGGGTCGGCCGTGAGGCGGCCCGCGAGCACGCAGCCCGCGGAGCCCGCGCCTACGATGACGTAGTCGAAGCCGTCCGCCAAGCTCTAGCGCGGCGGCTGGATGTGCAGGCCGCCGTCCACGAAGATCGTTTCGCCCGTGACCTGGCGCGCGCCTTCGATGAGCCAGACGATGGTCTCGGCGATGTCCTCGGGCCGCGCGTAGTCCTTGAGCGGCACCATGCCCGAGTAGCGCTCGGCGGCCTTCGCCGCGCCTTCCTCCCCGAGCGCCGCGTGCTGCCACGGCGTGTCCACGTAGCCGGGGCAGACCGCGTTCACGCGCACCTCGGGACCGAGCACGCGCGCGAACGAGTAGGTCATCGCGTTGAGCGCGGACTTCGAGGCCGCGTAGGCGATCGACGAGCCCGTGCCGAGCAGCGAGGCGACCGACGAAACGTTCACCACCGCGCCTTTCGCGGCCTTCAGCGCCGGCGCGCAGGCGCGCAGCATCTGGAACGGCCCGACCACGTTGACGCGGTAGATGCGCAGGAAGTCCTCCGCCGAGAGGCCGTCGAGGTCAGGATGCTTGACGAATTTCGTCGTGCCCGCATTGTTGACGAGCGCATCCACGCGACCCCACCGGTCGAGCGCCGCCTTCACGAGCTTCCTGCAGTCGGCGTCCTCGCCGGTGTCAGCCTGCACGAGGATCGACCCCGGGCATTTCTTTTGGATGTGCTCTGCTTTTTCTGTGCTTTTCGAGTAGTTCACCGCAACAGACCAACCGCGTTTCGCGAGCTCGATTGCAGTTGCCGCGCCGATGCCGGACGCGGATCCCGTAACGATGGCGACTTTGCTCATACGGTCGCCACCGGCGTCGCGGGCGAGCCCACGGCGCCGGGCAGCCGGAGCGGCGGCGCGGTGAGCAGGAAGCGGTTGCGCTTGTGCTCGCGCAGCCAGCCGGCGAGCCGGGTGAAGTACCAGAGCTCGCCCAGGTGGATGCCGTTCTTGAACAGGCAATGCTGGTGCAGCGGCAGCATGGCGTGCGTGGAGCTCTTCCACGGCTTCACGGAAAAGAGCTCTACCGCGTAGTTGTCGGCGGCGAGCACCGAGAGCCCGGAGTCGGTCACCCACTGCAGCAGCTTGTCGTCGCGCCCGTCGAGGCCCGTGCAGGTGTTGTGCAGGGCCTCCGGCGTCGGGTTCTTCTTGAACTCCATCACCATCTCGGCGAAGCCCGTGTGCAGGCAGACGATGTCGCCGCGATCGACCGTGACCTTGTCGGCCTCGAGGATCCGCATCAGCTCCTCGTAGCCGATCGCGACGCGCTTCCGGCCGTGGTGCGCGTGCAGGTCGATCATCACGCCGCGGCCCTGCACGCCGTGCTCGGCGAGGTTCTGGATGCCGAGCGCCTCCGCGCGCGTGCCCTCGTACAGGTTCCAGGATTCCGCGTCCGGATTCGCCTTCGCGGGCACGATGTCCTGGCCCGCGCGAAAGCCGTTGTAGAACACGGGCTCGGGCGTGCCGTCGCCGTCGGCGTCGAACAGGCTGCCCACGTGCGCGAACGAGTCCCACTGCGTCGAGTACTGCAGCGTGAGCAGCACCAGGTCGTCGCAGACGACGTCGGTCTGCATCGGGTTGTCCTGGCGCACCTCGTAGGCGAAGTTCTGCCGGCCGTTGCGGTGCGTCGCGGCGAGCCGCGGCGGATGGCGCCGCGGATTGAGCGCGCTGCCGCCCGGGTAGTCGAGCGGCAGCGACAGCACGAAGGTAAGGCCCTCGGTCACCTCGGCGACGCCCTGCAGCACTTTCTCGGGCGTCACCCAGTTCATGCGCCCGCGCTGGTCGTCGGGGCCGAACTCCCCCCAGTTCGAGCCCGGAGGTCGATGCTTCCATCTCTTGGTTTGCATGTTCAGATCCGGGAAAGCGAAGACAAGCGCTAGAAATAGTGGCGGCTGATGGCTTCCGCGACGCACACCGGCTTGTCGCCGCCCTCGCGCTCGAAGGTCACGCTCCAGGTGGTCTGCACGCCGTTGCCCTCGATCTTCTCGTACCCGGCGAGCGTGAAGCGGCCGCGGATGCGAGCGCCCGCGGGCACCGGCGCGGTGAAGCGCACCTTGTTGAGGCCGTAGTTGACGCCCATGCGCCGGTCGGAGAACGAGAATGTCGACTCGGAGAGCTTCGGCAGCATCGACAGCGTGAGGAAGCCGTGCGCGATCGTGCCGCCGAAGGGCGAGGACTTGGCGCGCTCCGGGTCGACGTGGATCCACTGGAAATCCTCGGTCGCCTTCGCGAACTCGTCGATGCGCGCCTGGGAGATCTCGACCCAGGGCGAGACGCCGCATTCCTCGCCGACGCGCGACTCGAGGCTGCGCAGGCTCAAGCTGGTTGTGCTCATGGTGGGGAGATTCTAGACAAAGGCCTCGATCTCGCGGCACACCATTTCGAGCTTCTCGTGGACGATCCAGTGCGAAGCATCGGGGACGCGCACCAGCTTCAGGTCCGGCACGCACTGGCCCAGCCCCTCGACGCAGCCGGGCAGGAGCGCCGTGTCGCGATCGCCCCAGAGCACGAGCGTAGGCACGCGCACCGTGAAGTCCCCGGGCTCGAGCTGCAGCTTCTTCGCGCCCGGATCGTCCGCCGTCGCCGGATGCAGCGGCGAGGCGCGGTAGTAGTTGAGGCCGCCGGTGAGCGCGCCGGGCTGCGACCAGGCGGCGACGAGCTCCTTGCGCCAGGCCTCGGGCAGGTGCGCGAACGCGGCGAGCAGGCGCGCGTAGCCGTTCTCCGAGAGCACGCGCTCGGCCTTGGCGAGGCGGAACACGTTCATGTACTCGCTCGCCTTCTGCTGCGCCGGGCTGTTGCAGAGCTCGCGCCAGAAGAGGTACGGGTGCGGCGAGTTGATCATCACCAGGCGCGAGAGCTTCTGCGGGAAGCCGATCGCCACGCCCCAGGCTACCGCGCCGCCCCAGTCGTGCGCCACGAGCACGAAGGGGTCCCTGCTGTAGCGCGCGCCGACCGCGAGCACGTCGGCCATCAGGTGCTTCGCCTTGTAGGCCTCCACGCCCTCGGGCTTGTCCGAGAGGTTGTAGCCGCGCAGGTCGGGCGCCACGCAGAGCCAGCCGCGCGCCGCAAAGTGCGCCATCGGCCCGCGCCAGGCCGCCCAGAATTCCGGGAAGCCGTGCAGGAACAGCATCAGCGGTCGGCCGGCCTCGCCCGCGACCGCGCAGTGCAGCTTGACGCCGCCGCTGTCGACGGCTTCGTGGCGGATCTCGGCGCTCACGTGCCCGGTCGCCCGTCGGGCGCAGGAGGAATCGGCGAGTTGGCCGAGGGTTTCGCGGGCAAGCCCGCGCCGGGCCTGGCCGGCGGCTTCGGGCCGCCCTCGAGGACCGCCTCGGGCGGCGCGCTGCCCCCGGGTCCGCGCGGCGGAATGTGCTCGACCTTGGGCGCGCGCTTTTCCAGCTTCTCGTCGCCGTACCAGGGCGGCGGATAGCTGGAGAACTTCACCGAGCCCGTCTCCGGATCGACCCAGCGATACAGGTCCGCGGCGGCGCTCGTCGCCCAGAAGAACGCCGCGATCAGGGCCGCCAGCCGCATCGTTCCGCCGTCGCCGCTAGAAGCGCGAGAAATCGGGCTTGCGCTTCTCGAAGAACGCCGTCATCGCTTCCTTCGCCTCGGCCGATTGCAGGCGCTCGGCGAAGACGCGGCCTTCCTCCTGCATCTGCGCGGCGACGGCCTCGAGCAGCGGGCGCTTCATGAGCGCCTTGGCGAGGCGCACCGAGGCGGGCGGCAGCGCGGCGATCGCGGCGGCGGCGCCGCGCGCGCGCTCGAGCAGCTCGGCTTCCGGCACGATCTCGGTGACGAAGCCCGCCGCCAGCGCCTTCTCCGCGCCGAACGGCTGGCCGAGCAGCAGCAGCTCGGCGGCGCGCTGGTAGCCCGCGATCATCGGCAGCAGCAGGCTCGAGGCGGCCTCGGGCACCAGCCCGAGCGGCACGAACGGCATCTGGAAGCGCGCGCCCGGGCTCGCGTACACGAGGTCGCAGTGCAGCAGCATCGTGGTGCCCACGCCGACCGCCACGCCGCCCACGGCGGCGACCAGCGGCTTGGCGACCTTCGGCAGCGCGCTGATGAACTTGAACGATTCGGCCGGCCCCCCGCCCGGACGGCGCTCGAGGAAATCCTTGAGGTCGTTGCCGGCGGTGAAGCAGTCGCGCGCGCCGTGGATCAGGATCGCGCGCACCTGCGCGTCGGCGTCGGCCTCGGCGAGCGCCTCCAGCATCGCGCGGTACATCTCCTGCGTAAGGGCGTTCTTCTTGTCGGTGCGCGCGATCTCGATGCGCAGCACGCGGTCCCGGGTCTCGACGGCGACGTGGCTCATGCCGTGCTCGCGACGACCCGGTTGCGGCCGCTGCCCTTGGCCTGGTAGAGCGCCTGGTCGGCGCGATGCAGCAGCTGCTCCACGGTCTCGCCCTTGCGGAAGCTCGCGACGCCCGCCGACACGGTCTGCACCAGGCCCGGCGCGACGCCGCTCCAGTCGCGCTTCTGCAGCGCGGCGCGGATGCGCTCCAGCGCCTCCAGGGCCAGCGGCAGCTCGGTGCCCACGAGCACGATCAGGAACTCCTCGCCGCCGTAGCGGCCGAACACGTCGGTGACGCGCATTGTCTCATGCACCGTCGCGGCGAAGCCGCGCAGCACCTCGTCGCCCGCCGCGTGGCCGTGCACGTCGTTGACGGACTTGAAGTGGTCGAGGTCCATCATGCCGATGCTGAAGGGCACGCCGCTGCGCTCGGCGCGCGCGCGCTCGCGGTCCAGGCTCGCCATCAGCGCGCGGCGGTTGAGCGCGTGGGTGAGCTCGTCGTGGCTCGCCAGGCGCTGCACCTCGTCCAGCGTCTCGGAGAGCCGGCGCCGGCTCTCGGTGAGGCGCGAGCGCAGGGCGTTGCCGTAGCCGCTCAGCAGCAGGCAGCGCGCGAGCACCGCGGAAAAGTTCAGCCAGCTCAGCCAGGCTTCGGCCGGGATCGCCGTCGCCGCCGCGGCGCGCGAGCCGACCAGCGCGAACACGGCGCCGGCCGCCGCGACCCCGAACGCCCACAGCGCCATCGCGCTTCGCACCGGCAGCCAGAGGAAGCCGAAGGCGAACACGGTGAACAGGTTGGTGATCGCGGGAAACATGATCTGCGGCGCGAGCGCGACGACCATGAGGTGGACCACGATTCCCGCGATGACCTGGGGCTCGATGATGTTCGGATCGCGCCACCGCAGATTCCAGCCGCTGCGGTAGGCCGCGTAGGTGGCGCCGCAGTTCAGCGCCGCGCCCAGCGCGAAGAAGGCCAGCACGCTCGCGGGCACCGCCCCAAGCGCGACGAACGCGCCGAGAAACAGCGTGTCCAGCGCGTAGCTCGCAGCCGTCGAGTAGGTCCAGCGCAGCCGCTGCGACCGGTCGCGCACGCTCGCGTCGGCCGCCCGCAGCGTCCGTTCCAGCTTCGCGTCGCTCTCGACCATGTCGCGCCTGCAGGCTCAGCCGGGCAGCTTGTAGTCCCTCATCTGCTGGCGCAGCGTGAGCTTGGAGAGCTTGCCGGTCGCGGTGTGCGGCAGCTCCTTCACGAACACCACGTCCTCGGGCATCCACCACTTGGCGATCTTGCCCTCGTAGAACTTGATGAGGTCCTCCCGGCTGACCTCCTGCCCGGGCTTCTTCACCACCACCACGATCGGCCGCTCGTCCCATTTCGGGTGCTTGACGCCGATCACCGCGGCCTCCTGCACCGCGGGGTGCGCGACCGCGATATTCTCCAGGTCGATCGAGCTGATCCACTCGCCGCCGGACTTGATCACGTCCTTCGAGCGGTCGGTGATCTGGATGTAGCCGTCCGGGTCGATGGTGACCACGTCGCCGGTCGGGAACCAGCCGCGGCCGGCCTCGTCCTTGCGGATCGGGTCGCCGCCTTCGCCCTTGAAGTAGCCGTTGACGATCCAGGGACCGCGCACCTGCAGGTCGCCGAAGGCCTTGCCGTCGTGCGGCAGCTCCCTGCCGCTCTCGTCCACGATGCGCAGGTCGACGCCGAAGATCGCGCGGCCCGCCTTGTTCTGCA
>DATIYN010000145.1:0-9989 GCA_035517595.1 Burkholderiales bacterium
GGCATGGCCATGTGCCGGCCGGTCGCGTACTGCATCTCGCGGTCCTGCAGGTGGAAGGTGGCGGCCGGGAAGAGGTCGAAATTGCCGACGTGGTCGTAGTGCAGGTGCGTGATCACGACCTCCTTCACCGCGCCCGCCTCGCAGCCCAGCAGCCGCAGGCCCTCGCCCGGGCAGCGCAGGTGCTGCCGCTGGCGGCGCAGCGCCACGGCGGCCGAGAAGCCGGTGTCGACGACGATTTCGCGCGCTTCCTTGCCATCGCCGCCGCGGATCAGCCAGACGAAATAGTCGAGCGGCATCGGCCCGTCGTGCGGGTCGCCGCCGATGAAGTTCTCCGAGGCGCGCCGCTCGTGATGCGCGTACTTGAGCGCGTAGACCTCGTATCGCGGACCGCTCATGCGAGCCTGACGCCCGTCACGCGAGCGTGATCCTGGCAACCTTGCGCTTGCCGACCTGGATCACGTAGGCCTTGCCCCTTGCGAGCAGCAGCGAGCGTTCGGACACCCGGTCGCCGTCGACCCTGACCCCGCCCTGCTCGATCAGCCGGTTGGCCTCGGTCGCGCTCGGCGCGAGATTCGATTGCCTGAGTATCTGGACGATGGACAGGCCGCTTGCCGGGGACGGCAAGCTGATCTCCGGCATATCTTCCGGCAACGCTCCATCCCTGAATCGCGAAATGAAGTTTCTTGCAGCAAGTCGGGCCGCGTCTCGCCCATGAAATCTCTCGACGATCTCCTGGGCAAATTCAAGCTTCACATCGCGCGGATTCGAGCCGCTCTCGACAGCCTTCTTCCTGGCGCGGATCTTCTCCATCGGCTCGAAGGACAGCAGCTCCAGGTAGCGCCACATGAGCTCGTCGGAGATGCGCATCAGCTTGCCGAAGATCTCCTGCGCGGGCTCGGCGATGCCGATGTAGTTGCCGAGCGACTTGGACATCTTCTCGACGCCGTCGGTGCCTTCCAGCAGCGGCATCGTGAGGATGCACTGCGGCTCCTGGCCGTAGTGGCGCTGCAGCTCGCGGCCGACGAGCAGGTTGAACTTCTGGTCGGTGCCGCCCAGCTCGACGTCGGCCTTCATCGCCACCGAGTCGTAGCCCTGCATGAGAGGGTACAGCAGCTCGTGCATCGCGATCGCCTCGCCCCCCCGGTAGCGCTTGGAGAAGTCGTCGCGCTCGAGCAGGCGCGCGAGCGTGTAGCGCGCGGCCAGGCGGATCATGCCCTCGGCGCCCAGCTTGTCGGACCACTCCGAGTTGAACATCACCTGCGTCCTGGCGGGATCGAGGATCTTCGCCATCTGCGCGCGGTACGTCTTGGCGTTCTCCAGGATCTGCTCGCGCGACAGCGGCGGGCGCGTCTGGTTCTTGCCCGTCGGGTCGCCGATCATGCCGGTGAAGTCGCCGATCAGGAACTGGACCTGGTGGCCGAGCTCCTGGAAATGGCGCAGCTTGTTGATGACCACCGTGTGGCCCAGGTGCAGGTCCGGCGCGGTGGGATCCAGGCCCAGCTTGATGCGCAGCGTGCGCCCGGAGGCGAGCTTGCGGATCAGTTCCTCCTCGACGATGAGCTCGTCGCAGCCCCGCTTGATGAGCGCCAGCGCCTCTGCTACGTCCGCCATCCGTGTTATGCTACCCAAGTATCGGAATAACAAAGGATTCTAGCCGATCATGCGGAGGGAGAGAGGGGATCGCGTCGCGCCCTGGAAGCGCGCCGCGGGGCTGGCCGCTTTCGCGGTCTCCGGCGCGGTCGCCGCGGTCGCGAGCATCGTGCCGGCGACCGACGCCGAGCTGCTGATCGCCAAGGCGGCAGTGCTCGAGCCCGTGCAGATCCGCTTGGACCAGGCGCTGCTGCCGCCGCCGTCGAGCTACGTGCGCGAGGAGCGCTTCCAGCGCGGCGACACGCTCGCGGGCCTCATCGCGCGCCTGGCGATTGCCGCGCCCGACGCGCAGCGCCTGCTCGGGCAGCGGGAGCTGCGCGCGCTGCGCCCGGGCACGCGCGTGACCGCCGAGGTGCGCGCCGAGGGCGAGCTCGTCTGGCTCGCTTTCCTTTCCTCGCGCGACACCGAGGTGCGCATCGAGCGCGTCGGCGACAAGCTCGCGACGAGCGCGAAGCGCGCTCCGGTCGCCGTCCGCACGGAGTTGAAGTCCGCCGTGATCCGCTCGTCGCTGTTCGGCGCGGCGGACGCCGCCGGCATCCCGGACAGCGTCGCGATCCAGCTCGCCGACGTGTTCGGCAGCGACATCGATTTCTACCGCGAGCTGCGCGAGGGCGACCGATTCACGGTGCTCTACGAGACGCAATGGCTGGACGGCCAGCCGCTGCACGCTGGGCGCGTCCTGGCCGCCGAGTTCGTCAACCAGGGGCGCGCCCTGCGCGCGATCGCGTTCGGCGACGGCTACTACGCGCCCGACGGGCACAACATGCGCAAGGCGCTGCTGCGCTCGCCGCTCGAGATCTCGCGCGTGAGCTCCGGGTTCGGGATGCGCATGCATCCTTTCCTGCAATCCTGGCGCGCGCACCAGGGCGTGGACTACGCGGCGCCGGCCGGGACGCGCGTGCGCGCGGTCGGCGACGGGGTGGTCGAGTTCGCGGGCCGGCAGGGCGGCTACGGCAACATGGTGATCCTGCGCCATGACGGCACCCGCACGACGGCCTACGGGCACCTGCGCGCGTTCGCCAGCGGTATTCGCGCCGGCAAGCGCGTCGCACAGGGCGAAACGCTCGGCTACGTAGGCCAGACCGGCTGGGCGACCGGGCCGCATTTGCACTATGAGTACCGCGTCGCCGGCGCTGCGCGCAATCCGCTCTCGGTGCCCTTGCCGGCGGGTGCGCCGGTCGCGCAGCACGACATGGACGCCTTCCGTGCGGTGGCCCGCGCGCGAGTGGCGCAGATCGACCTCATCGCATCCCGCCAGGTCGCCGCGCTGGAGTGACCGGCGCGCTTTACATCGGCCTGATGTCGGGCACGAGCCTCGACGGGGTCGATGCGGTGCTGGCCGACCTCGGGGGCGCGCGGCCGCGCCTGCTCGCGGATCGCCACCTCGCGTTCGACGCCGCGCTGCGCGAGGAGCTCCTCGCGCTCAACGCGCGCGGCGACAACGAAATCGAGCGCGCGGCGCTCGCGGGCAACGCGCTCGCCCGCCGCTATGCGCGCGCCGCGGCGGAGGTGATGACGGCGGCCAGGACGCCCGCCTCGGCCGTGCGCGCGATCGGCTGCCACGGCCAGACCATCCGGCACCGGCCCGGGCTCGGCTTCACGACCCAGATCGGCAACGCCGCGCTGCTCGCCGAGCTCACGGGGCTGCGCGTCGTCGCCGACTTCCGCAGCCGCGACGTGGCCGCGGGCGGCCAGGGCGCCCCGCTCGCGCCCGCGTTCCACGCCGCCGTGTTCTCCGACCCCACCGAAGACCGCGTCGCGCTCAACCTGGGCGGCATCGCCAACCTGAGCGTGCTGCCTCGCGACGGCGCGGTGACCGGCTTCGACAGCGGCCCCGGCAACTGCCTGCTCGATCTCTGGGCGGCGCGGCATCTGGGCCGGCCCGTGGACGAGGATGGCGCCTGGGCCGCGGGCGGCCGGCCGATCGCGACGCTGCTCGAGCGGCTGCTCGCGCTGCCCTACCTCGCGGCGCCGCCGCCCAAGAGCACCGGACGGGATCTGTTCAACGCGTCCTGGCTGCAGGACATGCTCGCCGGCGGCGAGGATCCGCAGGCCGTGCAGGCGACGCTGCTCGAGTTCACGGCGCGCAGCGTCGCCGACGCGGTGGCGCGCCACGGACGCGGCGCGCGCCGCCTGATCGTCTGCGGCGGCGGCGCGAAGAACGGCGCGCTGCTGCGCCGGCTCGCCGCGCTGGTCGCGCCCGCGACGCTGGAGACGAGCAACCGGCACGGCATCGATCCGCAGCTCGTGGAGGCGGCCTGCTTCGCCTGGCTGGCGATGCGCGCACTCGAGGACGCGCCGGGCAACCTGCCGGCGGTCACCGGCGCGCGCGGACCTCGCGTGCTGGGCGCGCTCTACCCGCCCTGAAAATGAAAACGGGCGCTCGCGCGCCCGTTGCCGGATCCCGACGCCGTCCTAGACGGAGAAAGACGAGCCGCAGCCGCAGGTGCTGGTCGCGTTCGGGTTCTTGATGACGAACTGCGCGCCTTCCAGCCCCTCGCTGTAGTCGATCTCGGCGCCGCTCAGGTACTGGTAGCTCATCGGATCGATGAGCAGCTTCACGCCGTCCTTCTCCATCACCGAGTCGTCGTCGTTCTGGACCTCGTCGAAGGTGAAGCCGTACTGGAAGCCCGAGCAGCCGCCGCCCGTGACGAACACGCGCAGCTTCAGGCCGGGGTTGCCCTCTTCCTCGATGAGCTGCTTGACCTTCCTCGCCGCGCTGTCGCTGAAGACCAGCGGGTTCGGCATCTCGGTGACTGCATTGTCCGTGACTGCGTTCATGACTGCTCCTTGGTGATCCGCTACTTCGCGACCTTGAGCTCGACGCCCTTGACCTCGGCGGCCAGGTGCACCAGCCGGCCTTCGATCACTGCGCCCTGCTGGATCTCGATGCTCTTGTAATGAATATCGCCTTTGACCCTGGAATTGGCCTGGAGTTCAAGCGTCTCCCGCGCCGACACCGGCCCGTTGATCGTGCCGTTGACCACCACGTGCGCCGCCTGGACTTCGCCGTCCACGCGCGCGTGCTCCGAGACCACCAGCGTGCCGGGCTGCTCGGGCAGCGCCGCGACGTTGCCGCGCACCGCGCCATCCACGCGCAGGCCGCCGCTGAAGAACACGTTGCCCTCGATGCGAGTGGTCGCGCCGATCAGGCTGTCGATGCGGTTCTGCGGCTTGCTCTCCTTGCGAAACATGGCCACGGCTCCTTCCGAACCTTCCCTATTGCAGCGTCGCGTTCTGCGTCACCCGGGGCTCGGTAGCCCCGGTCTCGTAGACGCGCAGCTGCACGCTCGAGATCTTCGCCTTGGGATCCACTCGGAAGATGCCGTCCATCCGCTGGAAGTGCTTGAAATTCAGCCGGAAATTCGCCGCCTCGGCATCCGCCGTCCCAGGCACCGTGATCATAGCACTGCGGCCCTCTTCCGTCAGCGCGACCACGAGCTCGAGGCGCCCCTGGAAGTCCTTGCCGCGACGGGGGCCGGAAGCGAGCAGCATGATCCGGTAGCGGTATTCCCCCGGCAGCACGTCGGGCTCCACCTTGAAGCGCAGCACCTGGAGCGGCGCGGCGCTCGAGGTATCGGCCGAGAGCATGCTCTCGAACAGCGCGAGCTCCTCGCGCAGCCGCGCGTTCTCCTGCTCCATGCCCTTGATCTGCTGCGCGAGCTTCTGCTGCGCGGTGCGCTCGATCGACATCTTGCTGTCGGCCGCGTTGGCGACCGCGCGCAGCCGCGAGAGCTCGTCGCGCAGCCGCGAAAGCTCGGCGCGCGCGGTGCTGAGCTCCTGCTCCACTTCGCTGCGGTCGAAGCCGGCGAAGCGCCGCCCGGCGTCGTACATCCAGGCCGCGAGCGCCGCCGAGAACGCGAACAGGATCGCCAGGCCCAGCCAGCGCAGGTACCACGGCACGTGCGTGCGCACCGCGACCTTCGGTGCGGCGATGCCGAAGCGCTGCCGGAGCTTCGAGAGACGTCCGGCCATCGCGGCCCTAGGGGACGACCGCCACCTGGTCGAGTCCCTGCGTCTCGGGGAATCCGAACATGAGGTTCATGTTCTGCACCGCCTGACCCGAGGCGCCCTTCATCAGATTGTCGATCGCCGAGAGCACGACGAGCGTGGCGCGGCGTTCGCCGCGCTCGGGCGGCCGGTGCACCGCGATCCGGCAGACGTTGGCCGCGCGCGTCGAGCGGGTATCGGGATGGCTGCCGGCGGGCATGACGTCCACGAAGGGTTCGCTCGCGTAGCGCTTCTCGTAGAGCGCCTGGAAATCCATTTCCCTGGTGACGCGTGCGTAGAGCGAGGCGAGGATGCCGCGCACCATCGGCACGAGGTGCGGCGTGAACACCAGGCCGACCTCTCGCCCGGCTAACTCCGCCAGAGTCTGCCTCATCTCCGGCCAGTGCCGGTGGCCGCCGATGTTGTACGCGGCGAAGTTCTCGGACACTTCGCCGTGGAGGAGGTGAAGCTCGGGCTTGCGCCCTGCCCCCGAGACGCCCGACTTGGCGTCGGCGATCAGGTGATCGAGGTCGACCGCGCCCGCCTCGACGAGCGGCAGGAGCCCGAGCACCACCGAGGTCGGATAGCAGCCCGGGTTCGCCACCAGCCGCGCGCCGCGGATCCTGTCGCGGTTGACCTCGCACAGGCCGTACACCGCCTGCGCCACGAGCTCGGGCGCAGCATGTTTCACCCTGTACCAGCGCTCCCACTCGGCGATGTCCTTCAGGCGGAAATCGGCCGAGATGTCGACGACGCGCGCGCCGGCGTCGAGCAGCGCGCGCGCCTCGCCCATCGCCACGCCGTTCGGCGTGCAGAAGAAGACCACGTCGCATTTCTTCAGCGCCGGGTCATCGGGCTTCGTGAATGCGAGCGCCACGCGGCCGCGCAGGCTCGGATAGGCCGCGCTCACCGCCTTGCCCGCCTCCTGGCGCGAGGTGGCCACCGCGATCTCCACCTGCGGATGCTGCGCGAGCAGCCGCAGCAGCTCCACGCCCGAGTACCCCGTGCCGCCGACAATCCCGGCCTTGATCATTTTGCTTGACTCCTGAAACGAAAAAGCCGCCCGGAGGCGGCTTTTCGGTGTCCGGGGAGACTCCCCGATGTTAACGCTTGGAGTACTGCTTGCGCCGCCGCGCCTTGTGCAAGCCGACCTTTTTTCGCTCCACTTCTCGCGCATCGCGGGTCACGAGGCGCGCCGCGCTGAGCGCGGGCTTCAGCGTCGCATCATACTCGATCAGCGCACGGGTGATGCCGTGGCGCACCGCGCCGGCCTGGCCGTTCTCGCCGCCGCCGTGCACGTTGACGTTGATGTCGAAGGTCGCGAGGTTCTTGGTGATCTCGAGCGGCTGGCGCACGATCATGCGGCCGGTCTCGCGCGCGAAGAACTGGTCGACGGGCTTGCCGTTGACCGTGAACTGGCCCTTGCCGGGCTTGAGGAACACGCGCGCGACCGAGCTCTTGCGCCGGCCCGTGCCGTAGTAGTAGTCGCCGACCATCGTCAGATCTCCAGTGCCTTGGGCTGCTGCGCGCCGTGCGGGTGCTTGCCGTCGGCGTAGATCTTGAGCTTCTTGAGCATCGCGTAACCGAGCGGCCCCTTCGGCAGCATGCCCTTCACCGCGCGCTGCAGGGCGCGATCGGGGAACCGCGCGTGCAGCTTCGCAAAGTCGGTTTCCTTGATGCCGCCCGGGAACGTGGTGTGCCGGATGTACTTCTTGCCGATCTGCTTGCGGCCCGTGACGCGGATCTTCGCCGCGTTCAGCACCACGATGTAGTCGCCGGTGTCCACGTGCGGCGTGAACTCGGGCTTGTGCTTGCCGCGCAGGCGCATGGCGATCTGCGACGCGAGACGCCCGAGCACCTTGTTCTGCGCGTCTACGATGTACCAGCCGTGCACGACTTCGCCGGCCTTCGCGGTGTAGGTCTTCATTGACTGGCTGCTCGAGAAAAGGCGCGCATAGTAGCAAAAAAACGGCGCAACCTGTTGAGATTGCGCCGAATCCACCGATTGGAGGAGGGTGGAGGAGACAGTTGCATTGTGCCCGAAGCATTGCTGCAACGCAATATATATTTTCTATTTTAAAATCATCGCACTAGAAGAGAGGCATCCCATGGACTGCACGGTACGCTGGGGCAGCGGCATGACCTTCGTCGCCGAGACGGGCAGCAACCACCTGGTGACGATGGACGGCGCTCCAGAAGGCGGCGGGCGCAATCTCGCGCCGCGGCCGATGGAGGTCGTGCTGGCGGGCGCCGGCGGCTGCACCGCCTACGACGTCGTCGTGATCCTGAAGAAGAACAACCAGGACGTGGAGGCCTGCGAGGTGAAGCTCACGGCAGAGCGCGCCGCGACCGACCCGAAGGTGTTCACCCGAATCCACTATCGGTTTGTCGTGCGCGGCCGCAATCTCAAGCACAACCTCGTCGAGCAGGCGGTGCGCCTGTCGCACGACAAGTACTGCTCGGCGACCGCCATCCTCGCCAGGACCGCCGAGATCACGCGCGAGCTGGAGATCGTCGACGCCTGATCAGGCCGTCACGCGGTTCTCGGCGTAGTTCATCCGGCGATTCTCCTCGAACCACTCTTCGGCGTAGTCGCACTCGCGGTACTCGTCGAAGTACGGCCCGCCTCGCGTGAAGTGCACGATCTTCGCGTCAGGGTTCTTCTTGTACTCGGTGACCAGCCAATTCCATTCGAGCGGCAATTCGCCGATGCGCGCATCGTCGATCCAGGCAAAGCGCTGCAAGTCCAGGCCCGGCGCTCCATTCACGTAGTCCGCGGTCAGTGCGGCGCAGAGCGCATTATTGAACAACATCACGCTCGACCAGTTCTTGCGCGGATAGACCGTCTGGACCTGGTTGAGGAATTTCCTGGATGAATGCGGCGTGTAGTCGTGCTTGCACAGCAGCACCGCCTTGTCCGGGGCGCGCTCGCTGAACGCCGCGAGCTCGGCGATGTCGGCGCGGCACAGCATGTCGCAGTCCATGAACAGTGACCAGCCGCGATACCGCGACAGCGCCGGCACGAGGAAGCGCGTCAGGCTGAATTCCGTGGATTCCGTCGGTCCGCGCTTGCGCGTGTAGAGGCCCTTGAGCTGGGACTGCATGACCGGGGCAATCGTCACGGGAATCGATGCGCGCCGCAGGATCGAGTGCGCGAGCGTGTGGTAGGCGACGGCCTCCCGCGGGTCGTAGCCGATGAAGACCTGGAACACGCTCAGATCCGGTGCGACACGGTCGTCATCACCCTCGCCATGACTCGCATGGCGGCCTTCGCGGCCGCCGGCAGGTCGGCGGCGCCGAGCGCGATCGCGCTGTCGCGGTGCTTCACTTCGTCGCTGCGCATCGCCTCGACCACGGCGCGCGTGCGCGCGTCCTCCGCGGGCAGCCGCCGCAGGTGGCCGGTCAGGTGCTGCTCGACCTGGTGTTCGGTCTCGGCGAGGAAAGCGAGGCTCCAGCGGTCGCCGAGCGCGCCCGCGGCCGCGCCCAGCGCGAGCGAGCCTGCATACCAGAGCGGAACGAGCAGGCTGGTGCGGCCGCCGAGCTCTTCGATGCGCTGCGCGCTCCAGACCAGGTGGTCCTGCTCCTCGCAGGCAGCCTGCTCCAGCGCCGCCCGGTTTTCCGGCGCACGCGCGGTCAACGCCTGTCCCTGGTACAGCGCCTGCGCACAGACTTCGCCCACGTGATTCACGCGCATCAGGGCCGCGGCCTCCGCTCGCGCAGGCTCGTCCTGCTCGCCTTCGGGGATCCCGGCGGCCGGCGACGGCCTGCCCGCGTTGTGCGCGCCGGCGAGCGTACGCAGCGTGCGGTCGAAGTTGACGATCAGCCGGTCCAGCGTCGAAGACATTTTTCTAGCCTACACCACCCCATCGGCTGCGTCGCGCAGGATGTCCACGAACGCCCGCGCAAAGGCCGGCGCATCCATGAGCGGCGAGGCCCGCATGCGCTGCCGCAGCGTCGCGCGCAGTTCGCCGATCCTGGCGGTGTCGTGCGCGAGGGCGATGGCTCGCTCGACGAAACCGTCTGCCGTGTCCGCGGCGAGCTCCTCGAGACCGAGGTTGCCAAGCAGGCAGAGGGTCTGGCGAGAGACCGGCCGGCGGCCCGCCAGCGTAGCGACGGGGACGCCCATCCACAGCGCATCGAAGCTCGTCTGCCCTCCCGTGAACGGGAACGGGTCCAGTGCGATGTCGATGCCGCCGTATTCGCCGAGCAGCTCTTCGTACTGCGCGCCGGAACGGAATTCGAGGCGCTCCGGCCCGATGCCGGCGCGCCGGAACCGCGCCGCGAGCAGACCGCGGCACTCCGGCATTTCGAGCGTGTGCCACTTGAGCACGAGGTGGCTTCCGGGCACG
>DATIYN010000146.1:0-2462 GCA_035517595.1 Burkholderiales bacterium
CGCCCGTGCCGCCACCGGTAGTGCCGCCACCGCCTCCGCCGCTGCCGCCGCACGCGGCAAGCGCCAGGCAAGCGGCGATCGCGAATGCTCGTCTCGTGTCCATGGGCCGATGATGCCATTTTCCGCTCGCCCCGAGGCGCCCGGTCACAGAAGGCAACATGCCTCGCGCATGGCCCATTCCATCGGTAACCTGCAAGTGACCCAGGTCACTTCGCCGCGCGGCGATTCATGGCAAGGTGGCGGCAAGACAAAAGAACACTCGGGGGCTTCGACATGGTGGGGGGTTTCACGAGCCGGATCCGCGCCGTAGGCGTGGGCCAGCGGCTCGCGATCGGTTTCGTCGCGGTTGTCTTCCTTGCCGGCCTCGCGGCCGCGGTCTCCGCCTGGAGCCTGGGCTCCCTCGCAGCCACCATCGACGGCCTCGTCTCGGAGGAGGCCGCGCGCCTGTCGCTCGCCGCCGACCTGGACAAGAGCATCTCCACCAACCTCGTGCGCACGGCGGCCGTGCTGCAGTTCAGCGACGAGGTGATCGCCAGGCGCATGCAGGAAGGCGTCCGGCAAGGGCAGGCCGACATTCGCAACCTGCAATCGCGCATCGCAATGCTCACGGCGCCCGGCCCCGGCAGGAAGCTCCTCGACGAGGTCATCGCCTCCGGAAAGAAGTACGACGACAAGGTCGCCTCGCTCATGGAGCACAAGGCCTACGGCGACGACATGAACTCGCTCATCAAGAGCGATCTCGTGCCCATGGCCAACGAATACTCGTCGGCCGTGCATTCGTTCGTGGCGCTGCAGCAGTCGAGCCTGGAGAAAGCGCGCGCCGACGCGCTGGACACCGTCACGCGAGTGCGCCTGCTCGTGGTCGTGCTCATGGGCGCGGGCCTCGTCGTGGCCATCGTCGCGGCGCTCCTCGTATCGCGCTCGATCATCGCGCCCGTGGAAGCCGCGCGCCAGGGCGCCGAGCGCATCGCCTCGGGCGACCTCACCACCGATTTCGCCCCGGGCGGCAACGACGAGGTCACCGCGCTCGTGAGCTCGCTCGCGCGCATGCAGGAGAGCCTGCGGCGCATCGCCGCGGAGCTTCGCGAGGCCGGGCTCGCCGTGCTCGGGGATTCCTCGGACATCGCGCGCGCCAGCGCGGACCTGTCCAATCGCACCGAGGAGCAGTCCTCCACCCTCGAGCAGACCAGCGCCTCGCTCGAGGAGATCGTCTCGGCAATCAGGCAGAACGCCGGTAACGCGAAGAACGCCAACGACCAGGCCGGGTCGGCCTCGCGCATCGCGGGCGAAGCGGGCAAGCTCGTCGACCAGGTCGCGGCCACCATGGGCGAGATCCAGTCTTCGGCGCGCCAGATCGCCGACATCACCAACGTCGTGAACACGATCGCGTTCCAGACGAACCTGCTCGCCCTGAACGCCGCCGTGGAAGCGGCGCGCGCGGGCTCCGAGGGCCGCGGCTTCGCCGTGGTCGCCGCGGAAGTGCGCCTGCTCGCGCAGCGCTGCGCCGAAGCGGCGAAGGAAATCCAGGGACTGATCGGCGCCTCCGTCGGTCGAATCGACACGGGCGCCAGGCTCGCGGGCCAGGCGGGCGGCACGATGTCGCAGGTCATCTCCAGCGTGAACGCCGTGACCCAGAGCATCGCCGACATCGCCCACACGACGCACGAGCAGAACGCCGGCATCGCCCAGGTGAGCCAGGCCATGAGCAACCTCGAGCGCGTGACGCAGGACAACGCGGCGATGGTCGCGCACTCGGCCGCTTCCGCCGAGGGCCTGCGCAAGCAGGCATCGCGCCTCGAGCAGTCGGCGGCCTTCTTCAAGCTCAACTCCGAGCGCGACGTCGTGCGATTCGAGGGGCGTTCCGCTCGGTTGTAATGCGCCCGGCGAAGGTCTAGATTGGGTTCATGAAGGCGCTCGCCAGAGGCGCCCTTCCTACCCACCTTCGAGGAGTCACCCATCATGGTTTCGCTGACCGTAAACGGGAAGCCGCAGACGTTCGACGGCGATCCCGAAATGCCCCTGCTCTGGTACCTGCGCGACGTGCTGCAGATGACGGGCACCAAATTCGGATGCGGCATCGCGCTGTGCGGCGCATGCACGGTCCACATTGACGGAGGCGCCGCGCGTTCCTGCCTCACGCCGATGAGCGCGGTGAACGGAAAGAAGGTCACGACAATCGAAGGGCTCGATCCCCACGGCAAGCACGCGCTGCAGGAGGCGTGGCGCGCGCATGGCGTGCCGCAATGCGGCTACTGCCAGGCGGGCCAGATCATGTCGGCCGCGGCGCTCCTTGCAAGCAACAAGAAGCCCTCGAGCCAGGACATCGACAACGCGATGTCCGGCAACATCTGCCGCTGCGGAACCTATCCGCGCATCAAGGCTGCGATCCAGGACGTCGCGTCGCGGAAAGGAGCGTGAGCCATGGACACTTTCGACTTCACGCGCCGTGATTTCCTGAAGGC
>DATIYN010000147.1:0-9639 GCA_035517595.1 Burkholderiales bacterium
CGCGCCACCGGCGCGCCGCAGTTAGCGCAGAATTTCACCGAGCGATTCAAGGATGCGGTCCGGCGCGAAGCCGAGCTGCTCGACCGGCGCGCCGGTGCGATTGATCCAGTACACGGAAAAACCGAAGGACTTCGCGCCCGCGGCGTCCCAGCCGTTGGACGAGATGAAGGCGATGTCCGCCTTCGACACTCCCAGGCGATCTACGGCGAGCTGGTAGACCTCGGGCGCGGGCTTGTAGACCTTCACCGCATCGACGCTCAGCACGGCGTCGAAGCGGAGGCCGGAGTGCGCGACGAGAGGGTCGAGCATGTCGGGCGAGCCGTTGCTGAGGATCGCGAGCTTCGCCTTGAGCCCGGCGAGCGCGTGCTTCACGTCCGGGAAGAGCGCGAGCCTGCGGTACTCCGCCATGAGAGACCGCTGCTCGCCTTCCTGGATCTTCAAATTCAGGAAATCGCAGCAATAGAGCAGGGCTTCCTCGGTGACCTGCGAGAACGGCGCGTAGCGGCGCATCAGGCTGCGCAGCCAGGTGTAGTCGAGCTGCTTGGTGCGCCAGAGCTGCGAGAGCTGCGCACCCTTGCCGGGCCAGAGCGATTCGCAATGCGCCTGCACCGAGTGGACGTCGAACAGCGTGCCGTAGGCATCGAACACGAAAGCGCGGGGCATGGCAAAGTTCCTGTATTCTCGGCGGACGGATCGGAAGGGCGCCTGTGATCAACCGCTACGACGAACTGTACCGCAGCTGGCGCTGGGAGGTGCCCGAGCGGCTGAACATCGCCGAGGTCTGCTGCAGGCGCTGGGCGCGCGACCGCTCGCGCTTCGCGCTGTACTGGGAGGACGAGTCGGGCGCGGCGGCGAAGTACACGTTCTGGGACGTGCAGCGCGAGGCGAACCGGCTTTCGAACGCGCTCGCGGGGCTGGGCGTCAAGCGCGGCGACCGCGTCGCGCTGATCCTGCCGCAGCGCCCGGAAATGGCGATCGCCTACATGGGGATCTTCCAGATGGGCGCGATCGCGCTGCCGCTGTCGCACCTGTTCGGGCCGGAGGCGCTCGAGTACCGCATGGAGTTCGCCGGCGCGAGCGCGGTGTTCGTGGAGCCGACCACGATCGCCAATCTCTGGGCCACCAAGGACAAGCTGACGCATTTGAGGCACGTGATTGGGGTGGGCGGAGCGCGCGAGGCGGGGGTCCACTCGTATGAATCGCTGATCCAGAAGGGCAGTTCTGATTTCAAGAGCGAAGACACCGCGTCGAGCGATCCTGCCCTCATCATCTACACGAGCGGCACCACCGGCCCGCCGAAGGGCGCGCTGCAGGGGCACCGGCTGATCGTCGGCAACCTGCCGGGCTTCGTCTATTCGCACGATTTCTTCCCGCAGCCCGGCGACCTGTTCTGGTCGCCCGCCGACTGGGCGTGGGCGGGCGGGCTGTTCGACGCGCTGCTGCCGAGCTGGTACTTCGGTATCCCGATCCTCGGCTACCGCGGGCGCTTCGACGCGGAGCGCGCCTACGACTTGCTCGAGAAATACGGGATCCGGAATTCCTTCCTGTTTCCCACGGCTTTGAAGCAAATGATGAAAGCCGTTCCAAATCCCAAATCCAGGTTCGGTATTTCCCTCCGTTCGATCATGAGCGCCGGCGAATCGGTCGGCGTCACGGTGATCGAGTGGGCGCGCGAGCAGCTCGGCGTCACGATCAACGAGATGTTCGGGCAGACCGAGATCAACTACGTGGTCGGCAACTGCCAGGCCGCTTGGCCCGTGAAGCCGGGTTCGATCGGCCGGCCCTACCCGGGCCACCGCGTCGCGATCATCGACGAGAAGGGCAACGAGGCGCCGCGCGGCGAACTCGGGGAGATCGCGGTGCGCCGGGCGGGAGATCCCGTGTTCTTCCTCGAATACTGGAAGAATCCGGACGCGACGCGCGAGAAGTTCGTCGACGACTGGGGCTGCACCGGCGACCAGGGCCGCATGGACGAGGACGGCTACCTCTGGTACCAGGGGCGCTCGGACGACGTCATCAAGTCCTCGGGCTACCGCATCGGCCCGGCGGAGATCGAGTCGTGCATCGTCAAGCACCCGGCGGTGGCCAACGCCGCGGTGATCGGCAAGGCCGACGAGGCGCGAGGCCAGGTGGTCAAGGCCTTCGTCGTGCTGCAGCCGGGGCAGTCGCCCTCGCAGGCGCTCATGAACGAGATCCAGGCGCACGTGCGCGGCAGGCTTGCCCCCTACGAGTACCCAAAGGAGATCGAGTTCATCGACGCGCTGCCGATGACCACGACCGGCAAAGTCCAGCGCAAGGAGCTGCGCAAGAGGGAGGAAGCAAGAACCGCTTCCGAAGAGCGCCAGGAAGCGAAGAGCGGAACGAAGGCGTGACGGGCCCGCGCGCGACGCGCATCGTCCTGCTCGGCGGCGGCCACGCCCACGCCTTCGTGCTCCTGAAGTTCCGCGATTTCGTCTCGAAGAACCTCGAGACCGTGCTCGTCTCGCCCGGACCCTCGCACACCTACTCGGGCATGGTGCCCGGCGTGATCGCCGGCCACTACGCGCCGGCGCAGGCGCAGATCGACCTCGCGAGCCTCGCGCGGCGCGCGGGCGCGGGGTTCGTGCAGGCGCAGGCGGTGGCGATCGACGCCGCCGACAAGCAGGTGGTGCTCGCGGACGGCAGCTCGGCGCGCTACGACGTCCTGTCGCTCGACGTCGGCTCGGTGCCGGCGGAGACGGCGCCGGATTCCGTCGCGGTCAAGCCTTTCGACCCGTTCCTCGCGCGCTGGCATGACCTGCTGCAGGCGCACGACGCGCCGCGAATCGCGGTCGTGGGCGCGGGCGCGGGCGGAGTGGAGATCGCGATGGCCATGAAGTACGCGCTCGACCGGAGAGCGGCTGGCGGCACGGTGGAGCTGTACAGCGACCGCTTCGCCTTCGCGCCGGCGCTGGCTGCGAGGATCCGCGGCGCGCTCGACCGCCTCGCAATACCGCTGCGCATCGGCGCTGCGCCGGCGGGCGCGTTCGACGCGACCTTCCGGGTCACCGGCGCGACCGCGCTGCCGCTGCTGGGCGACAGCGGCCTGCGCACCGATGCGCACGGCTTCGTGCTCGTGGACGCGAGCCTGCGCAGCGTCTCGCATCCCGACGTGTTCGCCGCGGGCGATTGCGCCTCGCTCGAGGGCCTGGCGCTGCCGAAGTCGGGCGTCTACGCGGTGCGGCAGGCGCCGGTGCTGGCCGAGAACCTGAAGCGCGTGGTGCGCGGCATGGCGATGCTCGATTTCACGCCGCAGCGCGAGAGCCTCGCGCTCATCAGTTGCGGCGCGCGATACGCGATCGCGAGCCGAAGCGCCTGGTCGGCGGAGGGGCGCTGGGCCTGGCGCTGGAAGGACTGGCTGGACCGGCGCTGGATCGGCAGATTCAGCTAGCCCGCGCCGCCACGAGAATCTTGCCGTCGGCCTCGACGACGACGTCGCCGTGCTGGTTCTTCGATTCGCATTTCATGACGACGATGCCGCCCGCATGCCTGGGCTTGTCGAGCTTCTGGGTCACGGTCCAGCGCGTCGCCAGCGTGTCGCCCGGGCGCACCGGCGCCTTGAAGCGGCAGGCGTGCTCCAGGTAGGCGATCGCCGTTCCCGCGAAGTACATGCCGACGGGCGACGACACCAGCGCGCTCGTGAACGGCCCGTGCAGGATGCGGCCCGCGAAACGCGACTTCTCGGCGAACACCTCGTCCACATGGAGCGGGTTGAAGTCGCCGAACAGGCCTGCGGCGAGCACAAGGTGCGTCTCGGCGACGGTGAGGCTCGAACCGAAGCTGTCGCCGACCTGAACCTCGTCGTACCATTTGCCGTGAAAGACCATTGGTTGAGCCGGGCAATCCTTCTTAGAATCCAGCGCGTGACTGGCGCCCCAGACACGAATCGAACGTGCGACCTGCCCCTTAGGAGGGGGCTGCTCTATCCACTGAGCTACCGGGGCGCAGCGCGCATTTTACCCGCATGAGAGTTCTCTTCTTCCTCGCGCAGGCGCTCGTCGCCGCGCTCGCGAGCGCGCAAACCTGGGCGTGGGACGACGGCGAGACGCCGTTCGTGGTGTCGCCCGATTCGGTGGTCGAGCGCATGCTGTACCTCGCGCATCCGCAGAAGGGCGAGCGGCTCGTGGACCTGGGCTCGGGCGACGGCCGCATCGTCATCGCGGCCGCGAAGCGCTACGGCACGCAGGGGCTAGGCGTGGACATCGACCCGAAGCTCGTGCGCCTCGCCAGCGACAACGCGAAGCGCGAGGGCGTGGATGCGCTTGCGCGCTTCGAGGTGCGCGACCTCTTCGAGACCGACCTGCATGGCGTCGACGTGGTGACGATGTACCTGCTGCCGGAGGTGAACCGCCAGCTCCTGCCGCGCCTGCTCGACCAGCTGCGGCCCGGCGCGCGCATCGTCTCGCACGACTACGATCTCGGCGACTGGCCGTTCGACGAGATGATCGAGCTCGCGCTCGCCGAGAAGATGGTCGGGCCGCTCGGCCGCTCGCGCATCTACCTCTGGGTCGTGCCGGCGCAGGCAGCCGGGCACTGGGTCGCCGAGCTGCCCGAGCTGGGCGGGCACTGGCGGTTCGACGTGCTGCAGAAGTACCAGGAGCTCGAGGTCGACGCGAGGGTTGGCGGATCGAACGCGGGCGCGCAGATGATCGTGCGTGGCGCGCGCATGCGCGGCGAGGAGATGCGCTTGGCCGTGACGGGCCTCGTCGGCGGCAAAGGCTACAACCTGTTGTTCCGCGGCAAGGTGGCCGGCGGGCGCATCGACGGCGACGTGCGCGTTTCCGACGGCGAGCAGGTGCGCATGCTTCCCTGGAGCGCGGCTCGCCAGTGAGCGCGCCGAAGCCGCTGCTGTCGGTCGCCGACGGGGTGTTCCTCAACGTCGGGATGGTGATCGGCGTCGGCATCTTCAAGGCGCCCTCGATCGTCGCCGGCAACACCTCGGGCAGCGCGGAGTTCCTGCTCGCGTGGCTGCTGGGCGGCGCGATTTCGCTGTGCGGCGCGCTGGTCTATGCCGAGCTCGCCGCGCGCCACCCGGTGACCGGCGGCGAATACGCCTTCCTCGGCGAGGGCTACGGCCGCGGCACCGCGTTCGTATTCGCCTGGTCGCGCATGACGGTGATCCAGACCGGCGCCATCGCGGCAGTGGCCTTCGTGTTCGGCGAGTACGCGAGCGAGATCTGCGGCCTCGGCGAGCACGGCACCGCGATCTACGCCGCGCTGTCGGTCGTCGCGATGACGCTGCTCAATTTCGTCGGCACCCTGGAGACGAAGCTGCTGCAGAAGGTCATGGAGTCGGCGCTGATCGCCGGCCTGATCGCGCTCGCGCTGGCGGGCTTCGCGTTCGGCTCCGCGGCCAGGCCGGCCGCGCAGGGCTCCGGGGGCGATTTCCTGCTGGCGATGATGTTCGTGCTGTTCACCTTCGGTGGCTGGAACGAGGCGGCCTACCTGTCGGGCGAGGTGCGCGACCCGCGGCGCAACATGATGAAGGTGCTGGTCGGCGGCATCGCCGTGGTGACCGCGCTCTACCTGCTGGTGAATCTGGGCTACCTGGCGGCGCTGGGGCAGGGCGGTGTCGCCGCCTCCAAGGCGGTCGCCGCGGACGTGATGCGGCTCGCCGTCGGCGAGACGGGCGCGGTCGCGCTGTCGCTCATCGTCTGCGTCTCGGCGCTCACGACGATCAACGCCGCGGTGTTCACCGGCGCGCGCAGCAACTTCGCGATGGGGCGCGACTTCCCGCTGTTCGCCCGCCTCGGCAGCTGGCGCGAGCGCGGCAGCACCCCGGCCAACGCGATCCTGCTGCAGGGCGCGATCACGCTGGTGCTCATCGGCGCGGCGAGCCTCGCCACGCGCGACGGCTTCGACGCGATGGTGGCCTACACGGCGCCCGTGTTCTGGACCTTCTTCCTGCTCACCGGCACGACGCTGTTCGTCTTTCGCGCGCGGCACGGCAGGCAGAGCGAATTCAAGGTGCCGCTCTATCCGGCGATCCCTCTCGTGTTCTGCACGATGTGCGGCTTCATGCTGTGGAAGGCCGTCGACTACATCTTCAACCCGCAGTACGGGCCGAAATTCGGGACCCTCGCGCTCTCCGGCCTGGTGGTGATGGCCGCCGGCATCCCGGTCTACTGGCTCGCACGCCGGAGGTAGGTCCATGATCTCGCCACGCACGCTGACCCGCTACAACGCCTGGGCGAACCGGCTGATCTTCGACGCGATCGCGGCGCTGCCGCCCGGCGAGGCCGAGAAGCCGCGGGTGGGCCTGTTCAAGAACATGGTCCACATGCTGAACCACAACTACGTGATCGACCGCGTCTTCCAGGCGCACCTGGAGGGTCGCGCGCACGGCTACACCGCGCGCAACACGGCGGACTATCCGCCGCTCGCCGAACTCTGGCGGCAGCAGGAGGAAATCGATGCCTGGTACCGGGATCGCTACGACGCCTACACGCCGGTGCAGCTCGGAGAGACGGTACGCTTCACGTTCGTGGGGGGCGGCGAGGGCGCGATGACGCGCGCCGAGATCCTCGCGCACATCGTCAACCACACCACTTACCACCGGGGCTTCGTGGCGGAGATGATCTACCGCGTGCCGGCGCAGCCGCCCACGACCGACCTGACGGTCTTCCTGAGGGACGTTCCGCAGGCGGCGCGATGACGGCGCACGGCGCCGAGGCGCCTTCGGCGTGGGTCGTGCGCTGGGCGCCGCTCATCACGCACGGCACCGTGCTCGACGTGGCCTGCGGACGCGGGCGGCATGCAAGATATTTCCTGGCGCGGGGCCTGAACGTCGTCGCCGTCGATCGCGAGCCGCAGGACATTCCGGGCGCGCGGTTCGTCTGCGCCGACCTCGAGGACGGCAGCCCATGGCCGTTCGAGGGCGAGCGCTTCGAGGGCATCGTGGTGACCAACTACCTGCATCGCCCGCTGCTGGCGGTGCTCGAGGCGAGCCTCGCCGAAGGCGGCGTGTTGATCTACGAGACCTTCATGCTGGGGAACGAACGCCACGGTCGGCCGTCCAATCCGGCGTTCCTGCTGCGGCCGGGCGAACTGCGCGAAGCCTTCCGCGCGCTGCGCGTCGAGGCCTTCGAGGAGGGACCGGTCACGGAGCCGAAACCCGCAATGATTCAAAGACTTTGTGCTGTGCGGCGCGGCAAGGGCTAAAATAGAAAGCTGACTGCGATACGGCAGATTTTGAGCGGAGTCGGCAGATGATTACAGGCAGCCTGGTTGCAATCGTCACCCCGATGCTGGAGGACGGGCGGCTCGACTACGCCCGCTTCAAGAGCCTGATCGACTGGCACATCGCGCAAGGCACCTCGGCGATCGTCGTCGTCGGCACCACGGGCGAGTCGCCGACGGTGAACTTCGACGAGCACAAGGAGCTGATCCGCGTCGCCGTCCAGCACTCCAACGGCCGCCTGCCGATCATCGCCGGCACCGGCGGCAACTCGACGGCCGAGGCGATCGAGCTGTCCGAGTCGGCGAAGAAGGCCGGCGCGACCGCGAGCCTGTCGGTGGTGCCGTACTACAACAAGCCGACGCAGGAGGGCATGTACCGGCACTTCCGCAAGATCGCCGAAACGGTCGACCTGCCGATGATCCTGTACAACGTGCCGGTGCGCACCGTCGCCGACCTGTCGAACGACACGGTGCTGCGCCTCGCGCAGGTGCCGGGCATCATCGGCATCAAGGACGCGACGGCGATCGTCGAGCGCGGCACCGATCTCATCAAGCGCGCGCCGCGCAATTTCGCGATCTACTCGGGCGAGGACGCCGGCGCGCTGGCGCTGATCCTGCTCGGCGGCCACGGGGTGGTCTCGGTGACGGCGAACGTGGCGCCGCGCATGATGGCGGAGATGTGCTCTGCGGCGCTCGTCGGCGACGTCAAGAAGGCGCGCGAGATCAACCTGCGCCTGATCGGCCTGCACCAGAAGCTGTTCATCGAGACCAGCCCCGCGCCCGTGAAGTGGGCGATGGCGCAGATGGGGCTCATCGAGCCGGGCCTGCGCCTGCCGCTGGTGCCGCTTACCGAGCGCAGCTACGAGGCGGTGCGCGAGGCGCTCGCCGAGGCGGGCATCGCGCTGCCGCTGCGCGCGGTGGAAAAGCGCGCATGATGCGGTCGCGGGCCTGGGTCCCGCTGCTCGCCGGCCTTGCGCTGCAGGCGTGCACGATGAGCGGCGACTTTCTCGAGGGCAAGAAGGTCGACTACAAGTCGGCCGGGCAGCTGCCGTCGCTCGAGATCCCGCCGGACCTGACCACGCCCGCGCACGACAACCGCTACGTGGTGCCCGACACGGGCAAGGGCTCGGCGACCGCCTCGAGCTATGAGTCCGACCGCGCGCAGGCGCGCCGGACGGGCACGATCCAGGCCGGCGTGCTGCCGACCGTGGACAAGATGCGCATCGAGCGCGCCGGCTCGCAGCGCTGGCTGGTCGTCAACGAGCCGCCCGAGAAGCTCTGGCCGCTGGTGCGCGACTTCTGGCAGGAGAACGGCTTCCTGATCGCAATCAGCCTGCCCGAGGCCGGCGTCATGGAAACCGACTGGGCCGAGAACCGGGCCAAGATCCCGCAGGACGTCGTGCGCGGCTTCCTCGGCAAGATGCTCGACTCGATCTACAGCACCGCCGAGCGCGACAAGTTCCGCACGCGGCTGGAGCGCACCGACGAGGGCACCGAGGTCTACATCAGCCACCGCGGCATGATCGAGACCGTGCAGAGCACGCAGCGCGCGAGCCGGGACAACGAGGGCTCGAGCATCTGGCAGCCGCGCCCGCCCGACCCGGAGCTGGAGGCCGAGTTCCTGCGCCGCCTGATGGTGCGCCTCGGCACGCAGGAAGACAAGGCGAAGCAGTTCATCGCCACGGCCGCGCAGGCGCCGGCGCGCGCCGCCATCCAGCAGGGAATCGGTGGCTTCGAGACGCTGGAGGTCTTCGAGCCTTTCGACCGGACCTGGCGCCGCGTCGGCCTCGCGCTCGATCGCATCGGCTTCACGGTCGAGGACCGCGACCGGCAGAAAGGCCAGTATTTCGTGCGCTATGCCGACACCGACGCGACGGACATGAAGCGCAAGGACGCCGAGAAGGGGCTGCTCTCCAAGCTCGCGTTCTGGAAGACCGACGACGGCGCCGCGACCGCCGAGCAGTATCGCGTGCACATCCGCCAGTTCGCGGGCAAGTGCGTGGTGCAGGTCCTGACCAAAGAGGGCGCGCAGGCCAATACGCAGAGCTCGCGGCGCATCATCGCCCTGCTGAACGACCAGCTGAAGTGACGCTGCCGGCGGGACGCGGCCTGTGACGCTGCGATTCGCTTCGCTCGGCAGCGGATCCAAGGGCAATTGCCTGGTCGCCGAGGCGGGCGCGCGAGGCAGCGTGACCCGCCTGCTGCTCGACTGCGGCCTGTCGCCGCGCGAGACCGAGCGGCGCCTCGCGAGGCTCGGCCTTGCACCCTCTCGCCTCGCGGGCATCCTCGTCACGCACGAGCACGACGACCACGCGGGCCAGGCCTACGCCTTCGCCGCGCAGCACCGCTTGCCGGTCTGGCTGACCTGGGGCACGCAGGCCGCGCTCGCGGAGGCCGGCAAGCCGCCGGAGGGGATCGAGACGCGCACCATCCACGGCCGCA
>DATIYN010000148.1:0-18798 GCA_035517595.1 Burkholderiales bacterium
CCTTCAGCCCGAATCTCGTCTTGCCGCCTTTCTTCACCTCGCGATTATCGGCGAGCGCCGATCCGGAAATGCTTGACTGCGGTCAAGCCCTCAGGCGCCCACCTGGAGCGGCATCGACTTCATGCCGCGGAACACCATCGAGTTGAGCCACTCAAGCCGTTCGGGCGGCAGCGCGAGCCCGATGCGCCGCCAATGCCGCAGCACCGCCGGAATCGCCACCTGCCCCTCCATGCGCGCGAGCGGGAAGCCGAGGCAGATGTGCATGCCGAAACCGAACGTGAGGTGCGCGGGCCCGCCGCGCTCGAGCCATAGCCGGTCCGGGCTTTCATAGGCCTCGGGATCGCGGTTCGCGGCATTCAGCATGATGAAGACGCGATCGCCGGGCTGGAGCGCCTTGCCGCGCATCTCCTGGGCGACCTTCACGACGC
This sequence comes from Burkholderiales bacterium, assembly GCA_035517595.1. GTDB lineage: Bacteria > Pseudomonadota > Gammaproteobacteria > Burkholderiales > SG8-39 > RBG-16-66-20. The sequence goes on from DATIYN010000148.1 coordinate 429, forward strand.
GCACCTGCGCCCCGCTCGGCCCGTCGTAGCGCAGCAGCTCCTCGATCGCGCGCGGCGCGAGCCCGGGGTCGGCCCGCAGCGCCTCCAGCTGGTCCGGGAAGCGCAGCAGCGAGAGCAGGCCGTTGGCAATGTGGTTGGTCGTGGTCTCGTGGCCGGCGAACAGGAGCAGGATGCAGGTCGCGACGAGCTCGTCCTCGCTCAGCCGGTCGCCCTCGTCCTCGAGCGACACGAGCTGCGAAAGCAGATCCGCCCTGGGATTGCGCCTTCTCGCCTGGATCAATTCGAGGAAGAAACCTGCCATCTCGCGGGTCGCGGCTTCGGCGATGCCGTACTTCTCCGGCGACATGCGCGAGCTGCCGATGAACAGCGCCATGTCGTCCGACATGCGCTTCACCTTCGCGAGGTCCTCGCGCGGCACGCCGAGCATGGCCATGATGACCAGCGCGGGCAGCGGGCCGGCGAAGTCGGCGATAAAGTCGACCTCGCGCCGCGCGCCGATCCGCGCGAACAGCCATTCGACCAGCTCCTCCACCTGCGGGCGCATGGCGTTCATGGATTGCAGGTGGAACACCTTGCTCGTCAGGCGCCGCAGCCGCGTGTGCTCGGGCGGGTCGCGGAACACCATCCAGTGGGTGAGGTAGCGGATGATCTGCGAAATGCGCTCCGCCTCGGGCCCGGGCAGCGTGGCGAAGAAGGGGCGCAGCCGGTCCGACGAAATCTCCTTGTCGAGGCAGACAGCCCTCACGTCGTCGTAGCGCGTGAGCACCCAGGACTTCAGCCGCGGGCTCCAGTGCACCGGATCCTCGTCGCGCAGGCGGCGGAAGACCGGAAACGGGTCGGCGACGAACGCCGGCGCGTCCGGACGGAAATCGAGCGCTTCGGCGACCGCCATCGCTCAGCCGAATCCGAGCGCAAGGAAGCGTTCGGCAATCGCGCAGTGCGCCGCCACGCCGCGCGCGAGGACGCTCTCGTCGAGCGTCATCTTGTTCGAGTGGCAGGGGCAGGCCATCTTCCAGTTCTGGCCGGAGGGGCAGGCCCCGAGCATGACCATCGCGCCCGGGTGCCTCTGCAGAACGTACGAAAAGTCCTCTGCGCCCATGATCGGGGTCGCCATCGTGTTCCAGGCCCCGGCGCCGAACAGCCCGCCGATCGTCGCTGCGGCGAAAGCGACCGCGCGCGCGTCGCACACCGTGACCGGGAACCCGCGCACGATGTCCACCTCGGCCTCGCATTCGTGCGCGGCCGCGACGTTCTGCGCGATGCGCTGCACGCCCGCGTGCACCGCCTCGCGCGTCTCCGCCGAAAGCGTGCGGATGGTGCCGAGCAGGTTTGCCGATTCCGGAATCACGTTGTTGGTCGTGCCGCCGTCGATCTTCGCCACCGTCAGCACCGCGGGATCGAAGATGTTCACGCGGCGCGTGACGAACACCTGCAGCGCGGTCACGATCTCGCAGGCGACCGGCACCGGGTCGACCGCATCGTGGGGCATCGAGGCATGGCCGCCCTTGCCGCGCACCGTCACAATCAGCTTGTCGGCCGAGGCCAGCATCGGCCCCGCCTTGGAGAAGAACACGCCGGCCGGGCCGTTCGGCATGACGTGCAGCGCGAACGCCGCATCGGGCGCAGGATCGTCGAGCAGCCCGTCGTCGATCATGAGCTTCGCACCGTGCCAGCCCTCCTCGCCGGGCTGGAACATGAACAGCACCCTGCCTGCGAACGCGTCCCGCCGCGCGCACAGCACGCGCGCGGCCGAGGCAAGCATCGCAGTATGCGTGTCGTGGCCGCAGGCGTGCATGGCGCCTTCGACCCTGGAGCGGAACGGCAGTCCGGTGTCCTCGGGCATCGGCAGCGCATCCATGTCGCCGCGCAGGAGCACCGTGCGTCCGGGTCGTGCGCCGTGCAGCACGGCGATCGCGCCCGTCGTGGATCCGCCTGACTTCCATTCGAGCGGCAGCCCTTCGAGCGCAGCGCGCACCTTGGCCATCGTCCTCGGCGTCTGCAGCCCGAGCTCGGGTTCCTCGTGGATCGCGCGCCGCAGCGCCACCGTGTCGGCCTGCACCGCGTTCGCCGCGTCGATCCAGCGACGCACCTCGCTCACCATGTCGTTCACGCGCACCTCCTGGGTCGGACAATGCCGGCGATTTTGCGGTCGCCGGTGCCTCGCGCGCAACCCCGCGCAGCGAACCTCAAGCTAGAATCCGCGCATGAAATTCAAACCTCTAGGCCGTACCGGCGTGCAGGTCTCGCAGCTGTGCTTCGGCACGATGTCCTTCGGCGGCGACGCCGACGAGGCGGCTTCGGCCGCGATGTACAAGGCGACGCGCGACGCGGGCATCAATTTCTACGACTGCGCGGACCAGTACAACAAGGGCAAGTCCGAGGAGATCCTCGGTCGCCTCATCAAGGGACATCGCGACCAGCTCGTGATCACCACCAAGTGCTTCAACCCGGTGGGCGACGACGTCAACGACCGCGGCACTTCGCGGCGCCACGTCGTGCGCGCGGTCGAGGCGAGCCTGAAGCGCCTGCAGACCGACCGTGTGGAGGTGCTGTTCCTGCACCAGTTCGACGCTCGCACGCCGATCGAGGAATCGATGCGCGCGCTGGAGGACGTGGTGCGTGCCGGCAAGGTACTCTACCCCGCGGTCAGCAACTGGTCCGCCTGGCAGACGCAGCGCGCCGTCGACCTCCAGGAGCGCCACAACTGGGCGCGGCTGCAGGTGCACCAGCCGATGTACAACCTCGTCAAGCGCCAGGCCGAGGTCGAGATCCTGCCGATGTGCGAGGCGAACGGCATCGGCGTCATCCCGTACAGCCCTTCGGGCGCCGGACTGCTGTCCGGCAAATACTCGGGCCAGGCCACAGGCCGGCTGAAGACCAACAAGATGTACGAGGCGCGCTACGGCGAGGCCTGGATGTTCGAGGTCGCCGAAAAGTACGTGGCCTTCTGCCGGCGATCGGGCCTGCACCCGGTCAGCGCCGCGGTCGCCTGGGTGGGCGCGCACCCGGCCGTGACGGCGCCGATCATCGGCGCACGCAACCTCGATCAGCTGAGGGATTCGCTCGACGCGGTGCAGGTCGACATGACGCCGGCGCTGCGCGCCGAGATCGCGGCCCTGTCGCGGACGCCGCCGCCCGCCACCGACCGGCTCGAAGAGCAGAAGGCGAAGTGAAGCTGAACCTCGGCTGCGGGCAGAACCGGCTCGAAGGCTACGTCAACGTCGACCGCGAGGCGGCGGTCGCGCCTGACGTGGTCATGGACCTGGAAAAGCTTCCGTGGCCGTTCGAGGACAACAGCGTGGAGGAAGTCGTCGCGATGCACGTGCTCGAGCACGTCGGCGCCGAGGCGCCCGCCTTCATCGGCATCATGAAGGAGCTCTACCGGGTCTGCCGCCCGGGCGCGCGCGTGCGCATCGCGGTGCCGCACCCGCGCCACGACAACTTCTTCGACGATCCTACGCACGTGCGCGCGATCACGCCGATGACGCTGTCGCTGTTCTCGAAGGCCGCCAACCTGAAGTGGAAGGCGCAGGGCGGCTCCAACTCGCCGCTCGCGCTCTACGCGGGCGTGGACTTCGAGCTGCTCGAGTGGAGCGAGACGGTGGACGAGCGCTACAAGGACCACCCGAACCTCGCCGACATGCTGCTGCACTGGAACAACGTCGCCACCGAGTACCGGATGCTGCTGCGGGTGGTCAAGTAGACTCGCCCCGACCATGTGCCGCGCGCTCCTCTACCTCGGCCAGCCGGTGCTGCTGGACAACCTGCTCTACCAGCCGGACTCGGCGCTGATCCGGCAGAGCACCATGCCGAGGATGCTGCACATGCTGAACCTCGCCGGTTTCGGCATGCGCGCCTGGGACCCGGCCAGCAACGAGCCCGAGCAGGCTTTCGCCTACTACTCGCAATCTCTGCCGGTGTTCGACCGCAACCTGCAGAACCTCGCGCAGAAGGTCCGCCCGACCTGCGTGCTCGCGCACGTGCGCGGCGTCGCCTACTCCACGCGCGTCGAGATCTCGCTGCAGAACGTGCACCCGTTCCATTTCGCGAACGTGCCGCTCGTGCTCGCGCACAACGGCGACCTCGCGGAGTTCGCGCACATGAAGCCGCTGCTGCTCGAGCACATCAAGCCGGAGTACCTCGCGCAGATCCACGGCACCACCGACAGCGAGTGGCTCTACGCGCTGCTGCTCTCGCGGATCCCCGGCCCGCTGCGCGAGCTCGAGGAGAACGCGCTGTTCGGAGCGCTCCAGGAGACGCTCGACATCCTCCGCGGCGCGCGCCGCCGGCTCGGCATCGCGATCTCGTCGTCGGTGAACCTCTTCGTCGCCAACGGCCGCCAGCTCGCGGCGCTGCGCTACTGCTTCGACTTCGGCTGCTACCGCACCGAGGACCCCGCGAAGGTGCACGAGGCGAACCTGAGCTTCCTGTCGCTCTGGTACACGCTCGGCCGCGACTACGCGCTGCACGAGGGCGAGTGGCGGATGACGGGCGGCGCCGAGAACGCCGACTCGCTCATCGTCGCCTCCGAGCCCCTCACGCGCGACACCTCGGCCTGGGTCGAGCTGCCGGAATACGGCGCGCTGTTCGCGCAAATCCGCGACGGGCAGCCGCACCTCAGCGTGCGCCTGCTCGACTAGCCGCCGGCTAGAAGCCCGCCCTGGCGATCTGCGCGAACAGCGCGATCTCGAGCTCCTCGGCCTTGCGTTCATTGCGCTCGAGCCTCGCGTGCGCGATGAGCCGGGTGAGCTGCGTGTTGGTGCGCACGATCGAGCGCATCAGGCTGCGGTGGATGGCGTGGTGCAAGCTCACGGTCGTGGCCGAATCGCCGTTGTAGACCGCCATGAATCCCTCGCGCGGCAGCTCGAGCAGGCAGCAGGCCTCGCGCGCGCGCGCGTTGTTGGCGCGTGGCGCGCCCGTGATGGCGGCCATGAAGCCCACGAGCTCGCCCGGGCCGGCGATCGCGACCCGGCGCTCGATGCCGATGCCGCTCGCGGCGTCCCTCTTTCCGCGCACGAAGATCTCCAGCGCGCCGCGCAGCACCAGGTAGCAGGCCGCGGCCGGCGCGCCTGCGACGAACGCCCAGGCGCCGCGCGGCAGCTCGAGGACCCTGCCGTGCGACACGAGCTCGTCGGTCGCGTCGGCATCGAAGCCCTCGAAAAACGGCAGCACGGGCAGGAAGGCTTGCCAGTCGAAGGAGGCATGCAGCGATCGCCCTGCGCCCGAAAGCGGGTCGGCGGCGGGCGCCGCGTCGTCGAACGGGCGGTCTTCCGCCGACGGGTGATCGTGCACGCGCGCGTTGAGCGCCCGCAGCCTGTCGGCGAGCGCGCGCGTGATCGCGCGCTGCGTCTCGAGCGCGGCGATCTCGCGGCTCGCGACCAGCGCGCGGAAGTCGTCGCGGCCGATGAACCAGGCGTCCACGTTCGATTGCGCGACCACCGTGGCCGAGACGACGCCGCGTTCGACGAGCGCCATCTCGCCGAACATGTCGCCGTCGCGGAACTGCGCCACCGTGATCGCGCCGCCCCCCGGCAGCGCGACGCGCGCCTCGACCGAGCCCGCGCGGATGAGGAAGCAGCCGCGCGTGGCCTCGCCCTGGCGCACGAGCTCGGCTCCCTTCATGAACGACACCTCGCGCGCGACTGCACGCAGGTGCACGAACGGACTAGCCTCTTTCGGCGGCAACGCTACCTCCCCCTGCGGGAAGTCTACCGTCGAAGCAGTCTGGCGTGAGCCTGCTGCAGAAAGCGCCGCACGGCGGGATCGGATTCGAGGCCGATCGCGCGCTCGTACGCGAGACCGGCGGCGCCGGTGTCGCCGCTGCGCGCGAGCAGCCCCGCCCGCGCCGCCCAGTAAGGCTGGTATTCGGCGAGGCGCGCATCCCCCGCCAGCGCATCGAGCGCCGCGAGGCCCTGCGCGCATCCGCGCGCCTCGGCGATGGCGATGGCGCGATTGATCGCCACCACCGGGGATGCGCTCAGTGCAAGCAGGTTGTCGTAGAGGTGGGCGATCGCCGCCCAGTCGGTATCGCCGGTGACCCGGCGGGCTGCATGCGCCGACTGCACCGCTGCCTCCAGCTGGAACCGCCCCACCGCGCCCATCGTACTGGCGCGGAACAGCAGCGCCTCGGCTTCGTCGATGAGAGCGGCATTCCAAGCAGCCGGATTCTGCTCGCTGAGCGGCACGTAGCCGCCGTCGATGCTGCGCCGCGCGCGCCGGCGCGCTTCGGCGTGCAGCATCAGCGCGAGCAGGCCGAGCGCCTCGGGCTCTTCGGGCAGCAGTGACGCGACCAGGCGGCCGAGCCAAATACCTTCCGCAGCGAGATTGCGGCGGCGCGCATCGGTGCCCGCAGGATCGGCCCAGCCTTCGGCGAAAACCGCATAGATCGCGTCCAGCACGCTCGACAATCGTTCGCGCAGTTCACCCTGTCCCGGCACGCGGAACGGAATGCCGGTCTGCTGGATGCGGGCTTTGGCGCGCACGAGACGCTGCCCCATCGTCGAGGGCGCGACGAGGAAAGCCGAGCCGATGGCGGCGGCATCGAAGCCGAGGATGGTCTGCAGCATGAGCGGCGCGCGAATGCCTGCGTCGATGGCCGGGTGCGAACAGACGAACATCAGCGACAAGCGGTCGTCCGGAATCTGCGCCTCGACTTCGCCGCCGAGCTCCGCCAGCAGCCGCAGGTGCTCTGCGCCGTTTGCGCCGCTCTGGCGCCGGCGCTCGGCATCGATCATCCGGCGCTTGGCCACCTGCATCAGCCAAGCTTCCGGATTCCGGGGCACGCCCTCCGAGGGCCAATGCTCCAGTGCGGCGGCGAAAGCCTCCGACAGTGCGTCCTCGGCCCCCGCGACGTCGCGCGTGCGCGAAGCGAGGAATGCGACCAGCTTGCCGTAGCTGCGGCGGGCAACCGCGTCCGCGGTATCGCGCGCGGGCCCGCCCTCGCCTCGCGCCATCGCGCTACATGGCCATGATCGGGCGCACCTCGATCGTGCCGACGCTCGCGCCGGGGCAGCGCGCGGCCCAGGACAGCGCCTGGTCCAGGTCGGGCACGTCGATGATGTAGTAGCCGCCCAGTTGTTCCTTGGTCTCGGCGTAGGGCCCGTTCAGGACCTCCGTCTTGCCGCCCTTGACGCGCACGGTGGTTGCCGTGGAACTCGGTTGCAGCGGGTCCCCCGCCTTCATGACGCCGGCCGCGCGCAGGGCCTGGGTATAGGCGCCGTACGCGGCGAACATTTGATTGTTCTCCTCCTTGCTGTACTTCTGCCGGCCCGATTCGTTGCCGAAAATCATCAACATGTATTGCATGCTGGTCTCCTGGAGGGTGCGGCGAGGCACGATGCTCCGCCAATGATATGACGTTCGAACCGTGCCCATTTCGACAGGGGTACACTGCGGCCCGGACCATGGCACTCGACCTGCTCGTGAAGAACGGCCTGGTGATCGACGGCACGGGCGCGCCGGGCCGCCGGGCCGACGTCGGGATCTTGGATGGAAGGATCTTTTCCATCGAAGGGCGCATTGACGAGAGAGCCAAGAGAACCATAGACGCGTCCGGCCTGGCGGTCGCGCCGGGCTTCATCGATCCGCACACGCACTACGACGCGCAGATCTGCTGGGACGGCGCGCTCACTCCCTCCTCCTGGCACGGCGTCACCTCGGTAGTGATGGGCAACTGCGGGGTCGGCATCGCGCCCTGCCGGCCCGAGGCGCGCGAGATCGCGATGCGCGACCTCGTGAACGTCGAGGCGATCCCGTTCGAGGTGCTGCGCGCGGGCATCGGCTGGGACTGGGAGACCTTCCCGCAGTACCTGGACGCCGCCGCGCGCCGCAAGCCTGCGCTCAACCTCGCCTTCCTCGCGCCGCTCACGCCGTTCCGCCACTACGTGATGGGCGAGGCCTCGATGGAGCGGGCGGCGACGCCGGAGGAGACCGCGCGCATCAGGGCGCTGCTCGGCGAAGCGGTGGACGCGGGCGCCTTCGGCTTCTCGAGCACGCTGCTCAACCAGCACATGGGCTTCGGCGGCCGGCCGCTCGCCTGCCGCAACGCCAGCCGCGAGGAGCTGAAGGCCTATTGCAACGTCCTCCGGGAGCGCGGCAGGGGCGCGATCGAGTTCGCGATGACCCGGCAGATCGGCGTCATGGACAATCCCGAGCTCGAGCTGCTCGACTTCATGCTCGAGGAAAGCGCGCGGCCGGTCACCTTCATCGCCATGTTCGACCGCGACGACATCTCGGAAGCCGTGCGCACCTCGCTGCGCAAGGCCGCGCCGATGATCGCCCGGGGCGCTCGCCCGCAGACCTCGCCCCTGCCGCTCACGCGCGAGATCAACATGCGCAACCCGTTCTCCTTCGGCGGCTTCCCCTCGTGGAAGCGCGTGTTCGAGGACTTGTCGAAGCCCGCGCAGGCCGCGGTCTATGCCGACCCGGCGTTCCGGAACCGCTTCCGCGAGGACCTGAAGAATCCCGCCAGCTTCGGCAATTGGGCGCGCATCACGCTGCACGAGGTCAGGAGCGAGAAGCTCAAGCCGCTCGAGGGCCTGACGGTCGCCGAGATCGCGGCGCAGCGCGGGGTCGACGGCGTGGACGCGCTGCTCGACGTCACGCTCGAGGACGACCTGCAGAACGAATTCACGATGACCTCGTTCAACAACCGCCCCGAGCGCATGGCCGAGATCCTCAACAATCCGGCGATGCTGCTCGGCCTGGGCGACGGCGGCGCGCACCTGGACATGCTCTGCGACGCGGGCTACCCGACCTACGTGCTCGGCACCTGGGTGCGCGAGCGCAAGGTGCTGGCGCTCGAGGAAGCCGTGCGCCGCATGACGTCGGACCCGGCGGACTTCTTCGGCATCGGGGGCCGCGGCCGGCTGAAGGCGGGCCTGGCCGCCGACCTCGCGATCTTCGACCCGGTGACCGTCGGCTCGGCCGGGCGCCCGGAGCGGCGCTACGACCTGCCGGGCGGCGCAAAGCGCATGGTCATGCGCTCGCAGGGCATCGCCTACACCATCGTCAATGGCGCGGTGACGTGGGAGGAAGGCGCGCTCACGGGCGCCGCGGCCGGCGCCGTGCTGCGCTCCTGAGATCCGCTTGACGCGCGACATCCAGCCCGAGCGCCTGCTCGAAGTCGTCGCCGCGGTGGCTCGCGAGGCGCGCCCGAACGTGCAGGCGCGGCCCTCGCTCGACACGTCGCTGGAGAAGGAGCTGGGCCTCGACAGCCTCGCGCGCGTCGAGCTCGTGCTGCGCGTGGAGAAGGAATTCGGCGTCGCGCTGCCCGAGCAGGCGCTGGCGACCAGCGAGACGCCGCGCGACCTGCTGCGCTTCCTGCTCTCCGGCGCGGGACAGCCGCCGCGCGCGGCCGACACGAGCATCGCGAGCCTCGCGCAGGCGGGCAGCGTGCCGCCACCCGTCGCGGCGGGCTCGCTCGTGGCTGCGCTCGAGTACCACGTCGAGCGCCAGCCCGACCGGCTCACGGTGTTCCTCTACGAGGACCAGAAGGAAGTGCCGATCACCTACCGCGCGCTCTGGGAGGGCGCGCTCGGCTACGCGGCGCGGCTCGCGGAAGCGGGCCTCAAGCCCGGCCAGATGGTCGCGATCATGCTGCCGACCTGCAGGCAATACCTGTATTCCTTCTACGGCGTGCTGCTCGCGGGCGGCGTGCCGGTGCCGCTCTACCCGCCGGCGCGGCTCACCACCATCGAAGACCACATGACGCGTCACGTCGGCATCCTCAAGAGCGCCGGCGCGTCGATCATGATCACGATTCCCGAGGCAAAGGCCCTCGCGTGGCTGCTGCGCGCGCAGGTCGAGTCGATGCGCGCGGTGCTCGTGCCCGCCGATCTCGAAGGCGGCGGCACGAGCTACGTGCCGCACCACTGCAAGCCCGGCGACATCGGTTTCCTGCAGTACACCTCGGGCAGCACGGGCAACCCCAAGGGCGTGGTGCTCACGCACGAGAATCTGCTCGTGAACGTGCAGGCGATGGGCGCCGCGGTGAGCGCGAACGCCGACGACGTCTTCGTGAGCTGGCTGCCGCTGTACCACGACATGGGTCTCATCGGCGGCTGCTTCGCGACGATGTTCCTCGGCTTCCCGGTGGTGCTCATGTCGCCGCTCGCCTTCCTGTCGCGCCCGTCGAGCTGGCTGCGCGCGATTCACCGGCACCGCGGCACGCTCTCGGGAGGTCCGAACTTCTCCTACGAGCTTTGCCTGCGCAGGATCGAGGACGCCGAGATCGAAGGCATCGACCTGTCGTCCTGGCGCTTCGCCTTCAACGGCGCCGAGCCGGTGAGCCCGGACACGCTGAGCGCGTTCGCCGAGCGCTTCGCGAAGTTCAAGTTCCGCAAATCCTCGCTCTCGCCGGTCTACGGCCTCGCCGAGAACACCGTGGGCGTGTCCTTCACCACGCCCGGGGAACCGTGGCGCCTGGACACGCTCGATCGCGAGGTGTTCACGCGCACCGGCGAAGCCGTTCCGGCGAAGCCCGGCGCTGCGTCGCTCCGGGTGGTCGGCTGCGGGCACGTGATCCGCGACCACGACCTGCGCGTCGTCGACTCGGCCGGCCTCGAGCTGCCCGAGCGGCACGAAGGCCACCTGCAGTTCTGCGGCCCGTCGGCGACCTCCGGCTACTACCGCAATCCGGAGGCGACCAAGGGGCTCTTCGACGGCCGCTGGCTCAACACGGGGGATCGCGCGTACCTCAAGGACGGCATGGTCTACATCACCGGCCGCGAGAAGGACATCATCATCCGCGGCGGGCGCAACATCAGCCCCTACGAGCTCGAGCAGGCGGTCGGCGACCTCGCGGGCGTGCGACGCGGCTGCGTTGCGGTGTTCGGCAGCCCCGACCCGGCCACGGGCACCGAGCGCGTAGTCGTCCTAGCGGAAATTCGCGATGCCGACGATTCGCGCCACGAGGACCTGAAGCGCATGATCAACGAGCTCTCCGTGACCCTGCTCGGCGCTCCCGCCGACGACATCGTGTTCGCGCCGCCCGCGACGGTGCCGAAAACATCCAGCGGCAAGATCCGCCGCAACGCGGCGCGCGAGTTCTACGAGCGCGGACCCGCGTCGGTGCGGCCCTCTGCGGTCTGGCTGCAGTTCCTGCGTCTGCTGTTGGCCGGCGCGGGCCCGCAGCTGCGCCGAGGACTGCGCGCGGCAGGGGGCCTGCTGTTCGCGCTGCGCGGCTACCTCGTCTTCGGGGCGCTCTTTCCGTTCGCCTTCCTCGCTGCGCTGCTCGTGCCCGGCCGCGGCTGCTGGCTGGTCGGCCGTGCCGTCTGCCGCCTGTTCCTCGCGCTATCGGGCATCCCGCTCGCCGTGCGCGGCGCCGAGCACCTCGCGGGCCGTGCGGTCGCCGTGCTCGCCGTCAACCACACGAGCTACCTCGACGCGGTGGTACTCGTCGCGCTGCTTGGCGACGAGCGCTTCGCCTTTGTCGCCAAGCGCGAGTTCCAGTCGAGCTTCCTGATGGGCCGGCTGCTCGCCGGCTTCGGCACGCAGTTCATCGAGCGCTTCGACGTCGCCAAAAGCGCCGAGCAAGCCGGCGAGATGGTCGAAGCCGCGAAGCGCGGCGGGTCGCTGGTGGTGTTTCCCGAGGGCACGCTCACGCGCCGCTCGGGGCTCATGGCGTTCCGCACCGGGGCGTTCCAGGCCGCCGCGCAGGCCGGGGTGCCGGTGGTCCCGGTCGCGCTGCGCGGCCTGCGCTCGGTGCTGCGCGACGGCACCTGGTACCTGCGCCGCGCCTCGGTGTCGGTGACGGTCTCGGCGCCGATCCGGCCCGAGGGCGCCGACTGGGCCGCTGCCATCAAGCTGCGCGATGCCGCGCGCGGCGAGATCCTGCGCCATTGCGGCGAGCCCGATCTCGTCACCGGGCGCTCGGGCGCCGAGCCCGAGGCCGAGCCGGCGGCGGCCTGAGGCGATGGTCTACCTGATCGTCAAGCAGGTGCACGTGCTCTGCGCGGCGCTAAGCATCGCGGGCTTCGCGCTGCGCGGCGTCCTGATGCTTCGCGATTCGGCGCTGCTGCAGTCTAGGATCGCGCGCGCCGCGCCGCACGTGGTGGACACGCTGCTGCTCGCGAGCGCGGTCGTGCTCTCCTGGCAGAGCGCCCAGTACCCGTTCGCGCAGGGCTGGCTCACCGCGAAGCTGCTCGCGCTCGTCGCCTACATCGTGCTCGGCACCGTCGCGCTCAAGCGCGGGCGCACGAAGGGCGTGCGCGCCGCCGCGCTCGCGCTGGCGCTGCTGGCGGCGTTCTACATCGTCTCGGTCGCGGTCACGCGCGACCCTGCCGGCTTCCTGCGCCTCGGCTGAGGCGCGCGGCTAGCGCGCGAAGTCGGCGCGCTCGAGCAGCCAGGAAACGGCGAAGCCGAGCACCAGTCCCCAAAAAGCCGCGCCGATGTTGAACAAGGTCACGTCCGCGACGGTGACGAGGAAGGTCACCAGCGCGCCGAAGCCGAACTTGCCGCCGCCGAAGGCCACGCCGAACGCGGTCTGCAGCACGCGCAGCATCGCGAGGCCCCCGAGCGCCGCGATGAAGGCCGGCGGCGTCGCGAGCAGCAGCCGCGTGAAGAACGGCGAGAGCAGCGCGAACCCGAGCGCCAGCGCGCCGACGAAAACGCCCGCCGTGTAATGGCGCCGCGGCTCGCCCGAGGCCGAGATGATCGCGTTTACCGGGCCGGTGAGGCAGATCGACACCGAGCCGACGAAAGCGGCGGCGATCGACCCCGCGCCGCAGGCCGCGGCTATGGCATCGATCGGCGCCTTGTGGCCCGCGGCCTTGAGCACCGCGAAGCCCTGGCCGTTCTGCACCACCAGCACCGTGATCGCGAGCGGCACCACGAGCTCGAGCATCGCCTGCCAGGAGAGCGCGGGCGCATGGAAGTTCGGCGACGCGAGGGCGAACAGCGTCGCGGGCGGCTGGAACCTGCCGAGCGCGCCCACCGCGACCGCGCCCGCGAGCAGCGCGCCCAGCACCGGCGGCAGCCAGCGCCCGACGCTCCTTGCCCAGGACAGGGCGACGAAGGCGAGGACCATCGGCGCGGCGATCCAGACGTCGTCGCGCACCGCGAACACCAGGTTGAGCCCGAAGCGCAGGAACACGCCGGCCACCATCGCCATCACGATCGGCATCGGCGCCGCCTCGGTGCAGCGGCGCACCCAGCCCGACAGCCCGAGCGCCAGCATCAGCAATCCGGTGGCGAGGAAGGCGCCGACCACCTCGGCGAAGCTCAAATGGCCGAGCGCGGGGCCCACGAGCACCGCGCCCGGTATCGTCCAGAAGAAGACGAGCGGCTGCCGGTAGCGCAGGCAGAACGCGAGCGAGAGCAGGCCGCCGGCGAAGAATGCGCCGAAGATCCAGGAGGCCAGGTCCGATTCGCTGAGCCGCCCTTGCGCGCCCACCGCGAGGATCACCGCCACCGGACCGGTGGTGGCAAAGACGAAAGCGATCAGCCCGTTGAGGGCGTAGACCCCGCCGAAGTCGGCCGCAAGCCTGCGCAGCATCGCGGGCGGCTACTTCTTGTCCTTGCCCCCGATGTAGCTCGTCTCGACGATTTCCTTGCGGCCTTCGGCCGGATCGACGAGCTCGGGATAGACGCGATACACGATCACGCCGAGCCCCACCGTCATGCGGACGTAGCGCTCCTGCGCGGATTCCAGGGTGAAGGTCACCTTGCGATCGACTTCCGTGGAAAGCAGAACCTCATAGCTGCCGGGGTTCCGATCGACGTAGAAGAACCCGCCGGGCACCGAGTCGCCGACTTTCTCGCCGTTCAGCAGCACGCTGGGCTGGATGCCGGCACCGAACATGATGCCGGAGCGGTAGAACCACACCCGCCCCTTGTCGGCCGCGACCTTCGGCAGGGTCTTCTCCACTTCGGCGTATCTGGGGCCGGTCGCGCATGCCGGAAGCAGCGCAAGCGCGAGCGCCGCGAGCAGCCATCGAATCGATCGGGGCACGAATCCTCCGCCTGGACTAGGGATTGGAGATTGACAGCCGGACCGCCTGCGGCAGCGGCGAGTACGCCTTTTCCACCGGCAGGAAAAAGCCGACGAGATCCCGGTCGCGCACGACGAGGTAAGCCTCGTGGATGTTGGCGCCTTCGAGCGTCAGGACGCCTTCCGATGCCCGGTAGACCGCGCCCTGGGCGATCGAACCCGTGAGGCGCCAGCGCGTGCCGGCTGCCAGCACCCGGTTGTAGCCGGTCCCGGTAAAGACTTCCGCGGGCGAGCCGAGCTCGAGGAGGCGCGGATAGCCGTCGGCCGCAGGCTGCATCACCGACGGCGTGCGGGCGACCTCCGCCGCGCATGCCGCGACGAATGCCGCAATCAGGAGCAGGTAAGGCGCGCGCCCGATCACTTCAGCACGGATTTGAGCAGCTTGCCCATCTCGGCCGGGTTGCGGGTGACCTTGATGCCGCAAGCCTCCATCACCGCGAGCTTTTCCTGCGCGGTGCCCTTGCCGCCCGAGATGATCGCGCCGGCGTGGCCCATGCGCTTGCCGGGAGGCGCGGTGACGCCGGCGATGAAGCCGACCACCGGCTTCTTCATGTTCGCCTTCACCCACTGCGCGGCGTTCTCCTCGTCCGAGCCGCCAATCTCGCCGATCATGACCACCGCGTCGGTGTCCGGATCGCCGTTGAAGAGCTTGAGCACGTCGATGTGCTTCATGCCGTTCACGGGATCGCCGCCGATGCCGACCGCCGTCGACTGGCCGATGCCGAGCTCGGTGAGCTGCCCCACGGCCTCGTAGGTGAGCGTGCCCGAACGCGACACCACGCCGACGCGGCCTTTCTTGTGGATGTGGCCGGGCATGATGCCGATCTTGATCTCGCCCGGCGTGATCACGCCGGGGCAGTTCGGCCCCACCAGGAGGCTGCGCCGGTTCTGCTTGCGCATGCGGTCGCGCACTTCGACCATGTCGCGTACCGGGATGCCTTCGGTGATGCAGATCACGAGGTCGAGGTCCGCCTCGACCGCCTCCCAGATCGCGGCGGCCGCGAACGGCGGCGGTACGTAGATGACCGAGGTGTTGACGCCCGTCTTCTCCTTCGCCTCGCGCACCGTGGCGAAAATCGGGATGCCCTCGAAATTCTCGCCGGGCTTCTTCGGGTTGACGCCCGCGACGTAGCAGTTCTTGCCGTTCGCGTAGGCGCGGCTCGTCTGCGTGTGGAACATCCCCGTCTTGCCGGTGATGCCCTGCGTCACCACCCGAGAGTCCTTGTTGATGAGAATGCTCATTTCTTCTTCCTCCGCGCCGGCTGCTTCGTCCTGGCCGTGGATTTGCCCTTTTTCGGTCTTGATCTTGGCCTTAGCTTCGGCTTCGGCTTCGGCTTGGATTTTTTCTTGAGCGTGGCCACCACCTTCTTCGCGGCGTCCGCCATGTTGTCGGCCGAGATGATCGGCAGTCCCGAGTCCTTGAGGATCTTCTTGCCCAGGTCCTCGTTCGTGCCTTTCATGCGCACCACGAGCGGCACCGAGAGCTTGACCTCGCGCGCCGCGGCGACCACGCCGCTGGCGATCGTGTCGCACTTCATGATGCCGCCGAAGATATTGACCAGGATCGCCCGCACCTTCCTGTTCGACAGCATGATCTTGAACGCGGCGGTCACCTTCTCGGCAGTCGCGCCGCCGCCTACGTCGAGGAAGTTGGCGGGAGAGCCGCCGAACAGCTTGATGGTGTCCATGGTCGCCATGGCGAGGCCCGCGCCGTTCACCATGCAGCCGATCGCGCCGTCCAGCGAGATGTAGTTCAGGTCGTACTTGGAGGCCTCGATCTCGAGCGGATCCTCCTCGTCCAGGTCGCGCATCGCCACGATGTCGGGATGGCGGAACAGCGCGTTGTCGTCGATGTTCAGCTTCGAATCGAGCGCAATCACGCGGCCGTCCCCGGTGAGGATCAGCGGGTTGATCTCGGCGAGCGACGCGTCGGTCTCCCAGAAGCACCGGTACAACGACTTCAACAGGTCTGCGGCCTGCTTCGCCGAGCCCTCGGGCACGCCGATCTTGCGCGCCACGCCCTGCGCCTCGGCGTCGGTCAGGCCGGCGGCGGGGTCGACGAACACCTTGTGGATCTTCTCCGGCGTCTTCGCCGCGACCTCCTCGATGTCCATGCCGCCCTCGGAGGACGCCATCAGGACCACCTTCTGCGTGCCGCGGTCGACCACCATGCCGACGTAGAGCTCCTTGCGGATGTCGGCGCCCTCCTCGACGAGCAGGCGGCGCACCTTCTGGCCGCCCGGTCCGGTCTGGTGCGTGACCAGCTGCATGCCGAGGATCTGCTTCGCGCGCGCGCGCACCTCCTCCAGCGATTTCGCCACCTTCACGCCGCCGCCCTTGCCGCGCCCGCCCGCGTGGATCTGCGCCTTCACGACCCAGACGCTGCCGCCCAGCTTCCTGGCGGCTTCGACGGCCTCGTCGACGCTGAAGCACGGCACGCCGCGCGGCGTGACGACGCCGAACCTGCGGAACAGCTCCTTGCCCTGGTATTCGTGGATCTTCATGCCTGCGCGCTCTCCCCGGAGCGGCGCAGTTTAGCACCCACCCCCTTGCTAGAATCGTTGACATGCGTCATGTCATCGCGCTCGACCAGGGGACGACGAGCTCGCGCGCCATCATCTTCGACGAGGGCGGCCGGCCCGTCGCCTCGGCGCAGCAGGAATTCCGCCAGATCTATCCGCGGCCCGGCTGGGTCGAGCACGATCCGGAGGAAATCTGGCGCACGCAGCGCGAGGTGGCGCGCGAGGCGCTGCGCAATTCGGGCCTGAAGCCCGAGGATCTCGTCGCCTGCGGCATCGCCAACCAGCGCGAAACCACCGTGGTCTGGGATCGCCAGACCGGCAAGCCCGTCTACAACGCGATCGTCTGGCAGGACCGGCGCACCGCGCCGCTTTGCACCGAGCTGAAGGAGGTCGGCGCCGAAAGCCTCGTGCAGGAGCGCACCGGCCTGGTGCTCGACCCCTATTTCTCCGGCACCAAGCTCGCCTGGATCCTCGACCAGGTGCCGGGCGCGCGCAAGCGCGCCGAGCTCGGCGAGCTCGCCTTCGGCACCATCGATACCTGGCTCGCCTGGAACCTGTCGCAGAGCCGCACGCACGTCACGGATCCGTCGAATGCGTCGCGCACGCTGCTGTTCAACATCCATCTGGGCGACTGGGATCCCGAGCTGCTGCAGCTGCTGCGCGTGCCGCGGGCAATCCTGCCCGACGTCTATCCGTCGTCCCACGCCTTCGGCATGGTCGCGCCCTCGGTGCTCGGCATTCCGGTTCCGGTGACCGGCGTGGCCGGCGACCAGCAGGCCGCGCTGTTCGGCCAGGGCTGCCACAAGGCGGGCATGGCGAAGAACACCTACGGCACCGGTTGTTTCATGCTCATGCACACCGGCGCAAGGGTGATCCGCTCGGCGAACGGCCTGCTGTCCACCGCGACCGCGCAGCTCGGGCGCGCGGTGGACGCGCGCGACGCCGAGCGCGAGTACGCGCTCGAGGGCAGCGTGTTCATCGGCGGCGCGGTGGTCCAATGGCTTCGTGATGAATTGCGTTTTTTTGAAAAATCGGAACAAGTGGAAGGCCTGGCCGCAACAGTCCTCGACAACGGCGGCGTGTACGTCGTGCCGGCGTTCGCGGGCCTCGGCGCACCCCACTGGGACCCGCACGCGCGGGGGGCGATCGTCGGCCTCACGCGCGGCTCGTCGCGCGCGCACATCGCGCGCGCGGCGCTCGAGTCGATCGCCTACCAGAGCGCGGACGTGCTGGAAGCGATGCAGAAGGACGCGGGCGAGGCGCTGACCGAGCTGCGCGTCGACGGCGGCGCCGCCGCCAACGACCTGCTGATGCAGTTCCAGGCCGACATCCTCGGCGTGCCGGTGGTGCGGCCGAAGGTGCTCGAGACGACGGCGCTCGGCGCGGCCTACCTCGCGGGACTCCACACCGGCGTCTGGCATTCGCGCGAGGAGATCGCGGCGCAGTGGCAGATGCAGCGCCGCTTCGAGCCGAGCATGGCGCGCGCGGAGGCCGAGGCGCTGCTCGCGCGCTGGCGCGAGGCCGTGAGCCGGTCGCGGCGCTGGGCTCCTGACAATTCCTGACCTTTACGGACCCGGCGGATGCGCGATTCGGGCAAGCGGGAAGGCAAGCTCGGCGGCAATTCCCTCTACACTGCCGGCGACAAGCCCTCCATGAACGCCACTGCGCCCCTCACCAGCATCACCAGCGAGCTGCTGCGCTCGATCATCGACAACCTCGCCGAAGGCGTGCTCATCTACGACGCCGATGGCTGCGTGATCACGGCCAACCCGGCGGCCGAGGCGATCCTCGGCCGGCCGCTCGGCGAGCTCATCGGCACGCGCCCGACGGATCGCGGCTGCGTCGCCTCGCCGGTCGA
>DATIYN010000149.1:0-16732 GCA_035517595.1 Burkholderiales bacterium
TCGGCGCCATGTGCTCCTGGCGCACCTCGAGCCTGCTTTCCAGCCCCTCGGGCGCGAGCCTGAGGATGCGCAGCCCCACCAGCCCGGGCAGGTGGCCCGCGCCGCGCGCGTTGAGCAGATCCGGCGTCAACTCGGAACGGAAGGTCGGCGTTTTCGCACTCATGGCCTTGCGCAATCTACACGATTGGCACTCGGGCGCCCGAGCTGCCAGCGCCGCGGCGGGCCCGCGATTTGCTACGGCAAAAGCGTCATGCTATTTTTTTCTCGCGCTTTCGGCCGACAACAAGAACGTTAGGAGGTAGCCCGTGCCCTCAAACGTCGCCCTTCCGGTCCCTTCGCCGACGATCCCGGTCGCCGGATTCAAGGATGTCTACGACACCGCGACGGTCGAGCGCGCGTTGCAGGAGCTGCCCGCCTCGGCCAACGAGGCGCTGCGCGCGCTCTACGAAAAGATGCTGCGCCTGGGCGGACAGCGCTTCGCCGTGAAGCCCTCGGGGCTGCCGCAGATGCAGGCGCTGTTCGAGGATCTGCCCAACTTCGCCGAGGTGCTGGAGCACATCCGCCGACAGCTCGCCTTGTGCGTGGATTCCGAGGACGACATCGAGCTGCAGCCGATCCTGCTGCTCGGCGATCCGGGCATCGGCAAGACGCATTTCGCGCGCCGCGTGGCGCAACTGCTGGGCACCGGCTACGGCTTCGTGCCGATGAGCTCGCTCACCGCGGGCTGGGTGCTGTCGGGCGCGTCCTCGCAGTGGAAGAACGCGAAGCCCGGCAAGGTATTCGAGACCTTCCTGAACGGCGAATACGCCAACCCGGTGCTGGTGGTGGACGAAATCGACAAGGCGAGCGCCGACGGGCAGTACGACCCGCTCGGCGCGCTCTACGAGCTCCTGGAGATCCAGACCGCCGCGCGCTTCACCGACGAGTTCGCGGAGATCCCGATCGACGCCTCCGGCGCGATCTGGTTCGCGACGGCGAACGACGCGGCGCGCATCCCCGAGCCGCTGCTCAACCGCATGCACGTCTACGAGATCGGGTCGCCGGACGCCGAGGGCGCGGCGCGCATCGCGCGCTCGATCTACCGGGAGATCCGCGAATCGCACGACTGGGGCAGGCGCTTCCCGGAGACGCCGTCGGGCAGCGTGGTCGAGAAGCTCGCGCTGCTTACGCCGCGCGAGATGCGCCGCGCGGTGCAGGGCGCCTTCGGCAACGCCAAGGTCGCCGGCCGCGACGAGCTCGCCCCCGAGGACGTCGACCTGCCGCGCGGCGGCCGCAGGAGCCGGATCGGCTTCTAGCGCCCCGGAGGCGCTGCACGACTCGCGGCTAAAGCCGCTCGGCGACCCAGGGCCTGACGGAATCGAGCGCGTCGCCGAGCTTCGCGGGCTCGGTGCCGCCCGCCTGCGCCATGTCGGGGCGCCCGCCGCCCTTGCCGCCCACCTGCCGGGCGACGTAGTTCACGAGCTCGCCCGCTTTGACTTTGCCCGTGAGATCGGCGGTGACCCCGGCGATGAGCGCCACCTTGCCGTCGCTGACCGAGCCCAGCACGATGGCCGCGCTCTTCAGCCGGTCCTTCAGCTTGTCCAGCGCCTCGCGCAGCGTCTTCGCATCCGCGCCCTCGACCGTCGCGGCGAGCACCTTGGCGCCCTTGACCTCGATCGCCTGCGCGGCGAGGTCGGTGCCCTGCCCCATCGCGAGCTTCGAGCGAAGTCGCGAGATCTCCTTGTCCAGGTTCTTGCGGTCCTCGCGCTCCTGCAGCAGCTTCTTGCGCAGCGCCTCGCCGCTCGCCTGGTAGAACTCCTCGACGAAGTGCTTTTCGTCCTCGGCCGCCTGCACCCAGGCGAGAGCGCCCTCTCCCGTGGTCGCCTCGACGCGGCGCACGCCCGCGGCCACGCCAGCCTGCCCCGTGATCTTGAAGAAGCCGATGTCGCCGGTGCGCGCGACGTGCGTGCCGCCGCAGAATTCGCGCGAGCTGCCGATGTCCAGCACGCGCACCTCGTCGCCGTATTTCTCACCGAAGAGCATCACGGCGCCCGACTTCGTCGCGTCCTTGATCGGCATGATCTGCGCGCGCGTCGGCGCGTTGCGCAGGATCTCGGCGTTCACGCGTCGCTCGATCTCGCGGATCTCGCTCGCGCTCATCGGCTTGTCGTGCGCGAAGTCGAAGCGCGTTTTTTCTTGATCGACCAGCGAGCCCTTCTGCTGCACGTGCGGCCCGAGGACGTCGCGCAGCGCCTTGTGCATGAGGTGCGTGACCGAATGGTTGCGCATCGTCGCCTCGCGCCGCGCGACGTCCACCTTGGCCTCCACCTTGTCGCCGATCTTCAGCGCGCCGGTCTTCAGCGTGCCGTGGTGGCCGAACACCTCGGCCTGGATCTTCTGCGTGTCGTCGACCGCGAAGGTGCCGCCCGCGGCGACCAGCTCGCCGCGGTCACCCACCTGGCCGCCCGATTCCGCGTAGAACGGCGTCTGGTCGAGCACCACCGTGCCGGTCTCGCCGCTGCGGAGGGCGTCGGCCGGCGCGCCCTCCCGGTAGAGGGCGACGACCTTCGCCGGGACGCTCAGCGTGTCGTAGCCGCGGAACTCGGTCCTGCGGCCCGAGTAGTCGAGGCCTGCGGCCGAGGCGAACTTGCTCGCGGCGCGCGCGCGCTCGCGCTGCTGCTCCATCGCCGCCTCGAATCCCGCAAGATCGATGCTCACGCCGCGCTCGCGGCAGATGTCGGCGGTGAGGTCGACCGGGAAGCCGAAGGTGTCGTAGAGCTTGAACACCGTCTCGCCGTCGAGCAGCTTCTCGCCGGAGGCGAGCGCGCCCTCGAGCACGCCCATGCCGTGCTCGAGCGTCTCGGCGAAGCGCTCTTCCTCCTGCCGGAGCACGTCGGCGGCCCGTTTCGCCGCGGCGCGCAGCTCCGGGTAGGCGTCTCCCATCGCGCGGTCGAGATCGGGCACCAGCTTGTGGAAGAACGGCTGCTTCTGGCCGAGTTTGTAGCCGTGGCGGATCGCGCGCCGGACGATCCGACGCAGCACGTAGCCGCGGCCCTCGTTGCCCGGGATCACGCCGTCGACGATGAGGAAGCTGCAGGCGCGGATGTGGTCGGCGATGACGTTAAGCGAAGGATTCCTGAGCTCCTTCTGCTTCGTCTCGCGCGCCGCGGCCCTGATCAGATCCTGGAACAGGTCGATTTCGTAGTTGGAGTGCTTGCCCTGCAGCACGGCAGCAATGCGCTCCAGGCCCATGCCGGTGTCGACGCAGGGCTTCGGCAGCGGCGCCATCACGCCTTTCGCGTCCCGGTCGTACTGCATGAACACGAGGTTCCAGATCTCGATATAGCGGTCGCCGTGCGCGTCGGCCGAGCCCGGCGGGCCGCCGGCGATGCCTTCGCCGTGGTCGTAGAAAATCTCGCTGCAAGGGCCGCAGGGTCCGGTGTCGGCCATCTGCCAGAAGTTGTCCGACTGGTACTTGGCGCCGCCCGGGTTGTCGCCGATGCGGACGCAGCGCTCCCCGGGCACGCCGATGGTCTTGGTCCAGAGGTCGTAGGCCTCGTCGTCGGTCTCGTAGACCGTGGTCCAGAGGCGCTCCGGCGGCAGCTTGTAGACCTTGGTGAGCAGCTCCCAGGCGAACTGGATCGCGTCCTTCTTGAAGTAGTCGCCGAAGCTGAAGTTGCCCAGCATCTCGAAGAAGGTGTGGTGGCGCGCGGTGTAGCCGACGTTCTCCAGGTCGTTGTGCTTGCCGCCCGCGCGTACGCAGCGCTGGGATGTCGTGGCGCGCGTGGCGGCGCGCTTCTCCTTGCCGAGGAACACGTCCTTGAACTGCACCATGCCCGAGTTGGTGAACAGCAGCGTCGGGTCGTTCGCGGGCACGAGCGGGCTGGAGGCCACGATCGCGTGGCCCTTGGACTTGAAGTACTCGAGGAAACTCGAGCGAATGTCGGAGGATTTCATGCAGCCGACATTCTAAGGGATCAGCGCGGCACGCCGAGCGCGCGCGCCCGCGCGCAGGCCTCGGGCAGGCCCGCGGCGCAGGCGCCCGCGAGCATCCGCTGCGCATCCCCGCGCCTGCCGGTCGCGCCCAGCATCAGGCCGTACTGGTACCTCGCCATGCCGTATCCCGGGTCGAGCTCGAGCGCGCGCAGGAACGCGCTCTCGGCAAGCGCCGTCTCGCCGCGCGATGCGCGCACCATGCCGAGGCTGACGAAGCTGTTGGCGGATCCGGCGTCCACCTGCACGGCCTTCAGGCAATCGTTGAGCGCCTCGCCGCTGCGACCGAGCCCTCCGAGCAACCGGCAGCGCAGCGCGTAGACCGAGCCGTGGCGCGCGTCGTCGACGCCGAGCGAGATCGCGCGGTCGAAATCCTCGAGCGCCTTGCCGCTCTCGTCCGTGCGCAGGTAGAGCGAGCCTCTTGCGATCCAGGACGCCGGATCGCCCGGATCCAGCCCGAGTGCCGCGTCGAAATCGCGCTTCGCCTCGCTGAATCGCTCCGTCCTGAAGTACGCGACGCCCCGGTTGCGCAGCGCTCGCGCCGCGAACGGCGGAGGCGGCTCGGGGAGCTTGCGCACGGCGTCGTCCCAGAGGCCGATCTCGGTGCCGAAGCTCGCGAGCCGCTCCTGCTGCGGCAGGAGCAGCGCGAAGCAGATGGCCGCCAAGCACGCCGCGCGCGGCCGCGCGGGCAGGCGCCCGGCGACGGCCGGAACCGCGGCCGGCAGGAGGAACATCCAGAGGTAGCTGCGATACAGCACGAAGGGCTCCTGCACCCGGACCGTGACGAACTCGGTCAGCGAGAGCAGCCAGGGCGCGAGCATCGCCAGGCCCGCGAGGCCCGCGCCGCCTCGCCGGAAAAGCAGAGCCGATCCGAGCGCGGGCCAGGCGAGCCAGGCCGCGAAACCCGCCGTGTGCGGCCAGCTCAGGAGTTGCGACGGAAACGCCGGGCGCAGGTCGATCGACATCCAGCCGGGCCAGGGCAGCAGCCAGGTGGCGAAATAGCGGAAGAACAGCCAGGCCTGGTTGAGCACGCTCAGCGGCCATAGCCCCTGGCCGCCTGCTGCGGGCGGAGCGCCGGCGGTGATTCCGCGCACCGCGACGTCGGCGAGCGGCTCGTAGGGCTGGCCGAGCACGCCCTTCGCGCGCAGCGTGATCGATACGGCAATGATGCCGTAGAGCGCGAAAGGCAGCGCGAGCTCCCGTGCGAGCGCCGGCAGCCCGGGCCACGCGGGCCGGCGCAGCATCAGCGCGAGTGCGCCGGCCACCGCGGGCAGCATCACCGCGTGCTCCTTGCAGAAGACGGCGGCGAGATAGAGCGCGGCGGCGCCGAGGAACCAGGCCCGGCCGCCGCGCAGCATGCCCTCGAGGAACAGCCGGAGCGATAGCAGGCTCAGCAGCGTCGCCAGCACGATGCTGCGCTGGATCAGGTACGCCACGCCGTAGACGGCAACCGGGTGCGCGACGAAGAACGCCGCGCCGAACAGCGCGTACCAGACGGGCCAGGCCGGGCCGCCCGAAAGCGCCTCGGCGAACAGACGGCGCAGGAACAGGAACAGCGTCGCTGCGACCGCCGCGTGCAGCAGGACGTTGGCGGCGCGCTGCCAGAGCCAGTCCGCGCCGAATGCCGCGTAGATCCAGCCGAAGCTCGCGTGCGAGAGCCAGCGCAGGTCGAACATGCCGCCGCCGCCCGCGAAACGACGCAGCAGCGCGTTGCTCAGGCCGATGTCGTCGAAAACGAGCGGATCGCGCAGCGATCCCCAATAGAGCAGCAGCGACGTGGCGACCAGCGCGGCGATCGCCCAGGAAACCCGCGGAACGCGAGGCAGGGGGACGGTCGGCGGAACCTTGCGCTTGGCCATGGAATCTCGTTGCCGCGCAAGTATCGCATCCGCGGCGCGCAGCTCCGGGACGGCGTCGTCCCGGAACTGCGCGCCCGGCCTAGGCCGCGAGCCGCCCGTACTTCACGAGCCGCGCGCGCACGCCGGTCTGCGTGCGCTGGTGCGCGGCCGCGAGCTCGGGCAGCCCGCGACCGGCGTCGAAGCCCGCGAGCAAACGCCGGTCTTCGTCCTCGGTCCAGGGCTCGCCGGTCTTCGCGGGCAGCTCGCGCTTGCGGCGCTCGAAGCGCTCGGCCTTCTCCAGCGCCTCGGCTGCCGCGTACAGCGCGCGCACGGTCTGCGCGCGCTGGTAGGCGCTGTCGGCCGGGAACACTTCGCCGGTCTCCGGATCCACGCCGTTGGCGAGCGAGCGCACCACGCCCAATGCTTGTGCCTGATCCATTCTCTCCACCTCCTTTCCGCCGCTTGCGGCAGAAGGAGCAACGATCAAGCAGCGTCGCGCGCTGACAGCAGCGTGAAAATTACCTCGGAAGAAAAGCCGCGCGACTGAAGAAAGCGCATGCGCTTCGCCGTCTCCTCTCGAGTCGCCGCGGGCGCGCGGTATTTGCGCTCCAGAATTTCTCGGGCTTTTTGCAGTTCGTCCTGCGGCGAGGCGAAGCGCGCCACCAGGTCCTCGGACACGCCCTTTGCCTTGAGGTCCTGGCGGATCTTCGCCGCGCCGTACTTGCGCGAGAGCCAGCGCGCACGCTCCTCGGCGTAGCGCGCTTCCGAGAGTTGGTTCTTCTCCTGCAGGAGCCCGAGCAATTTGCCCAGGGCTTCAGGAGAAGCCGCATGAGGAGAAAGTTTCCTCTCCAGTTCCTGCCGGGAGTGCTCGCGGCGCGCGAGCAGCCGTAACGCCCGCGCCCGGAGCTCCGCCTCGGTATCGCTCTCAGCCACGCTTGCGCGTGGGCAGGTGCTCGACTTTCTTGTCCTCGGCCGGCGCCTCGGCCTGCGCCGCGGGCTTCGCGACGCCGGCCTTCTCGCGGATCTTCTGCTCGATCTCGAGCGCGAGCGCGTGGTTCTCCTTGAGGAAGTCGCGCGCGTTGTCCTTGCCCTGTCCCAGGCGATCGCCGTTGTAGATGTACCAGGCGCCCGACTTCTCCAGCACGCCGTGCAGGACGCCGAGCTCCAGCACCTCGCCTTCCCAGGAGATGCCCTCGCCGTACAGGATGTCGAATTCGGCGTTGCGGAACGGCGGCGCGACCTTGTTCTTCACCACCTTGACGCGCGTCTCCGAGCCGATCACCTCGTCGCCCTTCTTGATCGAGCCGATGCGCCGGATGTCCATGCGCACCGAGGCGTAGAACTTGAGCGCGTTGCCGCCGGTGGTGGTCTCGGGGTTGCCGAACATCACGCCGATTTTCATGCGGATCTGGTTGATGAAGATGACCAGCGTGTTGGTGCGCTTGATGTTGGCGGTGAGCTTGCGCAGCGCCTGGCTCATCAGGCGCGCCTGCAGGCCCATCTGCGGCTCGCCCATCTCGCCCTCGATCTCGGCCTTCGGCGTGAGCGCGGCGACCGAGTCGACGACGATCACGTCGACCGCGCCCGAGCGCACCAGCATGTCGGCGATCTCGAGCGCCTGCTCGCCGGTGTCCGGCTGCGAGATCAGCAGGTCCTCGGTCTTCACGCCGAGCTTGCCGGCGTAGACGATGTCGAGCGCGTTCTCCGCGTCGATGAAGGCCGCGGTGCCGCCCGTCTTCTGCACCTCCGCGATGACTTGCAGCGTGAGCGTGGTCTTGCCCGAGGACTCCGGACCGTAGATCTCGACCACGCGGCCGCGCGGCAGGCCGCCGACGCCGAGCGCGAGGTCCAGCCCGAGCGAGCCGGTGGACACCACGTCGATGTCCTTCACCGCCTCGGCGTCCATCTTCATGATGGAGCCCTTGCCGTACTGTTTCTCGATCTGCGCCAGCGCCGCCTGCAATGCCTTAGACTTGTTGTCGTCCATTTGTGTACCTCTTTTCAGGTTGGCATCTGCGGCAGCTCGCGCTGGGCCAACACCGGATACTGTATAAACGTCCAGGTATTGTGGGTCGTTGACCGGCGGCTGTCAAATCCCGACAAAATCCTTAGGAGACAAGAAGATGGCGAAAGTAGCGTTTCTCGGCCTCGGCGTCATGGGCTACCCGATGGCCGGCCACCTGCTGAAGAAGGGCGGTCACGACGTGAGCGTCTATAACCGCTCGCCGGCCAAGGCCGCGCAGTGGGTCAAGGAGTACGGCGGCAAGTCCGCGCCCACGCCGAAGGAGGCCGCGAACGGCTGCGACTTCGTCATGATGTGCGTCGGCAACGACGACGACGTGCGCTCGGTGGCGTACGGCGACGGCGGCGCGCTCGCCGGCCTGAAGAAGGGCGCTACGCTCGTCGATCACACGACCGCCTCCGCGGTGCTCGCCAGGGAACTTCATGCCGAAGCCAAGAAACGCGGTTGCGGATTCGTCGATGCGCCCGTCTCCGGAGGCCAGGCGGGCGCGGTGAACGGCCAGCTCGGCATCATGTGCGGCGCCGAGCAGGCCGACTACGACAAGGCGCTGCCCGTGCTGGGCGCCTACGCCAAGATGTGCGCGCTCATCGGCGCGCCGGGCGCGGGCCAGCTCACCAAGATGGTCAACCAGGTCGCGATCGTGGGCCTTCTGCAAGGCCTGTCGGAGGCGCTCAACTTCGGCAAGCGCGCGGGCCTCGACATGGAGAAGGTGATCTCGGTGATCTCCAAGGGCGCCGCGCAATCCTGGCAGATGGACAACCGCTGGAAGACCATGGTCGAGGGCAAGTTCGAGGGCTTCGGCTTCGCCTCGGACTGGATGCGCAAGGACCTCAACATCGCGCTCGCAGAGGCGAAGAAGAACGGCGCCCACATGCCCGGCACCGCGGTGATCGAGCAGTACTACGGCCGCATCGCCGCTTCCGGCCACGGCCGCTGGGACAACACTGCGCTCATGGACCTGCTGAAGGTCTAGCGCCCGCCGCGCCAGGCGCCGGTCAGCTCGCCGAGGATGCGGTAGATGTCGGGTCCGATGCGCCGCAGCTTCTGCCGGTGCACGGTGACCAGGCGCGCGAGCACGCGCTCACCCGCCGCGGAAAGCCTCAGGCGCACCTTGCGCCGGTCGTCCGGGACGTGCGCGCGCAGCAGCAGCCCCTGCGCGACCAGTCGGTCGACGAGGCCGACCGCGCTGTTGTGCCGGATGAGCAGCTCGCGCGCGAGGTCGTTGATCGTCACGGGCGCGCGCTCGGCGCTGCAGCGCACGATGAGCATCGCCTGATACTGCTGGCCCGTGAGGCCCAGCCGCGCGGTCTCCGACTCGCTGAAGTGCAGGAATCGGCGCAGCGCGTAACGGAACGACGCCAGGCGCACGTAGTCCGCACTACTGAGCGGCGCCCTGCGCGCCGGACTCGGCATTCGACCCCTCCCGTCGGGCATCCGTTTGATCTTCCTAGGCATTTCTACCACAGGGCGCCTTGCAGCCACATTCTCCAGCGCGCGACCGCATTCCCCTATATATATATCGTTGTAGGATATTTATTCCGGTTTGTAAGGCCGGCGTAAGCCGCGCTTCACAGACTTTCCGCCGGTCCCGTAGGGGGACGGCTTCGCGGGTCGCGCAGCGCGTTCGCTGCGGCCCGCCAATCAACGAGAGAGGAGAGAGACTATGGGCAAGCGCATTCATGACAGGGGCCGCCGCGAGGCGCTCAAGGCCGGCGCGACGCTGGCGGCGGCGGGCATGGCGCCCGCACTGTTCGGCCGCAGCGCCTGGGCCGCGGACCAGCCTCCGATCGGCACCTGGCCCGCCGGCGTGCAGGGCAAGGAGGTGTTCATCGGCGTCGCGGTGCCGCGCACCGGCACCTATGCGGAGCAGGGCGAGGACGAGCTCAAAGGCTGGCAGCTGGCGGTCGAGCACCTCAATTCCGGCCACCCGCTGATGAAGCGCATCTCGACCAAGACCACGAAAGGCGTCCAGGGCAAGGAAGTGAAGCTGGTGGTCGCCGACTCCGGCGCAAAGCCCAACGACGCGGTGCAGGCCGAGCAGCGCTTCATCACGGAGAACAAGGTCATGCTGATGACCGGCTCCACCTCGAGTGCGGTCGCGGTGGCGCTGAACAAGCTCGCGCAGCGCGAGAAGGTGCTCTACACCGCGGGCATCTCCGGCTCCAACGACACGACTGGAAAGGACTGCGTGCGCTACGGCTTCCGCCAGTGCTTCTACGGCGAGACCGCGGCGAACGCGATCGGGCCGGTGCTGCTCAAGGCCTACGGCAAGGACAAGAAGGCGGCCTTCATGACGCCGGACTATACCTACGGCCACACCGTGACCAAGTCGATGAGCGAGTACCTCAAGGAGCACGGCGGCTGGACCATGGTCACGAACCAGGTTTCTCCGCTCGGCGCGACGGACTTCAGCTCGTACCTCACCAACATCGCGAACTCCGGCGCCGAGGTCCTGCTGAACGTCAACTGGGGACGCGACGCAGTCCTGTCGACGCAGCAGGCGAAGCAGTTCAACATCATTCCGAAGATGAAGCTCGTCATCCCCTACCAGATCCCGTTCCTCGCCAAGAACACCGGCGCCGAGCTGACCGAGGGCGTCTATGCGGCGACCGATTTCTGGTGGACGCTCGAGGACAAGTTCCCGCTCGCCAAGATGTTCGTCGAGGAGTTCCGCAAGAAGTACGGCTACTACCCGGAATGGGGCGCCGAGAACGCCTACATGTCCTTCGCCATGTGGGCCGACGCGGTGGAGCACGCCGGCACGTTCTATCCGCCGGACGTCATCAAGTCCTACGAGGCCGGCCGCAAGCTCCAGTCGATGGTGGGCGAGGTCTACGTTCGCAAGGAAGACCATCAGCTCGTGCGCCCGGTCATCATCGTGCGCGGCAAGGCGCCGAATGCGATGCGCGACAAGGAGGACTTCTGGGAAGTCACCGAAGTCGTCCCCGGCGCGCCGCTCATGCAGAAGCCGGACGCGTTCGGCTGCAAGCCCGGCGACTACACCTGAGCGACGGCCATCGACGTCGTCCCCGCGGCCGCGGGGACGACGTTTTTGCGTGATCACCTGGACTAACTTCGGTTCGCAGCTGTTCAACGGCCTCGCGCTCGGGGCGCTGCTCGCGCTCATCGCGTCGGGCCTCACGATCATCTACGGCACGCTCGGCGTGCTGAATCTCGCGCACGGCGCGATGTTCATGCTGGGCGGCTATGCCGGCTACGCTGCCTACCAGGCGAGCGGCTCGTTCCTCGTCGCGGTGATCGCCGGCACCCTCGCGCTTGGCGCGCTCGGCCTGGTGATGGAGCGCGCCGTCATCCGCTACTTCTACGCCCGGCCGCACGAGGACCAGCTGCTCGTCACCTTCGGCCTCGCGATCGTCTTCGTCGAGGCGGTCCGATGGTACTTCTCCAGCGCTTCGAAGACCCTGCAGACGCCGTCGATCTTCTCTGGCATCACCAATCTCGGCTTCATGTTCTACCCCACCTACCGGCTCGCCGTGGTCGGCATCTGCGCCGTGGCGCTGTTGGCCCTGTTCTTCGTGCTGTACCGGACCCGGCTGGGCCTGATCGTGCGCGCCGGCATCGAGGACGCGGCGATGGTCGATTCGCTCGGCATCAACGTCGACCGCGTCTTCATGGTGGTGTTCGGCATCGGCGCGATGGCGGCGGGATTCGCCGGCATCGTCAACGCGCCGATCGTCTCGCTCACCCCGGAGGTCGGCGAGCAGATCCTCGTGCAGACCTTCGTGGTCGTCGTCATCGGCGGCGTGGGCTCCTTTCCCGGCGCGGTGCTCGGCGGGCTGATCTCGGGCGAAATCATCAGCCTCACGTCGATGGTGAATCCCGGCTACGCGTACGTGATGCTCTTCGCCGCCATGGCGCTCGTGCTCATGGTGCGCCCGCGCGGCCTGCTCGGCGCCAAGGGACGCGAATGAGCGCCGCGCGCACGGCGCGATGAACGCCGACCGCCTCTACGGCGCTCAGCGCCCGTTCGTCGTCGAGCTCGTGCTGGCGGCCGCGCTCGTCGCCGCACCCTTCGTGCTGGACTTCTTCGACGCGGCGCCGAACACCGTCAACCGGATCCTGGTCTGGGGGCTGTTCGGCATCGGCTTCGACATCCTGTTCGGCTACACCGGGCTCCTGTCGTTCGGACAGTCGGCGCTCTACGGCACCGGCGGCATGGTCGCCGCCTACCTGCTGACGCAAGCCGGATTCCCGCACGTGACGCTCGCCATCGTCATCGGCATGGTCGCCGCGGCGGTAGTCGGCTACCTCGTCGGCCTGGTCGCCCTGCGGCGCACCGGCATCTACTTCGCCATGATCACGGTGGCGATCGCCGAGGTGTTCTATTTCGCCGAGTTCAACCCGCTCTCGGAATGGACCGGCGGCGAAAACGGCCTTCCGGGCGTGCCGACGCCGAAATTCGACCTCGGCTTCACGCAGATGCACTTCTCGACGGGGTGGTCGCTCTACCCCTACCTCGCATTCTGGTACTTCGCCGGCATCGTGCTCGCCCTGCGCATCGTGCGCTCGCCCGTGGGTGCCGTGTTCCGCGCCATCCGCGAGAACCCCCTGCGCGCGGCGGCCGTCGGCCACAACATCCACGCCTACAAGCTCGCCGCCTTCGTCATCGCCGCCGCCTATGCCGGCTTCGCGGGCGGGCTGCTCGGCGTGCTACAGGCCTTCATGCCGCCCGATGCGTTCACTTTCGAGACGTCCGGCCAGCTGGTCATGCAGACGGCAATCGGCGGCCGCGGTACGCTGTTCGGGCCTCTCCTCGGGGCTTCGGTCTGGCTCTTCCTCCAGGACTTCCTCCAGGGGGCGCTCAAGCTCGGCGCGACCTGGAAGCTCGCGCTCGGGCTGGTGTTCGTGCTCCTCGTCTGCTTCCTGCGCCAGGGCATCATCGGCGGCCTGCGCGATCTTCTCCACGTCGCGCGCCGCCGTAGCAAAGCTCGCGCCGCCGAGGCCGGTCGCGCGCCCGCGCCCGCGCCCGCCGCGCCCGCGCCGCCACCGCCGGCCGCGCGCCGGCCGGTACCCTCGGCGGGCCCGATCCTGGAAGCAAGGGCGCTCAGCAAGCGCTATGGCGGCCTGGTCGCGAACGCGGACATCAATTTCACGGTCGATCACGGCGAGGTGCGCGGCATCATCGGCCCGAACGGGGCGGGCAAATCGACGTTCTTCAAGATGCTGACCTGCGAGGTGCCGCCGACCTCCGGGCGCATCCTGTTCGAAGGGCGCGACATCACCGGGATGAGCGTGACCGACGTCTGCCAGCTCGGCCTCACCAAGAGCTACCAGGTGAACGAGCTGTTCAACAAGCTGACGGTGCGGGAGAACGTCACCGTCGCGGCGCTCGCCGAGCTGCGCGGCAAATTCCGGCTCGACCTGTTCCGGCGGCTGGAGCGCATCGCCGGCCTGCGCGAGCAGGTCGAGAGCACGCTCGGGCTCGTCGGCCTGACGGGCCGCCTGGACACGCCCGTCTCCGAGCTCGCCTACGGGGAGAAGCGGCGGCTCGAGGTGGCGCTCGCCCTCGCCGCCTCGCCCAGCCTGCTGCTCCTCGACGAACCGCTCGCCGGCATGAGCCCCCTGGAGCGCGCCGAAACCGTCAAGCTGCTGCGCTCCATCGCCAAGGGCCGTACCATGGTGATCATCGATCACGACATGGACTCGCTCTTCGAGCTCGCCGAGCGCGTCACGGTCCTCCAGGAAGGCCGGGTGCTCGTCGAAGGCACGCCCGAGGAGATCAAGGCCGACCAGCGCGTGCAGGACGCGTATCTCGGCGGCATCCACGAGGAGGCCGCGGCATGAGCCTTCTCGAGGTGAAGGACCTCAACAGCTACTATGGCGACTCGCACATCCTCTTCGACGTCTCCCTGCGCGTGGAGAAGAACGAGGTGGTCGCGCTCCTCGGCCGCAACGGCGCGGGAAAGAGCACGACGCTGAAGAGCCTGATGGGCGTGGTCACGCCGCGCGCCGGCTCGGTGCGCCTCGACGGCGAGGAACTCGCAGGCGAGAGGAGCCACGCCATCGCGCGCGCCGGCATGCAGCTCGTGCACGAGGAGCGGCGCATCTTCGGCAGCCTGGATGTGGAGGAAAACATCGTCCTCGCCGGCCTCACCGCGCCCAAGGAGCGGCGCTGGCCGCTCGAACGCATCTACGAGATGTTCCCGCGCCTCTTGGAGCGGCGCAGGAGCCGCGGCACGGATCTGTCCGGCGGAGAGCAGCAGATGCTTGCCATCGCGCGCGCCCTGGTGCGCGACCCGAAAATCGTCCTGCTCGACGAGCCGTTCGAGGGCCTCGCGCCGATCATCGTGCGGGAGCTCGTGCGCGTGTGCCGCGAGCTGGCCCGCGCCGGCCAGACCATCGTGCTCGTCGAGCAGAACCTCGCGGCGACGCTCGCGCTCGCGCAGCGCGTCTATATCCTCAACAACGGCCACATCGCGCACGAGGGCCCGGCGCAGGACATCCGCGCGCAGCCCGAGCTGCTGCAGCGCTACCTCGCGGTGTGAGCGCCGGGCGCCGCGCGTCAGCGGCGCTGCGGGTCGCGATGCAGGCGCCAGGTCGCGAGCGGCCCGAGCAGGCCGCCCAGCCCGAGCGTGGTCCAGGCGACTCCCCACGCGAACGCATCGCTGGAGGTCCTGCCGCCGCCGAAGAAGTCGAGCGCCCAGCCGAACACGACCGGGCTCACGACGCCGGTGCCGAAGCCGACCACCGAGCGGACCGCGTAGGCCGCGCCGAGGATGTGCGGCGGCACGCTCTCGGCGATCACCGTCGAGTGCACGGAGGAATCGGCGATCGCCGAGAAGTTGTGCAGGCAGGCCACCGCGACGAGCAGCGCCACGGGCAGGGCGATCAGCCAGCCGATCGAGAACGAGACCGCGAGGCTCACGCTCGACCAGAGCAGGATCGTCGGCGTGCGCCCCCAGCGGTCGGCCATGACGCCGCCCGCGATCGAGCCGCCGATGTTCGCCACGTAGGTGAGCGCCGAAAGCGACACGCCGAGCGCCGCCGCCTGCGCCGGCGCCGTGCCGCTCGCGGTGAGCGCCGCGGTCAGGAACGCCGGCATCCACGCCCAGAGCCCGAGCAGCTCCCAGCTGTGGAACGTGTAGCCCCAGACCGAGAGCATTCCCCTCCGGTTGCGGAGCACCGCGGGGATCGACGCCGCGAGCGTGTGCCCGGCGGGACGCGGGTGCACGATATTCGGCGTCGCGCGCAGCGCTGCCAGCGCGAGCAGCCACGACGCGAGCGGCATTGCCGCGATGACCCCGAGCGCCTCGCGCCAGCCCGCGCGGGCGACCACCAGGCCGGCGGCGCCGAGCGCGAGCGCGTAGCCGGCGCTCGAGGCCGCGATCATCAGGCCCATCGCGCGCCCGCGCCGCTCGCGCGCGACGTGCTCGTTGACCATCGCGAGCACGGGTGTGTAGTAGCCGCCCTGGGTCAGGCCGGTGAGCGCGTGCAGCCAGAGCGCCGACCAGAAGCCGTCGACGAACAGCACGAATGCGATCGGGCTCAGGAAGCCGGCGACGCCGGCGGCCAGGCAGGCGCGCTTGGCGCCGAAGTGGTCGGCGACGAAGCCGACGAAGAACAGCGAGGCGAGGTAGCCGAGGTGGAACGCGCCCTGGATCATGCCGGCGTCGCGCGCCGACAGCCCCCAGTCCTCGCGCACCAGCGGCAGCACCGCCGAATAGGCGACGAACCAGGCCGCGGACAGCACGCGGCTCGCGCACATGGCCGCCAGCCAGGCGGACGACCCGGGCGCGAAGCCGGCGGCGACTCTCACGCCGCCGCGCTGAGCCGCACCGGGATGCGCCGCGATCCGAAGGGCTTGCCGAACGTCTGGTAGCGGCCCGCGAGCTGCGCGCCGCAGTAGGCGCAGGCGCCGCGCTCGCTCAGGCGGTAGTCGTTGATCTCGTACCAGTCGCGCCTGATCACGGCGTTCTCGCAGGACGGGCAGTAGGTCGAGCCGCCCTCCTCGTCGTGCACGTTGCCGGTGTAGACATAGCGCAGGCCGGCGAGACGCGCGATTTCCCGCGCGCGCGTCAGCGTCGCGGGCGGCGTCGCCTCGACGTCGGTCATCTTCCAGTCGGGGTGAAAGGCCGTGAAGTGAAGCGGCACGTCGGCGCCGAGGTGCGCGGCGATCCACCTGCACTCGGCCCGCAGCTCCTCGTCCGAATCGTTCCTGCCGGGAATGAGCAGCGTGGTGATCTCGGTCCAGACCCGCGTTTCCTTGACGAGGTACTCGAGGGTCTCCAGCACCGGCGCGAGGTGCGCGCCGGTGAGCTTGAAGTAGAAGTCCTCGGTGAACGCCTTCAGGTCGACGTTGGCGGCGTCCATCTTCGCGTAGAACTCGCGGCGCGCCTGCGCGTGCATGTAGCCCGCGGTGACCGCGACCGCCTGCACGCCGCGCGCATGGCAGGCGTCGGCGATGTCCATCGCGTACTCGGCGAAGATCACCGGGTCGTTGTACGTGAAGGCGACCGACTTGCAGCCGAGCTCGACCGCAGCCGCCGCGATCGCCGGCGGCGTCGCGGCGTCCATCAGGCGGTCGGTCTCGCGCGACTTGGAGATGTCCCAGTTCTGGCAGAACTTGCAGGCGAGGTTGCAGCCCGCGGTGCCGAACGAGAGCACGCTCGTGCCCGGGTAGAACTGGTTGAGGGGCTTCTTCTCGATCGGGTCGATGCAGAAGCCTGAGGAGCGGCCGTAGGTGGTGAGCGCCATCCGGCCTCCCTGCATGCGTCGCACGAAGCACATGCCGCGCTGTCCCTCGTGCAGCCGGCAGTCGCGCGGGCAGAGGTCGCACTGGATGCGCCCGTCGGGCAGCGCGTGCCACCAGCGCCCGGGATAGTCGCTTTCCGGAATCCCGCTCACGTGAACTTCGCCACCCGGTAGCGCCAGAGCCTGC
>DATIYN010000150.1:0-3448 GCA_035517595.1 Burkholderiales bacterium
CGGAGAATGGGTTGCTAGCTCTAGCTGTTGGACTGGTTGGCGGAGTGGGAGGGATTCGAACCCTCGATACTGGTTTAAGCCCGTATAACGCCTTAGCAGGGCGCCCCCTTCGGCCACTCGGGCATCACTCCGTATTGCGGAATCGGCGCGAAGACCTGCAATTCTACCCTGCTATATTCGGCGCGGACATTCAGGAGACCGGGTCATGCGCACGCAACGATTGCTTTGCCTGTTCTGCGTCCTGCTCGCCGGCGGCTGCGCGACGCAGTCGAGCGGCAGCCTCGACCGCATCGAAAACATCGTCGTCATCTACGCCGAGAACCGCAGTTTCGACCACCTGTACGGCCTGTTCCCGGGCGCCGAGGGCGTCGCGCAGGCGACGCGCGAGGAAAGGACGCAGCTCGACCACGACGGCAGGCCGCTGCCGCACCTGCCGCCGGTGTACGAGCACGGCAAGCCGGATCCGCGCAATCCGGCGGTGGCCGGCCTGCCCAACGGCCCGTTCCGCATCGACCTCCCCCCGGTGAACCGGCGCCTGGACGAGGTGCTGCCGAGCCCCTGGCACCTCTACTACCAGAACAAGGAGCAGATCAACGGCGGCAGGAACAACATGTTCGTCGCCATGGCCAATGTCGGCGGCTGGGTGATGGGCTACTTCGACGGCTCGAAGATGAAGATGTGGAAATGGGCGCAGGAATACACGCTCGCCGACCACTTCTTCATGGCCGCGTACGGCGGCTCGTACCTGAACCACCAGTGGCTGATCTGCGCCTGCACCCCGCGCGACCCGGACGCGCCGGCAAGCGTGCGCGCGCAGCTCGAGGCCGACGGCAAGCTGAAGAAGAAGCCCGGTTCGCCCGCCTCGGTGATGCAGGGCCCGGTCGAAGTCTTCGACGGGCGCGCTTCGCCGGACGGCTTCCTGGTGAATACCTCGCAGCCGCTGGCCCAGCCGAGCGGCATCCCGCCCGCGCCGGGCGGCAGCCGGGAACTCGCGGATCCGAG
This sequence comes from Burkholderiales bacterium, assembly GCA_035517595.1. Lineage (GTDB taxonomy): Bacteria > Pseudomonadota > Gammaproteobacteria > Burkholderiales > SG8-39 > RBG-16-66-20. Next base: position 1,003 of record DATIYN010000150.1, read on the forward strand.
CCGCCATCCCGCGCCGGCGTTCACCGAGACGACGATCGGCGACACGCTCACGCAGAAGGGCGTCAGCTGGGCCTGGTACGCGGGCGGCTGGGATGCGGCGCTCGCCGACGGCCGGCAGGACGCGACGGTGAAGCGCTCGGTGATCTACACGCGCTCGCCGACCAGCCCGAACTTCCAGCCGCACCACCAGCCGTTCAACTACTACGCGCGCTTCGCGCCGGGCACGAAGGACCGCGCCGAGCACCTCAAGGACGAGAAGGATCTGATCGCGGCGATCGACGCCGGCAAGCTGCCGCAGGTCGCGTTCTTCAAGCCCGCGGGCCGCTATACCGAGCACCCGAGCTACACCGACGTGGTTTCGGGCGACGAGCACATCGCCGCGCTGCTCGAGCGCCTGCGCAGGAGCCCGCAATGGCAGAAGATGGCGGTGATCATCACCTACGACGAGAACGGCGGCTTCTGGGATCACGTGCCGCCGCCCTCGGGGCCGGGCTGGAGCGATCGCTGGGGCCCCGGCACGCGCATCCCCGCGATCGTCGTCTCGCCGTTCGCGAAGCGCGCCTACGTCGACAAGACGCCCTACGACACGACCTCGATCCTCAAGTTCATCACGAAGCGCTTCGGCCTGGAACCGCTGCCCGGCGTGCGCCAGAACGCGGGCGACTTGTCGAACGCCTTCGACTTCTCGCGCTAGGCGCGGCTAGCGCGCGCCGAGGATCAGGTCATACAAGGCCTGCGCCGGCGGCGTGAGCCAGGCCTTGCGCCGGGTGAGCAGCACGAGGCTGCGCGACACCACGGGCTCCACGAGCGGGATCACGCGCAGGTCCGGGTAGGCGCCCTCCTGCATCGCGAGCTCGGGCACCACTGCGACGCCGACGCCCGCGGCGACCAGGCCCACGGCCGTCGAGCTGCGCTGCACCTCGTAGCTCGCCTTGAACTGCGCGCCGGCGGCGCCGAGCGCGCCGTCGAGCAGCTGGCGGTTGCCGCTTTCCTGGCCCGAGTAGATGAGCGCGTGCGGCTGCAGCTCGCGCCAGGCCAGGCGCCGCTTGCGCGCGAGCGCGTGGTCGCGCCGGCAGACGAGCACGAAGCGGTCCTTGAGCAGCGGCACGCTCGCGAGTTCCGGGTCGTAGGCGCCCTGCTGCGTGATGCCGAACTCGGCCTCGCGCCGCTGCACCGCCTCGGCGACGCGGAACGAGGCGTGGTCGAGGATGCGGATGCGGCTGCCCGGATGGCGCGCGGAGAACTGCCGGATGATGCGCGGCAGGTACTGCACGCCCACCGTCGGCACGCAGGCGATGGCGATCTCGCCGCGCAGCGCCTTGCCCGACTCGCGGATCTCGGCGAGCGCGGCGCCGAGCTCGCCCAGCAGGCGCCGCGCCTGCGGCAGGAAGTCGCGGCCGATCGGCGTGAGCGCGAGCGTGCGCGTGGTGCGCTCCACGAGGCGCACGCCGAGCGAGGCCTCGAGCGTCTGCAGGCGGCGCGTCAGTCCGGTCTGCGTGAGGTGCAGCGCGCCCGCGGCGCGGCCGAAGCTGCCCTGCTCGGCGATGGCGATGAAGGCCTGCAGCCCGCGCGTGTCGACGTTCATGCGTATTCCTCATCAATCCTGGAGATCGTTTCATTTTACTTGGGCCAACGCCGGCGGCAAACTGCCGCGCATCATGAGCGCCGCGCTGATGCTGTCGCTGATCGCCGCCGCCTCGCTGCTGACCTCGTTCATTTCGGGGATCCTCGGCATGGCGGGCGGCATGATCCTCATGGGCGTGCTGCTCGCGCTGCTGCCGCTGCCCGCGGCGATGCTGCTGCACGGCATCTCGCAGCTCAGCGCCAACGGCTGGCGCGCCTGGATGCTGCGCCGGTCGATCGACTGGCGCGTGCTGCGCGGTTACCTGCTCGGCGCCGGGCTCGCGCTCGCCGGCTTCGCGCTGCTGCGGATCGTCGTGAGCAAGCCCGTCGCGCTGGTGCTGATGGGCCTCACGCCCTTCGTCGGGCTCGCGCTGCCCGAGCGCTTCCACTTCAACGTCGAGCGGCGCGGGCAGTCCTTCCTGTGCGGGCTCGTCAACACGTCGATCGCGCTCGTGGCGGGCATCTCCGGGCCGATCCTGGACCTGTTCTTCGTGCGCTCGAAGATGGGCCGGCACGCGGTGGTGGCCACCAAGGCGACGGTGCAAAGCCTGTCGCACCTCATGAAGATCGGCTACTTCGGCGGCATCCTCGCCTCGAGCGGATCCTCGATCGATCCCCGGTTCGCTCTCGTCCTGGTCGCGCTCGGGGTGCTGGGCACCACGCTCTCCAAGCAGGTGCTCGAGCGCATCAGCGACGAGATGTTCCGGCGCTGGACGCGCTGGACCGTGATGTCCCTCGGACTCTTCTACCTCGGCAGCGGCCTGATCGCGCTAGCGCGCTGATGCTCGGTGACGTCCGCATGCGCCCGCATGCGAATTCCGCC
>DATIYN010000151.1:0-17553 GCA_035517595.1 Burkholderiales bacterium
GCACCTGCGCGAGCAGCCGCTGCTCGCCGATGCGCTCGCAGAGCGCAAGCGACGCCTCGCAATGCGTGCGCGCCTGGCGCCCGAGGCCTCGCGCATAGCTCACGTAGCCGAGCCAGTATTCGGCGCGCGCCAGCGCCTCCAGGTCTCCGGCCTGGCGGGCGAGCGCGACGGCGCGCTCGAAGAGCGCAAGCCCGTTCGGCAGCGCGAGCGTGTCGAACACGCAGGCCATGCCGAGCTTCTGCGCCACCCCGCACCAGCGCTGGGCGACCTCGCGCGTGAGCGGGACGAAGGTATCCAGCGCGGCGAGCGCCGCGGCATACTGCGCCTGCGCGCGGTCGAGCGCGAGCGCGGCCATCGCCTTGTCGCCGGCGAGCTCGGCGAAGCGCGCGGTCTGCTCGCTCAGCCCGGCCGCGGCGTAGTGGTACGCGAGGATCTCGTAGCCCTCGGCCGGCGCGGCGCCCGCCGCATAGCGCTCGGCGAGCGCGGCCGAAATCGCGCCGTGCAGCTGCTTGCGCGCGCGCAATCCGATCGAGTCGTAGACGACCTCGCGCGTGATGCCGTGCTTGAAGCGCATCGCGCCGGTCTGCTCCGCGGGAAACAGAAAATCGTGCTCCGCGAGCGCGCGCACCGTCGGATGGTCCTCGGCGAAGCCCGTGATGCGGCCGAGCAGCCACGCCGGCACCGCGTTGCCGATCACCGCCGCCGCGCGCAGGACTTCGGCCTGCTCCGGCGCGAGCCGCACGATGCGCGATTCGATGAGCGTGCTGAGCCAGCCCGCGCCGCCCGCACGGCTCTCGCGCCGCCACGACTTGTCGGCCGCGGCCGAATGGCACAGCTCCTCGATGAACAGCGGATTGCCGCCGCCGTCGCGGTAGATGTCGTCCACGACGAAGGGATCGGCGCCGGGCACCAGATGGCGGATGCTCGCGACGGCCGCCTCGCGCGCGAGCGGCGCGAGCACGATCGTCCTGCCGGCCTGCTGCGGCGGCGCATCCTCGACGTCGCCGCGTGAGACCAGCAGCAGCAGCAGCGGACGGCGCAATGCCTGGATCGCGTAGAGCATCTGCCGGCTCGAGTCGTCCGCCCATTGCAGGTCGTCCACCAGCAGCAGCAGCGGGCGCTCGCCCGCCAGCGCGTCGAACAGGCCGTGCAGCGCGGCCATCGTGCCGCCGGCAACCGGCGAACGCGGCGCGTCTGGCCTCGCCAGCGACAGCGCCTGCATCAGCGCGCCGCGCGTCTCGCCGCTTGGGAGCGGGACCGCCGCGAGCGCACTCTCGGCCGAGGCCGCGGCCTGCGCCGCCGACATGCCCGGCCGGATGCCGCAGACCGAGCGCAGCATCTGCACGAACGGCTGCAGGGGCTCGGCGGCAAGATCGCTCTCGCAGTAGCCGCGCAGGATCCTGAAGGGCGCCGCGCATTCGTCGCGCAGGAGCTCTTCGACGAGGCGCGTCTTGCCGAGCCCGGGATCGCCGGTGACGAGAACGCAGCGCGGCCCGCCGCCGGCCGCGGCGCGAGCCTCCTCGCGCAGCGACGCGAGCTCCCCGTCCCGGCCGACGAAGGGCGTCAGCCGCTGCGCCGAGCGCCCGCGGAAGCGGCTCTGCGCCGGCGCCCTGCCGAGGATCCGGAACACCGCCAGCGGCGCGGCGCGGCCCTTCAGGCTGCGCACGCTGCGCTCGCCGACGGAAAAGAACTGCACGTCGGGCCCGAGCGTCTCCGCGCTGATGTAGATCTCTCCCCGCCCGGCATCGGCCGAGAGCCGCGCGGCGGTGTTCGACACCTCTCCGCCGAGCGCGAAGCGGCCCAGCTCGACGTCGCCCGGGGACAGGTAGACCAGCCCCGCGTGGATGCCGGAATGCAGCTCGAGCGGCCCGGCCGGGCCGGCGACCGCAGGCACTTCGAGCGCGCGCACGGCGGCGTGCAGGTCCAGCGCCGCTTCGGTCGCGCGGCGCGCATCGTTCTCGCGGACTTCCGGGTAGCCGAAAATCGCGAGCACGCCGTCGCCCTGGATGCTGACGATCTGCCCGCCGTGCGCCGGGATGATCTTGCGAAAGAGCTTGCGCAGCGCCTCCAGCAGCTCCGCGTAGTCCTCCTGGTCCATCTGCCCGGACAGGCGCGTCGAATCCGACAGGTCCGAGAACAGGATCGTCAGATGCCGCCGTTGTCCGGCCGTGCCCTGCTTGACGTTGTGCTGCGGTACTTCGGACATGAAGGACCCGGTCCCCCCCGAGGGCAGTCTGCTGGTGATCTTCGGCCGAAGCAAAACCCCGCCCTAGAATAGCGCGAATGCACCGGCTCTGCGTGGCGCCGATGATGGATTGGACCGACCGGCACTGCCGCTATTTCCTGCGGCAGGTCTCGTCGCAGGCCTTTCTCTACACCGAGATGATCACCACCGGCGCCCTGCTCCACGGCGACGTGGAGCGCCATCTCGCCTTCAGCCCCGAGGAGCATCCGGTCGGCGCGCAGCTGGGCGGCAGCGAGCCCGAGGACCTCGCCCGGTGCGCGAAGCTCGTCGAGGCCTTCGGCTACGACGAGATCAACCTCAACATCGGCTGCCCGAGCGAGCGCGTGCAGCGGGGCGCGTTCGGCGCCTGCCTGATGGCCGAGCCGGCGCTCGTCGCCGATTGCGTGAGAGCGATGGGAGAAAGCGCTCGCCTGCCCGTGACCGTGAAGCACCGGCTGGGGCTGAACCGCGCGGAATCGTACGATTTCGTCTCCACGTTCGTCGAGAAGGTCGCGGCGGCCGGCTGCAGGACTTTCATCGTGCATGCCCGCAACGCGGTCCTGAAGGGGCTTTCGCCGAAGGAGAATCGCGAGATTCCGCCGCTCAGGTACGACTGGGTGGCGCGCCTCAAGCAGGACTTCCCGTCGCTCGAGATCGTGCTGAACGGCGGCCTGGCGAACGCGGATCCCCACCCCGGCGTGGACGGCATCATGCTCGGGCGCGCGGCCTATCACGACCCGTGGGTCATGGCGGACGTCGGCAAGACGCGGCGGCAGGTGGTGCTCGCCATGCACGCCTACCTGGAGAAAGTCCTTTCGAATGACGTCAAGGCCAGGAACGTGGCGCGCCACATGCTCGGCCTCTATCACGGCCACCGCCGCGCACGGCTGTGGCGCAGGATGCTGTCGGACCCGGGGCGCCTTTCGCAGAACGACCCTGCCCTGCTGCTCGAAGCCATGGAAGCAGTAGAATCGGCGGCGTGGGTGAACCCCGTTTCCGGAGATGCCGATGAGCGCCGTCCTCAAGCCCCGCAAGTCCAAGCCCGTTAAGGAGCGCGTCGGCAGGGAAGAGTGGGACCTGCGCGTCGACCTCGCCGCCGCCTACCAGCTCGCGGCGATCTTCAAGTGGACCGACCTCATCTACACGCACTTCTCGGCGCGGCTGCCCGGGCACGAGGAGTTCCTCATCAATCCCTACGGCCTGATGTTCGAGGAGATCACGGCCTCGAACCTCATCAGGATCGGCCACGACGGCAAGGTGCTCGACGATCCGCTCGACCTCGGCTACAACGAGGCGGGCTTCGTGATCCACGGCTGCGTGCACGAGGCGCGGCCGGAGGTGCAGTGCGTGATCCACACCCACACGCGCGCCGGCGTCGCCGTGTCGGCGATGAAGTGCGGCTTGCTGCCGATCAGCCAGCACGCGATGCGCGTGCAGCGCTCGGTCACCTACCACGACTACGAGGGCGTGGCGCTCGACATGGACGAGCGCAAGCGCATGGCGGCCGACCTCGGCAAGACCTCCAAGGCGATGATCCTGCGCAACCACGGCCTGCTCGCGCTCGGCGAGACGGTGCGCGAGGCCTTCGAGGTCATGTACTACCTCGACTGCGCCTGCCAGATCCAGGTCGACGCCATGGCCGGCGGCATGGACAACGTGCTGCAGATGAGCCGGCAGGCGGGCGACGCGGCGTCGCGCCAGCTCGAGCGCCCCAATCGCCCCGCCAGGCACAAGGACTGGCCCGCCCTGCTGCGCCTGCTCGAGCGCAAGGGCAGCAACTACGCCAGCTAGCTAGGCCTTGGCCGGCGCCGGGCGCGTGCCCGGCAGGTTGAGCACGGTGGCGATCGTCAGGACCGCCGACACCACCACGGTGTAGAAGACGACCGACGGCCGGCCGCCATCCAGCAGCCAGCCGAAATACACCGGCGTCACCATCGAGCCCACGTCCAGGCCCGAATAGACGAAGCCGTAGACCTTGCCCGTCGATCCCGGCGGCGTGGTCGTGCGCACGATGAGATCGCGCGACGGATTCGTCAGCCCCGTGGAGAAGCCCGCCGCCGCGCACAGCGCCGGCAGCAGCGCGGCCGGCAGCCACGCGGCCGCGATGAGGAACATGAAGGCCGCGCTGACCGCCATGCCGGCGACGGCGACGAGGTCGTGGCGCGTGGCGCGCACCGCCACGAAGCCCCCCGTGAGGATGCCCGCGGCGCCCCCGAGCAGGTAGGACGTGAGCGCCGCCGAGGCGAGCGCCGGCCCCACGCCGTACAGCGCCATCGTAGAGGCGACGCCGAAATTCTGCATGGCGATGAACGCGACCGACACCAGGATGAAGTACGCGAAGCACATGAGCACCGGGAGCGAGGTCAGCACGCGGATGTCCTCGGCGAGCCCCCCGTGCGCCGGGCCCTTGCGCGCGTCCGAGGGCTCCACGTGCAGCGCGTCGCGGTGCACCGCGAGGATCGCGACCACCGCCGCGCCGATCAGCGCCGCGCCGAGCAGCGCCTCGCGCCAGCCCACGGCCGCCGCCAGGGCGACCGCGTACGCAGGCGCCGCCGCATAGCCGAGGTAGCCCGCGATGCCGTGGCCGCTGAATGCGTAGCCGAGGCGCTCCTTGCGCACGCGCGCGTTGAGGATCGAGAAATCGCAGGGATGGAAGACGCTGTTGCCGAGGCCGCCCACCAGCGCGGCGGCGACCAGCATCGCGTAGCTCTGCGCGAACCCCGCCAGCGCGGCGCCCGCGGTGGCGAGCGCGAGGCCCGTGAACAGCACGCGCCGCGCGCCGTAGCGGTCCACGGCGAAGCCGGCGAGCGTCTGGCAGATGCCGCTCACCACGTAGTAGAGCGCGACCGTGGCGCCGAGCGCCGTGTAGCTGACGCCGAGGTCCCCCTTGATGAGCGGGAACAGCACCGCGGTCGAGATCTGGAAGAAGTGCGACACCCCGTGCGCGAGCGCGACGAGGCCGATGATGCGGAAGTCCTGCGGTGCGGTGCTTGCTCGCGAGCTCACGTCGTCAAGATCTTTCGAATGAAGGACACGACACTTTGCAGCACTTCTTCCGGCTTGTCCTTGAAGGGCGCATGCCCGCACGCGGGCAGCATCCGCACCTCGCAGGGCCCCTTCACCTGGCGCGCGATCGCCTCCAGCTGCGCGCGCGTGCCGTACTCGTCCGCCTCGCCCTGGATCGCGAGCACCGGGCAGCGGATGCGGGGCAGGTATTCCTCGATGTTCCACTCCAGGAACGCCGGGTCCAGCCACGCGTCCGCCCACAGGCGGAAGGTCTTCGCCGCGTCCCTATGGTACTTGGCCAGCCCCGCTTTCAGGCCGCTCGTTTCGAAAGCGGCGGAGATCCTGCGGATGCTCTGCAGGTTGAACTCCTCCACGAACACGTGCGGCGCCATGAGCGCCACGCCGCGCGCCGGAAACGACCCTGCGTAGATGAGGGCGATCGACGCGCCGTCGGAGTGGCCGACGAGCACCGGATTCTCGACCTGGAGCGCGTCCAGGAGCGCCGGCAGCTCCTTGAGCGCGCCGTCGTGCATGAACCGCGCGCCCGCCCGCGGCTCGGCGAGCACGTCCGATTGCCCGTAGCCGTAGCGGTCGTAGACGAGCGCGCGGCAGCCCGTGGCCGCGGCCACCCGCTGCGGAAAGTCGCGCCACTGCCGGATCGAGCCGAGGCCTTCGTGCAGGAAGACGAGCGTGGGCAATCCGCCGCCGGGCCGCGCGCCGTCGAGCCACTGGTACGCGATCGAGTGCCCGGCGGCGGCAATCTGCGGCATGGTTTGAGATTAGCATGCGGCATGCGTTTCCTTCCCTGGCTGGTCCTCGCCGCGACGCTGCTGCTGTGGTCGGGCAACTGGATCATCGCGCGCGCGGTGCGCGACGACATCGCCCCCGGAATCGCGACCGCCGGCAGATTGATCATCGTGTTGCTGATTCTCCTGCCCTTTACCTACAGGAACCTGATCCGGAAAATGAGATCGACGACGCTCCAGGCCGTCGCCGTCCTTCTCGCCATCGGCGTGTTCGGCGGCGGGCTGCACCTCGCGTTCCAGTGGCTCGGGCTGCACTACACCACCGCCACGAGCGCGACGCTGTACCTGTCGACCGCGCCGATCTTCATCCTGCTGCTGTCGCGCCCGATGCTCGGCGAGCGCATCGCGCCGCGCCAGTGGGCCGGCGTGGCGCTGTCGTTCTGCGGCGTGGCGCTGATCGGCACGCAAGGGCGCCTCTTCTCGGGCGCCGCGCCGGTCTCGTTCAACGTCGGCGACGCGCTGGCGCTCCTGTCGATGCTGTTCTGGGGCGCCTACACCGTGCTGCTGCGCCTGCGGCGCGACGCCTTCGACACGCCGGAATTCCTCGCCGTGCTGAGCGCGCTGGGGCTGGTCACGCTGCTGCCCTGGGTCGCCTACGAGCTCCTGCACGGGGCCCGCACCAGCCTGAGCGCGAACGGCGCGATCGCGGTCGTCTACTCCGCCATCGCCTCGCTGCTGCTCGCGGGCGCGGGCTGGACCTACGTGGTGAAGCGCCTCGGCCCCGCGCGCGCCGGCGTCACCATGCACCTGATGCCCGGCATCGCGGCCGTGCTCTCGATGGTCTTCCTGAGCGAATACCCGGGCTGGTACCACGGCGCGGGCATCGCACTCATCCTCGCGGGCGTCGCGCTATCGGCTTCCGCGAGGCCGCGCTAGCAGCCCCGCACATCGGCATACGAGGCCTCCCATGGAGCAGCGAACGGTTCTCCCGCGCCGGTCGGCCGTCAAGGCCCTGACCTACCGCCTGATCATCATGACGCTCGATTTCGGCGCCATCTACTTCTTCACCGGGGCGATCAGGGTCGCGGTGGGCTTCATGATCGTCAGCAACATCTACACGACGCTCGCCTACTTCGCGCACGAGCGCCTGTGGTCGCGCATCTCCTGGGGCATGGGCGCGCCCGGCGCCTGAGCGGCGTCCGGGGCGCGCCCGAAGCCTCGCCGGCTCCTGCGGCTACGTCAATATTCCGCTCAAATGCCGGCGCCGGACGGCGCAAGGCGGCGATTCGGGCGTAGAGTCTGCCGAAGAAGGGAGTCGCTGCCATGACCTGGTTCGCCATCGTCCTCCTCATCGTCGCCGCGGTGTTCCTGGCTTCCGCGATCCGCATCTTCCGCGAGTACGAGCGCGGGGTCGTCTTCACCCTGGGACGCTTCTGGAAGGTGAAGGGACCCGGGCTGGTGATCATCGTCCCAGCGATCCAGCAGGTCGTGCGCGTGGACCTCCGCACCATGGTGCTCGAGGTGCCGACGCAGGACGTGATCTCGCGCGACAACGTGTCGGTGAAGGTCAGCGCCGTGGTGTACCTGCGCGTCATCGACGCCGAAAAGGCGGTCATCCAGGTCGTCGACTACCTGAACGCCACGAGCCAGCTGGCGCAGACCATGCTGCGATCGGTCCTCGGCAAGCACCAGCTGGACGACATGCTCGCCGAGCGCGAGAAGCTCAACCTGGACATCCAGCAGGCGCTGGACGCGCAGACGGATTCCTGGGGCGTGAAGGTCGCCAACGTCGAGATCAAGCAGGTCGACCTGACCGAATCGATGATCCGGGCGATCGCGCGGCAGGCCGAGGCGGAACGCGAGCGGCGCGCGAAGGTGATCCACGCCGAGGGAGAATTGCAGGCCTCGGAAAAGCTGTTCCAGGCGGCCAAGATCCTCGCGCAGGAGCCGCAGGCGATCCAGCTGCGCTACCTGGAAACGCTCACGGTCATCGGCGCGGACAAGAATTCGACCATCGTCTTCCCGCTGCCGATGGACCTGCTCGCGCCCTTCCTGGAAAGGCAGAAGCAGCTCCCCTGAGCGGGGGCTTCGCTTCGGCCCATGCGCTGGCGCACGCTGCTCGCGGGTCTCTGGGTCTCGGCGGCGGCGGCTGCGCCCGCGCCCGTCGTCGTCATCCCGGTCGAAGGCGCGATCGGGCCGGCGACCGCGGACTTCGTGCATCGAGGCCTGGAGCGCGCCGCGCGCGACGGCGCGCAGCTGGTGGTGCTGCGCCTGGACACTCCCGGCGGCCTGGATTCCTCGATGCGCGACATCATCAAGGACATCCTCGCCTCGCCGGTGCCGGTCGCGGGATTCGTCGCGCCCTCGGGCGCGCGCGCGGCAAGCGCGGGCACCTTCATCCTCTACGCCACGCATTTTGCCGCGATGGCGCCGGCGACCAACCTCGGCGCGGCCTCGCCGGTGGCGATCGGCCTGCCGACGGGCGGCGCGGACCAGGCCGAGCCGAAGAAGGACGCGCGCAAGGACAAGGACGCCGCGGCGCCTTCCGGCGACACGCTGATGCGCAAGCAGATGCACGACGCCGCGGCCTACATCCGGAGCCTCGCGCAGCTGCGCGGGCGCAATGTCGATTGGGCGGAACGCGCGGTGCGCGAAGCGGTGAGCCTGCCCGCGGCCGAGGCGCTCAAGCTCAAGGTGATCGACGCGATCGCCGACGACCTCGGCGCGCTGCTCGGGCAGCTCGACGGACGCACGGTCGGCGGCAAGGTCCTGCGCACCGCGGGCGCGGCGGCGGTCACGTACGCGCAGGACTGGCGCACGCGCCTGCTCGGCGTGCTCACCAATCCGAGCGTCGCCTATGCGCTGGTGCTGCTCGGCATCTACGGGATCTTCTTCGAGCTCGCCAATCCGGGCCTGGTCCTGCCCGGCGTCGTCGGCTCGATCTGCGTGCTGGTCGCGCTGTACGCGTTCCACATGCTGCCCGTGAACTACGCGGGCGCCGCGCTGATCCTGCTCGGCATCGGCTTCATGGTGGCCGAGCTTTTCCTGCCGTCCTTCGGCTCGCTGGGAGTGGGCGGCGTGATCGCTTTCGCGGTCGGATCGGTGATCCTCGTCGACACCGACGTGCCCGAGTTCGAGATTCCCCGTTCGCTCATCGCCGCGCTCACCGTCCTGAGCGCCGCCTTCTTCCTCTTCGTCGTGGGCATGGTGCTGCGCGCGCGGCGCCGCCCCGTCGTCAGCGGCCCCGAAGGGATGGTCGGCGCCGCCGGCGTCGCGCTCGAGGACCTGCAGGGCGAAGGCTGGGCGCAGGTGCATGGCGAGCGCTGGCGCGTGCGCTGCGCGGAGCCGCTGAAGCGCGGCGAGCGCCTGCGCGTGACGGCGATCCGGGGACTGATTCTCGATGCCGTGCCGGATTCACGCGATGCGGGCGGACCGGGTCCCGCTCAGAGCTTCATCGGTCGCCAGTAGCCCGTGAGCTCGAGGTAGCCGCGGCCGACCGCCGCGTCGCCGCGGTAGGCGGTGACGGCGCCTTCCCAGTAGATCGTCCCGGTGCTCGAGCGCGCGTCGAGCTCCTGGTCGTCCATGAGCGGCTCGAGGCGCAGCTGGCCGTTGATCCTCATCGAGACCGGGTACACCGCGCCGGTGCGCGGCGACTTCCAGGTGCGCAGCGGCTCGAACGAGACGCCCTCCGGCTCGAACGCCACGCCGCCGCCCTTCGCGCGCATCCGGAAAGCCATCAGCGCGCTGCCGTCGTCCAGGTTCAGGCCGCACCAGTCCCAGCCCTCGGCGCCGGAATCCATGTACTGGCTGGACCATTCGTGGTCCAGCCAGGCGAGCCCGGTGACCGGCCGGCCGTCGGCGCTGCCGCTCACCTTGAGCTGCGGACGGCTGTAGTAGTAGCTCGCTTCCGATGCCTTCGAGCCTTTTCTCGAGAATCCGTTCCGGCCCTGCAGCACCACGGGCGCCGCGCTGAAATTCAGGTCCAGCTCGAACTCGCGGGCCCGGATGCGAGCCGAATATCCCTCCGGGCCGAGCAGCAGCTTCCAGTCGTCCACCCAGACCTCGGTATTGCCCTCCTTGCTCCCGGCCAGGCCGAGCGCGGCGCGCGCCGCGCGCTCGTCGTGCTTCAGGCGCCCGAGCTTCGGATCCGAGAGCGCCGCGTGGGCCAGCAGAATCTGGCGCGGCGCGAAGCTGCTGGGATTCTCCGTCTCGATGTCGGGCCTGGCCCGGAAGAACGTGATCTGGAAGCCCAGGTCCTCGCCGCGCGCCGTCTTCAGCCAGCCGGTCACGTACCACCACTCCTGGCGATAGTCGGGATGCGCTCCGTGGTCGCGCGGAAAGCGCAGGGCGCGACCGGGTTCCACTTCCGGAAATTTCACCCGTGCAAAGGCGAAAGCAGAATAGAAGCAGCCCAAGGCTAGAACGCTCCGCCGCTTCACCAATCCTCCTTCACCGCGCGCACGGGCGCCATGCCGGTCGCCTCGCGCCCCGACCACCACGCGGTCAGGACGGCGAGCGCGACCAGGACCAGCGACAGCGCCGCCAGCAGGCCGTACGGCGGATGCACGTCCATGCTCCAGTTGAACGACTGCCGGTTGACGACGTGGATCAGCACCAGGCTGATCGCGCCGCCAAGCGCGAGCCCCACAGCGACGCCGAGCAGCGCGAGCAGCCCGCCTTCGGAGGCGAGCATCGCGCCCACCTGCCCGCGCGTCATGCCGAGGTGGCGCAGCATGCCGAACTCGCGCCGGCGCGCGAGCACGATCGCCCCTACGCTGGAGGAAAGCCCGAACAGGCCCACGAGCACCGCCACCGCCTCCAGCGCGTAGGTGACCGCGAAGCTGCGGTCGAAGATCGCGAGCGAGGCGCGGCGGATCTCGCCCGCGCCCGCGATCTCGAGCAGCCCGCCGCCGGGCAGCGCGCGCAGCGCGCGCTCGGCCGCAGCCGGCTCTACGCCGGGCTTCAGCCAGAAGGCCGCGTCGTTCGCGCGGCGGTCCCCCGAGAGCGCCGCGTAGGCCTCGCGCTCGATCACGATCGCGCCGTGCTGCCTCGCGTAGTCGCGCCAGATGCCCGCGACGGTGAAGGCGCGCTTCCTGCCGGCAAGCGGCAGTTCAATGCGTGAACCGGGAGCAAACCCGTACAGATCCGCTACCGCCTCCGAGATCCAGGCGGGCGGCGGGTCGCCCGGCCTGCGCTCGAGGTCGCGCCCCACCGGCGGGAAGCGCACGGCGGCGCCGTCGCGCGCGAGCAGCGCGACCGGCGGCCGCGCGGGGTCGAGCAGGATGCGCTGGCTGCGCGTGAACACCGCGCGCTCGAACTGCGGCAGCGCGCGCATGCGCGCTTCGAGCTCCGGCTCGATCCAGGCGGTGTCGCCCGACTGCGTGGTGCGGAAGTACAGGTCGGCCGGCAGCACCGCGCCCAGCCAGTCGTCCACCGAGCTGCGGAACGAGGCCACCATGATCGCCATCGCTGCCATCAGCGAGAAGCTCGCGACGATCGCCGCGAGGCTCACCATCGCCTGGCCCGGCGCGCCGCGCAGCTGCGCCAGCGCGAGCATCGAAGGAATCGCCTTGGCGTGCAGCTTCCGGAACGCCATCGCGGAAACGAGCGGCATCAGCAGCACGCCGCCGAGGAGCAGGCAGGCGATCGAGGCGTAGCCGAACACCGGGATGCCGCCGACCGGCTTCGGCCAGGCGAGCGCGAACCCGAGCGCGAGGAGCGCCGCGCCCGGCCACGCGCGCAGCGTGCGCGCGAACATGCGCTGCTCGTCGCCCGCCTTGAGCGCCTGCGCGGGCGCCGCGCGCGCCGCGTCGAGCGCGGGCAGCAGCGCGCCCGCGAGCGCCACTGCGGTTCCCGCGAGCGCGTAGCCGAGCGCGCCCGCCGCGGAGAACGAGAGCTGCGGCGTCATGCCGCGGAACAGGCCCGCGCCGAGGTCGGCGCCCGCGATGCGCACGGCGAGCGCCGCGAGGCCGTAACCGAGCGCGATGCCGAGCGCGCTGCCCGCTGCGCCGAGCGCGGCGGCCTCGGCGAGCACGAGCCGCGCGACGCCGCGCCGCTCCAGCCCGAGCACGCGCAGCAGCGCGTGCTCGCGGCGCCGGCGCGCGACCTCCAGCGCCTGCGCCGAGAACACGAGGAACCCGCCCGTGAACAGCGCGACCAGCGCGAGCACGTTCATGTTCACGCGGTAGGCGCGCGACAGGTTCGCGCCCGACTCCTCGACCGCCTCCAGCGTCGAGACCTGCGTGCCCGCCGGCAGCAGCGCCGCGATGCGCTCGCGCATCGCTTCGCGGTCGGCGCCGGGCTCGAGCCGAATGTCGATGCGGTTCAGCTCGCCCAGGCGCCCGAGCCGCCATTGCGCGGTCGCGATGTCCGCGAGCGCCGTCCTGCCGTGCAGCGCGATCGTGCCTCCGACGCGCAGGTCGACCGTCTTCAGGCCGGAAACGATCTTCAGGTTCTTTCCGCCGGGACCCTCCAGAACGGATTCGGTCACGAAAACGACGTCCGGCTTCAGGAGCTCCAGCCGCCTGCCGGGATCGTCGGCGAACAGCGCCGGCTGGATCAGCGCCGCGCGCAGCGGATCGATGCCGACGAGGCGGACCGGGCGCCGGTCGCCGGGCACGCTCGCCTCGGCTTCGAGCACCGGGCTCGCGACCGCGACGCCCGGCAGGCGCGCGAGCTGCGCGTAGAGCGCCTCCGGAAAGCCCTCGCGGCCGCCGCGCACCTCGAGGTCGGCTTCGCCCGAGAGCGCGCGCACCCCGGCCGCGAGCTCGCCCACCGCCGCGCGGTTGACGAGGTGCACCGCGTAGCCGAGCGCCACGCCGAGCGCGATCGCGACCACGCTGAGCAGCGCGCGACCGCCCGCGTGGAAGAACAGGCGGCTAAGCCGGAACATCTCCCGCGAGCGTGATCCGGTGCATCACGCGCCGGAAGCCGTGGTAGTCGTTCACGGGATTGTGCTGCGCGCAGCGGTTGTCCCAGAGCGCGAGCGAGCCCGGCTGCCAGGAGAAGCGGCAGGTGAATTCGGGCCGCGCCAGGAACTCGAACAGGAACTTCAGCAGCGGAGCGCTTTCCTCCTCGGTCCAGCCCGCGAAGCGCACCGTGTGGCCGCTGTTGACGTAGAGCGCCTTGCGCCCGGTCTCCGGATGGGTGCGGACGACGGGGTGCTCCGCGACGAAGGCCCGCCTGGCTTCCTTTCCCGAATGCTTCAGGACGTCTTCCCGCGTCCTGGAGGCGTCGGCTTTCGCAGAGCTGTTGACCGCCTTCAATTTCAGCAGGAGCTTTTGAAAGGAAGGCGAAAGAGATTCAAAAGCCAAGTACATGTTGGCGAAGAGCGTGTCGCCGCCCGCGGGCGGCACCTCGCGCGCGAGCAGCATCGAGGCCATCGGCGGGCGCTCGAGGTAGGCGGTGTCCGAATGCCAGATGCCGCCGAAGGCGACGCGCTCGTGCTCGAGCTTCTTCACCTCGATGATCTTCGGGAAGCCCGGCAGCCCCTGGACCAGCGGATACTCGACCGGCTCGCCGATCTGCGCGGCGAAGGCCATGAATTGCTTCGAGGTCAATGCCTGGTCCCTGAAGAACAGGACCAGGTGCTCGAGCCAGAGCCGCCTCAGCTCCGCGAGCGGCTTGTCCTTGAGCGGCTTCGAGAGGTCGAGGCCGCCGATCTCGGCGCCGAGCGCGCCCGCGATGCGGCGCGCGCGGATCATTCCTTGCCGCGGTCGCCCGTCTCCGCGACGTGCAGGTGATTCTCGAGCAGGCGCACGCCCTTGATGCGCGCGGCGATGAAGCTGCAGGCCTCGCTCTGCTCGATGTAGTCCACCGTGCCGTGCAGCTGGACGTGGCCGTTCTCGACCGCCACCTTCACCCGGCAGTGCTCGGTCGCGCTGTGCGTGCGCAGCGCCGCACGCACGTGCTGGGCGAGCGCGAGGTCGCGCAGCCGGGCGCGGGATTCGTCGGTCTCGGCGAACTGCGGCGACTTCACCATCTTCACGATCTCGTCCACGCACTGCTCGACGCTGAGGCGGTCGGTGTTGAAGCCCATGTCGTACTCGTTGATGTCGCGCGTGTCGATGTGGAAGTGCCGGCGCATCACCGCGCGCCCGGCCTCGTCGTTCTGCGCGACCACGCGCTCGACCTGCGCTTCGTCCTCCGAGTTCAGGCGCTCCATCATGCGGCGCACGCGCGTGCGCCTGGACGCCGACACGCAGATGCGCACCGCGTGCGGCACGTCCTTCAGCAGCGCCGTGGCGCCCCAGCCGCGCAGGATCACCGCGCCGTCGGCCTCGGCGATCGACAGGATCTCGTCGGCGGTGAGCACGCGCAGGCGCAGCTGGTCGGTGGTGAGGCGCTCGAGCAGCCCCTGGCGCCCCTCCAGGAAGCTGATCACGTGGCTGCGGCGGATGCGCGCGCGGTTGGCGAGGTGGTCGATCATCTCGTGGTGGCGCACCTTCATGCCGAGCGCCTCCTCCAGCCCGGCCGCCACGTCCTTGCCGAGCGAGCCCATTTCCCGGTTCATCGCGATCAACGGCATCGCCCTTCTCCCCCCATTGGCGCGCATCTTACGCCCGCGCGGGTTCCGGCGGGCAAGCCCGCGGCGGGTGCTACATTGGCGCGATGGCGGCGCCACTGACCGGCCTGCAGCGCGAGCGGGTGCGGCTTTACTTCCGCCTGGTGGCGGCGAGCGCGCTGATCGGCGGCTTGTACGGCGTCGTGCAGGGCCAGCCGGCGCAGGCGCCCGGCTTCAACGTGCTGGTCGGCCTGGTCGACGGGCCGCTGATCGCCGGCAGCATTGCCGGCATCGAGATCTTCCTGCTGCGCGAATCGGGCGCCGCGAGGCGCCTGCTCGGCCTGCCGTTCGCGGCGGTGGTCGCCCTGAAGACGCTGGTCTACGCGCTCATCGTCGCCGCGGTGAGCGCCGGCGGCGTGCGCGCGCTCGCGCTGCCGTATTCCGGGCGGGTGCGGGTCGGGCCGTTCGATTTCGCCGGCGAGCTGGGGAACATCAGCTTCGCGCTCTCGATGACGCTGATCTTCGTGGTCGTGCTGCAGGCGGCGGCGCTGATCGGCCGGCGCACCTTCCGCGACCTCGTGCTCGGGCGCTACCGCCGGCCGCGCGCCGAGCGGCGCTTCTTCCTCTTCGTCGACGTGATCGGCTCGACGGCGATCGCCGAGCGCCTCGGCCCGCTCAAGGCCCACGAATTCCTCGCGGCGGTGTTCAGCGCCACCGCCGAGCCGGTCGCGGCGTGGCGCGGCGAGATCTACCAGTACGTCGGCGACGAGATCGTCGTCACCTGGACCGAGGAGGAAGGCCGCCCCGGGGCGCGCCCGCTGCGCTGCTGCTTCGAGATGCAGGCGGCGCTCGAAGCGGCGGCGCCGGACTTCCGCGCGCGCTTCGGCGCGGAGCCGCGCCTGCGCGCCGCGCTGCACCTCGGCGAGGTGATCGCCGGCGAAGTCGGCCAGCAGCGCCGCGCCATCGTCTACCACGGCGACGTGATGAACACCGCGGCGCGGCTCGAGCAGGCGACGCGCGAGGCCGGCGTGCGCTTCATCGTCTCGGACGACGCGCTGCGGGCGCTCGCGCCGCCGCGGGACATCGCGACGCGCGACCTCGGCGCGCTCGCGCTGCGCGGGCGCAGCGGCGCCATCCGCGCCTGGGCGGTCGAGCAGCCCTGAGCGCCTATTCGATCACGCGGCTCGCGCGCGCGAGCACCGCGGCCGGGAGCCTGATCCCGAGCGCCGCCGCGGTCTTCTTGTTGACCGCGAGATCCATCTTCACGGGCAGCTCGATCGGCATGTCGGCCGGCTTCGAGCCCTTCAGGATCCGGTCCACGTAGTCCGCGGCGCTGCGGTAGCGGTGGCGGGGATCGTTCGGGTAGCCGAGCAGGCCGCCCTCCTCGGCGCCGCGCAGGCTCGGGAACACCGACGGCAGCTTGTAGTACAGCGCGTGGCCGGCGAGCGCGGCGCTGTTGGCGATCAGCCTG
The DNA here is from genome assembly GCA_035517595.1 of Burkholderiales bacterium. Taxonomy (GTDB): domain Bacteria; phylum Pseudomonadota; class Gammaproteobacteria; order Burkholderiales; family SG8-39; genus RBG-16-66-20. Next base: position 15,951 of record DATIYN010000151.1, read on the forward strand.
GCGTCGTCGCCGATCAGCACGGCGTCGGCATGCCGCGTCGCGAGCATGCCGAAGCCCTCGCGCAGGTCGCGCAGGCTGCTCGCGTTCACGAGCAGGACCTCGCAGCCGCGCTTGCGGGCGGCCGCCTCGAAGGCGGGCAGCACGCGCGTGAAGAAGGCGTTGTCCGGCATCGCCACCAGCCCCACGCGCCTGGCCCCGGGCAGCACCTCGAGCAGCAGCTCCAGGCGCTTCTCCTGCACCGCGCTGCCCATCGTCGCGAGGCCGGTCACGTTGCCGCCGGGGCGCTCGAGGCTGCGCGCGAAGCCGCTCGCCACCGGGTCGGCGATCGAGACGGCGACGATCGGCACCGTGGCCGTCGCGCGCTTGGCCGCGGCCGTCGCCGGCGTGCCGTAGGTGACGATGACCTCGGCCTTCGCCCTCACGAGCTCGCCCGCGAGCAGGGGCAGCCGCGCGTAGTCGCCCTCGGCGAAGCGCCATTCGAGCTGGAGCGTGCGGCCCTCGGCGTAGCCCAGCTCGCGCAGCCGCTCGAGGAAGGGCGCGTAGTGCGCGCGCGTCTCGCCCGGCGCATCCGGCGAGAGCACGCCCACGTGCCGCAGGCCTTGCGCCTGCGCGAATGCCGCGGCACAGGCCAGCAGCGCGGCGGCGAGCGCTCTCATCGCGTTCAGGAAATCACGCGGCTCGCGTGCGCGAGGAGGCTCTTCGGCAGCGCGATGCCGAGCGCGAGCGCGGCCTTCGGGTTGGCGACGAGCTCGAGCCGGTGGGGCCTCTCCACCGGCAGGTCGCCCGGCTTCGCGCCCTTGAGGATGCGGTCGGCGAGCACGGCCGCGCGCCGGTAGTTCTCGCCGATGTCCACGCCGTAGGTGAGGATCGCGCCGGCGTCGGCCCACTCGGCGCGGTGCGCGACCAGCGCGATGCCGTTGCGCTCGGCGAGCTGCACCGCCTCGCGCCGGCGCCCGGTGAGCGCGAACGAGGGCGTCATCTCCGCCACCAGGATGCCGTCGCGCTTGAACTGCGCGAAGATCCGCGCGATCGCCTCGAAGTTGGTGAACTCCGCCGCGACGAGCGCGATGCCCTGCGCGAGCGCGAGCTTCTCGTGGTTCGCGCGGCGCTGCTGGTAGTCGGTCGCGTTGCGGTCGAACACCGCGCCCATGCGCTTCAGGCCCGGCAGCGCCTGGCGCACGAGCTGGAAGCGCCTCGCCGCGGCCGCGTCGCCCTGCACCTGGTAGGAGCCGGTCGCGTTGCGCCCGGGGTGCTTGAGAGAGTTCACGAGGCCGCCGGCCACCGGGTCGGACATGGTGATGAACACCATCGGCAGCTCGCTGTTCTCCTTGAGCACGGCCGCGGCGAGCGTCGCCGTGGTGGCGACGATCACGTCGGGCTCGTTGCCCGCAGCGTTGCTCGCCATGGTCTCGAGGTACGGGCGCGCGCCCTTGCCCGCGTGCTTGTCGTAGTTGACGTTGCGGCCCTCTTCCCAGCCCAGCTTCGCCATCGCCTCGAAGAACGGCCGCGCCGCGACCTCCTCGTCGTCCGACTCGCCGATGAACAGCACCGCGACGTTGGCCGTGCGCGTCGACTGCGCGAGCGCGAGGCGCGGCGCGAGCGC
>DATIYN010000152.1:0-39825 GCA_035517595.1 Burkholderiales bacterium
CTTCCCGAAGGGCGTGCTGAATATCCTCACGGGCGACGCGCCCGCGATCGGCGGCGAGCTGTGCGCGCACCCCTCCGTGCGCAAGGTGTCGTTCACGGGTTCGACCGAGGTCGGGCGCCTGCTGATGCGGCAGTCGGCGCCGACGGTGAAGAAGATCTCGCTCGAGCTGGGCGGCAACGCGCCCTTCATCGTGTTCGACGACGCCGACCTCGACGCCGCGGCCGAAGGCGCGATCGCTTCCAAGTACCGCAACAGCGGCCAGACCTGCGTATGCGCGAACCGGCTGTTCGTGCACGACAAGGTCTACGACGCCTTCGCGGCAAAGCTCGTGGAGAAGGTGAAGGCGCTGCAGGTGTCGCCGGGCGCCGAGCCCGGCGCGGCGCAGGGCCCGCTCATCGACGCGGCCGCGCTCGCCAAGGTCGAGGAGCACGTCGCCGACGCTGCCGCGGGCGGCGCGAGGGTGCTCACGGGCGGCCGGCGCCACGCGCGCGGCGGCACGTTCTACGAGCCCACCGTGCTCGCCGACGTGCTGCCAGAGATGAAGATCTTCCGCGAGGAGACGTTCGGGCCGGTGGCGCCGCTGTTCCGCTTCAAGACCGACGCCGAGGTCATCGAGCTCGCCAATCGCACCGAGTACGGCCTCGCCGCCTACTTCTACAGCCGCGACATCGGCCGCGTCTGGCGGGTGGCCGAGGCGCTCGACTACGGCATGGTGGGCGTGAACTCGGGCCTCATCACGACCGAAGTCGCGCCTTTCGGGGGCGTCAAGCAGTCGGGCCTCGGCCGCGAGGGCTCCAAGTACGGCTGCGAGGAGTTCGTCGAGGTGAAGTACATCTGCATGGGCGGCATCTGAGGCGGGCGCGGCGGCGGCCTAACCCTTGCAGGGCGAGGCGGGCTTGCGCGCCGGCAGCGCGCTCGCGCTCTCGGTGAGCGACTCGAGGAATGCGATCAAGTCGGCGGATTCCTGCGCGCTCAGGTGCAGCGCCTTCACGAGCGGAATGCCGTCGGAATGCAGCCGGTCCGGGCTGACCTCCGAGTAGTGACGCACCACGTCGGCGAGCGTGGCGAGGCTGCCGTTGTGCATGTAGGGCGCCGTGAGCGCGACGTTGCGCAATGAAGGCACTTTGAATTCTCCGAAGTTCCGGTGCTCGAGCGCGACCTGGCGCGTCTTCAGCGCGCTCGCGCCGCTGCGGTCGTCGTTGTAGGCGCCGAGCAGGTTGAGCGGATTGGCCGCGAGCTTGCGGATGCCGCCGTGGCGTCCGGAATCGACGCCGCCCTTCACGAAGAACGGCACGCCGGTATCGTGAAACTCGCCGTTGGTGAAATTTGGCCCGAAATGGCAGACGCTGCAGTTGCCGCGGCCAATGAAGATGCGCAGGCCGCGCTGCGCGGCGAGCGGATAGCGCGCGGCCGCGGCGCGATCGCCTTTCTCCAGCGCGTCGCGGAAATCGTCGAAGGGCGAGCGGCCGCTCACCAGAGTCTCCTGGAAGGCGGCGAGCGCCTTGCCGATGCCCGCGAGCACGGCCTCGTCCGCATCGGGCGGCGGCGCGCCGAACACCTTCGCGAATCGGCACGCGAGTTCGGGATCTCCGCGCACGAGCGCCGCGGCCTCGGCGCGGCTGCCGCCCATCTCGCGCGCATCCGAGATCGGCCGCACGCTCTGCGCCCAGAGCGAGTCGCCCGCGCCGTCCCAGCCGTACCAGCGCTGGTAGCGCACGTTGAGCAGGCTCGGCGTATTGCGGTCGGCCTCCTGCAGGCCGAAGGCGCGCGCGCGGCCGTCCTGCCAGCCGCGGTACGGGACATGGCAGGTCGCGCACAGCACCTTGCGCGACGGCGACAGGCGCGGATCGAAGAACAGGCGCTCGCCGAGCGCGATCGCCTCGCGATCGCCGGAGGCGCGATTGGTCGGATCGCCGGCCCAGGGCGCGGGCCAGGGACCGTGGCGCAGGATCGCGCGCACCTCGGCGTCGCTGAAGTCGAGCACCGGCGCCTGCGCGCCCGCCGCGAGGGGCAGCAGCAGCAGCACGAGGAGCGCGCGCCTCACTCGATGCGCACGCTGTGCGTGAGGCGCTCCGGCCCGAGGTCGAAGACGAATTCCCAGCGTCCCGGCATGTGAAACAGCCAGCCTTCCGAGTGGAAGCGGCCGGTGCCCAGCCGCACGACCTTGGTCCGGTAGTTCATGCCGTGCCGGTGCTCGGGCATGTGCGCATCCAGCCTCACGCGCTCGAGGTTCAGCGTGCCCGACTTCGGGCAGACGGCGAGCTCCAGCACGAAGGGCTCGCCCACCGCGATCTTCGACGGCTTAGTCCAGTAGGACACGACAATGCGCTCGGACTCGACGCGCACGCCGGGCGGCAGCTCGCACGCGGATGCGACCGAGGCAAGCAGCAGCGCGCCGGCCAGCGCGGCCGGCGCGCGCGCTACTGCGCCGCGACGCCGCCGACCAGGGTCTCGCCGTTTGTCCACGCGATGCGCTCCGCGACGTCCCTCGGCAGGTCGGCGAGCCACTGCCGCGACCAGCGCGCGTGCTCGCCGATGTAGTACCAGCGCTCCGGCGTGAACGAGTCGGTGCCGACCAGGAAGCGGTCCGGGAACTCGAGAAAAGCCGCACGCCAGTCGGGATCCACCTTGCCCCCGCGCGCATGGTCGGTGCGAAACGCGAGGTCGCACCAGAGGTTCCTGTGCCTGCGCAGCATCTCGCGCACCTTCTCCGGCCGCTCGAAGCCCGAGTGCGCCCAGAGGATGCGCGCCTCCGGCCACTGCGCGAACAGGCGCTCCACGGCATCGGCATCCGAATGCGCGTGCAGGAACAGCTTGTTCCGGCGCGCGAGCTGCACCATGCGCCGCGGCACCGGCAGGTCGGCGTCCGCGCCGTAGAGGTGGAATTCTCCCAGGCCTGCCTTGCGCAGGATCGCGATCGCCTCGGGCGGCGGCACGCTCTCCCAGGCGTCTTGGCTGTAGTGCAAGTGCGCGTCGAAGATCGGCAGCTCGCTCGCGCCCGCCGACGGGCCTGCGACGCAGCAGGCGAGGCACAGCAGGGCGCTGGCGGCAAGCCGACGCACGACGCGCGGGAGCCGGTTGCCGGATTACTCCCTGGCGCCCGAGCGCTGCAGCAGCTGGACCATGCCGGCGCCGGCAGCGCCGCGCGACTTGGCGACCGAAAGCGCGGTCGCGCCGCCCGGGGAGCGGAGGTTCGGGTCCGCGCCCTTGGCGAGGAGCATGCCCGCGATCTCGGCGTCGCCGTTGCCTGCGGCGATCATCAGCGGCGTGCTGCCGTCGGCCTGGCGAATGTTCGGCGACTTGCCGTCGTCGAGCAGCTCCTTCACCGACGCGCTGTCGCGCATCACCGTGGCGGTGATCAGATCGTTGTAGCGCGAATAGAGCTCGCGCAAGTTCGCCGGCCGCTGGTAGCCCGCGGGCGCGGCGGCTGCGGGCTTCGGTGCCGGCGCCTGCGCCGCGGTCTCGGCGGGAGCCTTCGACGCGGCTGCGGGCTTTTCCGCTTTCGCTTCGGCCTTGGACTTGTCCGGCGCCGGCTTGGCGGCTTCGGCCGGCTTTGCCGCCTCGGCGACCTTGGCAGGCTCGGGCGCATTCGCGGCCACAGCCGGCTTCGCGGCGTCGGCGGCTTTCGCCGGCTCCGCGGCCTTCGCCGCGTCCGGCGCGGACTTGGCCGCATCGCCCGCCTTCGCCGCGGCGACGGTTTTCGCCGCGTCCGCCTTGGACGCGTCCGCGGACTTGGCCGGCTCCGCCTTCGTCGCCGTCGACTTGACCACCGCCTTCGGCGGCGGCGTTTCGTCCTGGAACAGGAAGAACCACGCGCCGGCGCCGGCGGCCGCCAGCACGACGACGCCCGCCAGGATCTTGGTTCGATTGTTCATCTCGATGGCCATGTGCAATCCTTCCTTCGGAACGCGACGCGGGGGGATCATGATACCTGCGCCTCCGCCCGCGTGGAAATCCGGCGCGCCGGGCGGTGGGTTAGACTTTGCCGATGGCGAAAGAACACGCACCCGCATTGCAGAACATGGCGCTCTGCCGCGCGCTGTCGCCGGCGGAGCTCGACACGATCGCCGCGATCGTCGAGCGCCGCGAGATCGCGGCCGGCAAGGAACTGTTCCGCGAGGGCGACGCGGGCGACGGGCTTTATCTCGTCGTCGCGGGAGAGGTCAACGTGATCAAGCTCGGCGCCGACGGCGAGCACGTGCTCGCGAAGCTCGGCGCGGGGGCGGTGCTCGGCGAAATGTCGCTCATCACGTCGGACGCGCGCTCGGCGACCGGCCGCGCGCTCGCGCCGACGGTGGCGCTGCACGTTCCCGCCCCGGCGTTCCGCGCGCTGCTCGACGCGGGCTCCAGCGCGGCGCTCAAGATCGCCTGTGCGATCGCCGAAGTGCTCGCGCGGCGCCTCGCCGCGATGAACAGCCTCGTGCTCGGGCTCTCCGGCAGGCCGGCCTCGGGTGCGAAGGGTGCGCCGGCGATGAAGACGCAGGACCTGCGCGAGCTGCATCGCACGATGCAGGTCTGGTCCTTCTAGCCTCTCTCGATCCGCGCGCGCCGGTGCCCGGCGTTCAGACGTTGAAGCGGAAGTGCACGACGTCGCCGTCGCGCACGACGTAGTCCTTGCCTTCGACGCGCAGCTTCCCTGCCTCGCGCGCGCCCGGCTCGCCGCCGCCGGCGACGTAGTCGTCGAAAGCGGTCACTTCGGCGCGGATGAAGCCGCGCTCGAAGTCGGTGTGGATCACGCCCGCGGCCTGCGGCGCGGTCGCGCCCACGGGCACCGTCCAGGCGCGCACTTCCTTCGGTCCCGCGGTGAAGAAGGTCTGCAGACCGAGCAGCCGGTAGCCGGCGCGGATCACGCGCGCGAGGCCGGGTTCCTCCATGCCCATGTCGGCGAGAAAAAGCTTCTTGTCCTCGTCGGACATGTCGGCGATCTGCGACTCGAGCGCCGCGCAGATCGCGACCACCGGCGCGTTCTCGGACTTCGCGCGTGCCTCTACCGCCGCAAGCAGCGGATTGCCCTTGAAGCCGTTTTCGGCCACGTTGGCCACGTACATCGTCGGCTTCATGGTGAGCAGGAACAGCGGCCTCAGCACCGCGAGCTCTTCCTTCGCCCAGTCGACGGAGCGCACCGTTTTGCCCTGGTCGAGCGCGGCTTGCGCCTTCTCGAGCACGGCTACGAGGCGCTGCGCTTCCTTGTCGCCGCCCGCCTTCGCCACCTTGGCGTACTTCTGCAGCTGCTTCTCCACCGCCGCGAGGTCGGCGAGCGCGAGCTCGGTGTCGATGACGTCGATGTCGGAGACCGGGTCCACCTTGTTCGCGACGTGAATCACGTTGGGATCTTCGAAGCAGCGCACGACGTGCACGATGGCGTCGGTCTCGCGGATGTTGGCGAGGAACTGGTTGCCGAGCCCCTCTCCTTTCGAGGCGCCGGCCACGAGGCCGGCGATGTCGACGAATTCCACCACCGCGGGGATCACCTTCTGCGGCTTCTCGATCGCGGCCAGTGCCGCGAGTCGGGAATCGGGCACCTCGACGATGCCTACGTTCGGCTCGATCGTGCAGAACGGGTAGTTCTCGGCAGCGATGCCCGACTTGGTCAGCGCGTTGAACAGCGTGGACTTGCCCACGTTCGGCAGGCCCACGATCCCGCAGCGAAGGCTCATTTCTTCTTGCCGAACAGCGAACCGAACAGGCCTTTTTTCTCCGAGGGACTCTCGCGCTGCGGTTCAGGCTTCACTTCGATCTTGACTTCGGTCTTTCTGTCGGCGGTCTTTTTTTCGGCCGGCTTTTCCTTTTCCGCGCTGTGAAGCTTCTGCATCGCGCCTTGCAGGTCGCCCGCAAGGCACAGCGGCAGGATCTCGATGCTGCGCGCAATCGCCGAATCGATGTCGGCGCGGTCTTCCGCCGAAGGCTTGTGCAGCACGTAGTCGGCGACCGCGTTCTTGTCGCCCGGATGGCCGATGCCCAGGCGCAGCCGCCAGTAGTCGTGCGAGCCCAGGCGATGCGAAATGTCGCGCAGGCCGTTGTGTCCTGCGATGCCCCCGCCCTGCTTGATCTTGGCGGTGCCCGGCAGGAAATCCAGCTCGTCGTGCACCACGAGGATCTCGGCAGGCGCGATCTTGAAGAAGCCGGCGAGCATCTGCACCGCGCGTCCGCTTGCGTTCATGAAGCTCTGCGGCAGCACGAGCCAGGCGCCGTTGTGGTCCAGCCGGCCGACGAGCGCCTGGTACTTCGCATCCTTGCGCAACGCCACGCCCTGCAGCAGCGCAAAGCGCTCCACGAGCCAGAAGCCGGCGTTGTGGCGCGTGCGCTCGTACTCCTTGCCCGGATTGCCCAGGCCGACGATGAGCCGGATGGAACCCGGTCGAATTGAGCCTTGCAAGGCTTACTTCTTCTCTTTCTTCTCGGCCGCTTCTCCGCCCGGCTTGCCGCCCTTTTCGGCGGGGGGCTTGCCGCCCTTGTCCGCAGCCGCGGGCGCGCCGCCCTCGGCCGCCTTGTCCGCAGGCGCCGCCTGCTCGGTGGTCGGCACCTCGCCGGCTGCCGGCACCGCTTCGGCCGCCGCGGCCTCCTCTTCCTCGGTCACGAGCACCGGCTGGATGACGGTCGCCACGACCGGGTTCTCGCCCCGATGCAGCACCGCCTCGACGCCCTTCGGCAGCTTGAGGTCGTTGACGTGGATCGAGTCGCCGATGCCCAGCTGGCCCATGTCCACCTCGATGTGGGACGGCAGGTCGTCCGGCAGGCAGCTGATGTCCAGCTCGTTCAGCACGTGGTTGGCGACGCCGCCCTGCTCCTTCACGCCCGGCGAGACCTCGGCGTTGGCGAAGTGCAGCGGCACCTTCATGTGGATCTTCTTGTCCTTGGCGACGCGCTGGAAGTCGATGTGCTGCACGTGCCCCTTCCACGGGTGCATGTTGAATGCGCGCAGCAGCACGTCCTCGGCCTTGCCGTCGAGCTTCAGCGACAGGATCGAAGCGTGGAACTTCTCGTTCGTCAGGTGCTGGTAGAGCTCCTTGTGGTTGAGCTCGATGGTCACCGCCTCGCCGGCGCCGCCGTAGACGATGCCGGGCACCGCGCCCGTGCGGCGGAGACGGCGGCTCGCACCCGTCCCTTGCGCCGTGCGCTTGCGCGCGTTGATCTCGATTTTCATTGCGTCACTCCTTGGGTTTGCGCCGCTTCCGCGACCAGACAACGGCGGGATTGGAAAGATTATTCGATGAAGAGGGAGCTCACCGAGTCCTCGGTGTAGATCCGGAGTATGGTTTCGGCGAGCAGCGCGGCCACCGACAGGCTGCGGATCTTGCCGCAGGCGCGCGCGTCCTCGCGCAGCGGAATGGTGTCGGTCACCACGAGCTCGTCCATCGCCGACTCGGCGATGCGCGCCACCGCATTGCCCGAGAGAACCGCGTGGGTGCAATACGCCACCACCTTGACGGCACCCTCGTCCTTGAGAACTTCGGCCGCCTTGCACAGGGTGCCGGCGGTGTCGACCATGTCGTCCATGATCACGCAGGTGCGGCCCTTCACCTCGCCGATCACGTTCATGACTTCCGACACGTTGGCCTTCGGCCGGCGCTTGTCGATGATCGCGAGGTCGGACTCCAGGCGCTTGGCGAGCGCGCGAGCGCGCACCACGCCGCCGACGTCGGGCGACACCACGATGAGGTCTTCGTAGCGCTGCTTCCAGACGTCGCCCAGCAGGACCGGCGCGGCGTAGATGTTGTCCACGGGCACGTCGAAGAAGCCCTGGATCTGGTCGGCGTGCAGGTCCATCGTCAGCACGCGCGACACGCCCACCGAGGTCAGCATGTTGGCGACCACCTTCGCGCTGATGCCGACGCGCGCCGAGCGCGGGCGGCGGTCCTGCCGCGCGTAGCCGAAGTAGGGTATCGCGGCGGACACGCGCGCGGCCGAGGAGCGCTTGAGCGCATCGACCATCACCATCAGCTCCATGAGGTTGTCGTTGGTCGGCTGGCAGGTCGACTGCAGCACGAACACGTCCTTGCCGCGCACGTTCTCCATGATCTCGACCATCACCTCGCCGTCGGAGAACTTGCCGACCAGCGCGCGGCCGAGCGACAGGTTGAGGTGCTTGACCACGTCCTGCGCGAGCCTGGGGTTCGCGTTGCCCGCGAAGATCATCAGGCGATCCATCGCGGCGGCGGCGGGCGTGTGCGGGTTCATCATGGACGGATGGCTGGGGCGCTAGGATTCGAACCTAGGAATGCCGGAATCAAAATCCGGTGCCTTAGACCAGCTTGGCGACGCCCCATCCGAGAAGCACTCGTTGCATTCAGTCCGGCGCGTGCATCGGGTGGCGTTCCAGCCCGCGCGCGACGAAGCCCCGCATCCCGCGAGGCAGCTGCGCCTGCAGCGCCTGCGCCTCGGCCTCGCGCGCGAACTCCGCGAAAACGCAGCCGCCCGAGCCCGTCATGCGCGGGACAAAAGATCCTTCCGGAAGGCGCTGTCTCAGCCACGCGAGATGTTCCGCGATCTCGGGATGCCGGCGCACCGCGACGGCCTCGAGATCATTACGGCCCTGCCCCGACAAAAAGGGCGGTATTTTGAGCGGTTTCGTATCGCGTGTCAACGCGGCGTCGGAGAAGATTTCCTTCGTCGAAACCGAGACTTGGGGCGTCAGAACGAGGTACCAGGCAGGGGGCAACTCGAGCGCTCGCAGGCGCTCGCCGACACCCTCGCCGAGTGCGTTGCGGCCGAAGACAAAGAAGGGTACGTCGGCCCCCAGGTGCAGGCCGATGCGCATGAGCGCCTGCCCCGTGAGGCCGAGCTTCCAGAGCCGGTTGAGCGCGACGAGCACCGTGGCGGCGTCGGAGGAGCCTCCGCCGAGTCCGCCGCCGGCGGGAAGCGTCTTCTCGAGCGCGATGTCACATCCAAACGAAGTCTGGCTTTCCGCTTTGAGGGCCTCGGCAGCCTTCGCGCAGAGATTCTGGTCGCCATACGGGCCAGAAAACCTGATTGCGCCGTCCTGACGCACGGAAATGCCGACGCGGTCGCAGCGATCGATGAGGCGGAACACCGTCTGCAGCTCGTGCATGCCCGCACCGGGATCTGCTTCGCGCCGCCCGAGCACGTGCAGGAACAGGTTCAGCTTGCCGGGGGCCGGGAACCACTCCAGGTCGCGAGCTACTTCCATTCCGAGATGGCCAGCCGCAGCTCTACGCCGGGGAAGTTGAGGCGCATGCGCGCCGGCAGCGCGCCCTGGTAGGCCTGGTACTCGATGCGCCAGCCCGCCTGCTCGAGCTCGGCGAGCCGTCCCTCGGCGTCCGAGCGCTGGCGCGTGGGCGCGGGCGACTGCGCCGCGCGTCCGCGCACCCAGTCGGCGAGCCCGACCATCGGCACGCGGAAGCCGAGCACCTGCTCGGTGAGCGTTTCGGCATCCGCGGCCCTGAACTCGCGCCCGTCCTGCGTGGTGAGAATGATCTCGCCGTCCGCGCGCACGAGCCGCGCCACGCCCTGGCCGAGCGGGGTCGTGAGCAGCATTTCGTCGCTGCGCGCCGCGTGCCGCCAGGCGATGTTGCCGCTGCCCGCGTCGTCGCGGTAGCTCACGGCGATGCGACCGTAGAGCTCGAACTCCGGCTCCGCGGCGGGCAGCAGGAACCCCGGGCCGGCGCAGGCCGCGAGCAGCGCGATCGCGGCGGCGGCGCAAATCCCCCGCACGGCGCTAGGGACCGAAACGCTTCAGCGTCTTGTTGAGCGTCTCGTTCTCCGGCGCGGACTTGAGCGCCTCCTGCCAGACGCGGCGCGCCTGGTCGTGCTCGCCCAGCGACCAGAGCACTTCGCCCAGGTGCGCGCCGATCTCGGCGTCGGGTCGGCCCTGCCAGGCGCGCTGTAGCTGCGCGGCCGCGCCCTTCAGGTCGCCCATGCGGTACAGCACCCAGCCCATCGAGTCGATGATGAAGAAGTCCCCGGGCGCGAGCGTGAGCGCCTTCTCGATGAGCGCCTTCGCCTCGTCGAGGCGGATGTTGCGGTCGGCGTAGGAGTAGCCGAGCGCGTTGTAGGCGTGCGCGTGGTCCGGCCGCAGCTGGATCAGCCGCTTCAGGCTCGCCTCGAGCACGTCGAAGCGGTCGAGCTTCTCCGCGGTGAGCGCCTGGTCGTAGAGCAGGTCGGGCTGGTCGGGCGTCGTCTTCAGCGCGCCGGCGAGCAGGTCGAAGGCTTCCTTGTTCTGGTTCGCCTCGCGCAGCAGCTGCGACTCGGCCACCAGCAGCTGAACCTGCTGCTCGCCCTGCGCGTCGGCCGCGTGCAGGTAGGCACGCGCCTCGTCCAGCCGGCCCTGCTTGGCGATCGCATTGGCGGCACGCACGCGCGCCGGCAGCGCGTGCTCCGGGCCCTGGATCGTCTTGTACCACTCGATCGCGCGCGGCCAGTCCTTCTGCTCCTCGGCAATCTGGCCGAGCGCGTAGCGCGCCGCATCCGGGTCGCGGAACTTGAGCTCGAGCAACCGCTTCATGCTCGCCTCGGCGACGCCGTACTCCTTGATCTGCAGCGCCATCAGGCCGACGGCGTAGACCGCGTCGGCATCGTTGGCGAACCGCTTGCCGAGGTCGTCGAACTGCGCGCGCGCTTCGTCGTTGCGCTTGTCCAGCACCAGCAGGCGCGCGTAGTTCAGGCGCACGTCGCGCGAGCCCGGATACCTCTCCAGGTACCCCGAGAGCCGCTTTGCCGCCTCTTCGGGCGCGTGCCGCTGCAGCAGCTGGGCCTCGTAGAGCGCCGCGAGCTCCCAGTCCGGCTGGAGGACCGCGGCGCGCCGGATCTCCCCCAGCGCGAGCGCTTCGTCGCTGGCCGCGGCCGCGGCCTGGGCGATTGCGAAATGCGCCTGCGGCAGCTTCGGGTAGCGCTCCGCAAGCTTGCGCACGACGCGCAGGTTCGCGGCGACGTCGGGGCTGCCGCCGAGAATCCGCGACATCTGCAGGAAGCCGCTGGGCGCCGCGCTCGTGTCGCTGTCGAGCAGCTTCTCGAGATAGGGTTCGGCATCGTCGACGCGCTTGGTGGAAACGAGCAGCACCACCAGCGTCTGCAGCGCCTGCAGCGAAGACGGATCCGCGTCCTGCCAGATGCGCGCCGATTCGAGCGCGAGGTCGGGCATGCGCGCTGCGGTGGCGAGCTCCACCGCGCGGCGCGCGACGCGCGGGTCGCGCGTGCGCTTGGCGAGATCCAGGTAGGTTTGCGCCGCGAAGCCCGGGCTGCCGCGTTGCTGCGCGATCTCGCCCAGCAGAAAGTCGTACAGGAGCGGCGCGGTCAGGTCCTGCGCAGGCAGGTTGGCCGGCGGCTCGGCCGCCGGCTTCGACGCCGCGGCGGGCGGTGCGTCGTCGTCATCGTCGTCGTCGGGCGCCGGTTGCAGCTGCGCGCGCGCGCTGCCGGCCAGTATCCCCGCGAGCGCGAGCGCGACGGCCAAAGCCGTGCGAAAGCGGAATGGAAAGAACATGGCGAAAGCAGTGTAGGTATATTCGGTGCGACGCACAAGACGATTTCTCCCCGCGCACGATGCCCGAGCTGCCCGAAGTCGAAGTCACCCGCCGCGGTATCGAGCTGCGCCTCGTCGGCCGCACGATCGCCGCAGCGGTGGTGCGCGAGCCGCGCCTGCGCTGGCCCGTGCCGCGCGCCGTCGGCGCCCTCGCGGGGCGCAAAGTGCGCGCCGTCCGTCGGCGCGGCAAGTACCTGCTGCTCGATTGCAGCGACGGCCACCTGATCCTGCACCTCGGCATGTCGGGCAGCCTGCGGATCCTCGCCGCGGGCAGCGCGCCGGGCAAGCACGATCACTTTGACCTCGATTTCGGCGCTCAAGTTCTGCGCCTGCGCGATCCGCGCCGCTTTGGCGCCGTCCTCTGGACCACGCGGCCGCCCGAGCAGCACCCGCTGATCCGCCACCTCGGTATCGAGCCCCTGTCGCGCGCGCTCGACGGCGGCCGGCTGCACGCGCTCACGCGCGCGAGCCGCGTGCGCATCAAGCCTTTTCTCATGGACGGGAGGCGCATCGTCGGCGTCGGCAACATCTATGCCTCGGAAAGCCTGTTCCTCGCCGGCATCGATCCGCGCCGCGCCGCGGGGCGCCTGTCCTCTGCGGATTGCGCCCGGCTCGCCGCTGCGATCAAGCGCACCCTGCGCGCCGCGATCCGCGCGGGCGGGTCGTCGTTGCGCGACTTCGTGGGCAGCGACGGCGCCGAGGGCTACTTCCAGCGCCGCGCCCGGGTCTACGACCGCGCGGGAAAGCCTTGCCGACGCTGCGGGGCGGCGATCAGAAGACTCGTCCAGGGGCAGCGGGCGACCTATTTCTGCCCGCATTGCCAGCGCTAGTCGCTAGCCGCCGAGGGATTTCACCTTCGCGGCGAGCTTGGCGCGCACGGCCGGGTGCACGAACTTGGAGACGTCGCCGCCCAGCGTGGCGATCTCGCGCACCAGCGTCGCCGAGATGAACATGTGCTGCTCTCCCGGGGTGAGGAAAATGGTCTCCATCCCCGGGTAAAGGTCGCGGTTCATGCCGGCCAGCTGGAATTCGTACTCGAAGTCGGACACCGCGCGCAGGCCGCGCAGCACCACCTGCGCGCTCTGCTGGCGCACGAAGTCGCTCAGCAGCCCGGTGAATCCCACGATGGTCAGGTTCTTCACGTCGCCGAGCACCTCGCGGACCATCTCGATGCGCTCCTGCAGCGTGAAAAACGTTCGCTTCGCGCGGCTGTCGGCGATGCCGAGCACCAGCGTCTCGAACAGCCGGCTCGCGCGCCGAGCCAGGTCCTCGTGGCCGCGCGTGAACGGGTCAAACGTGCCCGGGTACACCGCTTTGATCATGTCCGTCCCATCGCCAAAGTTGGTAGCTCACCTGCCCCGCGCGTGCGCGCCGCAGCTCGGTCCAGGGCGGCGCGGCCTCGAGCGGCGCGTCCGACTCGATGTACACGCGCGCCGCGGGCTTCAGGCGGGGCGCCAGCGCCGACAACAGCGCCGGCAGCGCATTCTGCCTGAACGGCGGATCGAGGAAAACCACGTCGAAGCGCGGCAAAGGGCGGGCGACCGGGCCCCCAGTCGCGCCCGCGAGAAATGCGTGCGCATCGCCGCGGACGATCTCGACCCGGGCCGCGCCGAGCGCGGCGCGGCCGCGCTCGAGCTCCTCGAGAGCGACGCGGTCCTTTTCCACCATGGTCACGCGCGCCGCGCCGCGCGACGCCGCCTCGAACCCGAGTGCGCCGCTGCCGGCGAACAGGTCAAGGCAATCGAGCCCGGACAGCTCCTGACCGAGCCAGTTGAACAGCGTCTCGCGCACGCGGTCCGGCGTCGGCCGCAATCCCGGGCGCGCGGCAACGCGCAACCGCCGGCTGCGGAACTTGCCGCCGACGATCCGCAGGATGCCTTTGTTAGAATGCATTCACCCATGTTAGCAGCGACTTCCTGGGCGGCGCGCCTCAAGGCCGGGCTCGCGCGCACGCGCGAAGTCCTGAACGCCGACCTCGGCACGCTGCTCGCGCGCCGCGGGATCGACGCGTCGCTGTTCGACGAGCTCGAAAGCGCCCTGCTCGCGGCCGATTGCGGCGTCGAGGCGACGCGCTCGCTCCTCGACGAGCTGCGGGCGCGCGCGAAGGCCGCTCGCCTCGAGGACGGCGCCGCGCTCAAGGACCTGCTCAAGTCGGCCGTGCTCGAGCGCCTGCGCCCGCTCGAGCGCGCACTCGATCCCGGCGCGCACAAGCCCTGCGTCATCGTCGTCGCAGGCGTGAACGGCTCCGGCAAGACGACATCGATCGGCAAGCTCGCGAAGTACTTCCAGTCCGGCGGCCGCACGGTCATGCTCGCGGCCGGCGACACCTTCCGCGCAGCGGCGCGCGAGCAGCTCTCGGCCTGGGGCGAGCGCAACGGCGTGCCGGTGATCGGACAGCAGGGCGGCGATCCGGGCGCGGTGGTGTTCGACGCGGTGGCGGCCGCGCGCGCGCGCGGCATCGACGTGCTCATCGCCGACACCGCCGGGCGGCTGCCCACGCAGCTGCACCTCATGGAGGAGATCAAGAAGGTGAAGCGCGTGATCGCAAAGGCCTTGCCGGGCGCGCCGCACGAGACGCTGCTCGTGCTCGACGCAGGTACCGGCCAGAACGCGCTCGCGCAGGTCAAGGCCTTCGACGAGGCTCTCGGCCTCACCGGCCTGGTGCTGACCAAGCTCGACGGCAGCGCCAAGGGCGGCGTGGTGCTCGGCATCGCCAGGCAGCGCCCCATCCCGCTGATGTTCGTCGGCGTCGGCGAGGGCATCGACGACCTGCGGCCTTTCTCCGCCGCCGAATTCGCGGAGGCGCTGTTTGATTAGCTTCTCGGCGGTCGCCAAGCGCTATCCCGGCGGCCAGGAGGCGCTCAGGGGTGTCAGCTTCAGCATCGCCCAGGGCGAGTTCGCATTCATCGCCGGGCATTCCGGCGCGGGCAAGTCGACGTTGCTCAAGCTCATCCCGGCGATCGAGCGGCCGACCAGCGGCAGCGTGCTGGTCAACGGCCAGAACGTCGGCGCGCTGAAGCGCAGCGCAGTTCCCTACCTGCGGCGCAACCTCGGCCTCGTGTTCCAGGATCAGAAGTTGCTCTACGACCGCAGCGTGTACGACAACGTCATGCTGCCGCTCGCGTTCGGCGGGCTCAGCGGCCGCGAAGCCGCGCGCCGCGCGCGCGCCGCGCTGGAGAAGGTGGGCCTCGCCGCGCGCGAGCGCGCCAATCCGATCCAGCTCTCCGGCGGGGAGCAGCAGCGCCTCGCGATCGCGCGCGCCGTCGTCAACCGCCCGGCGATCCTCATCGCCGACGAACCGACGGCGAACCTCGACGCGGCGGCGGCCGGGGCGGTGCTGGAAATCTTCGCCGCCTTCAACCAGGTGGGCGTGACCGTGCTGGTTGCGACCCACGACGAGGCGCTCATCGGCCGGTTCGCCAAGCGCGTGCTGCGCCTCGCGCACGGAAGCATCGCGCCGTGAGCGCCTGGCTGCGCCAGCACCGCCAGGCCCTGTCGGCCGCCGTCGGCAAGATCGCGGCCCAGAAGGCGGCCGCGGCGCTCAACGCGCTCGTGATCGGCATCGCGCTGTCGCTGCCCGCGGGCGGCTACGCGCTGCTGGGCGGCTTGCGCGCGGTCACGGCGGGCGCCACGCTCGATCCGCAGCTTTCGGTGTTCCTGCGCACGGACGTGAAGCGGCCGGAGGCCGAGGTGCTTGCCGCCCGGCTGAAGGGCGACGCGCGCGTGCGCGGGCTTCGCTTCGTGCCGCGCGAGCAGGCGCTCAAGGAGCTGCAGTCGATCGAGGGGCTTGGCGACGTGGTCGCCGCGCTGAGCCGCAACCCGCTGCCGGACGCCCTGGTGCTGCGCCCCGCCGCAACCGACGCCGCGGCGATCGAAGCGCTCGCGCAGGAGCTGCGCGGGCTGCCCGGCGTGGCGCACGTGCAGGCCGACGCAGCCTGGGCGCGGCGCCTGGGCGCACTCGCGGGCACCGCCCGCCTCGCGATCGCGCTGCTCGCGGCGCTGCTCGCTTTCGGTCTGGTGGCGATCACCTTCAACACCATCCGGCTGCAGATCCTCACCCAGCGCGCCGAGATCGAGATCTCCAAGCTGATCGGCGCCACCGACGCGTTCATCCGCCGGCCGTTCTTCTACCTGGGCGCCCTGCAGGGCTTGGCCGGCGGGCTGCTCGCGCTTGGCATCCTCTGGGGCAGCCTCGCGGCGCTCAACATCGGCGTTGCCGAGCTCGCCGCGAGCTACGGCTCGGGCTTTCGGCTGGCCTTTCTCGCCCCTGGGGACGCGGTGGCGGTCGTCCTCTTTTCGGTCAGCTTGGGATGGTTCGGTGCATATCTGTCAGTGAGTATATACTTACTTGAAATATAGCCAAAATAGGGGAGTCTTAAGAACGCAGCGCGGGAACCCCAGGAGGGATTTAGCACTCTAATCGATGGAGTGCTAAACTTCCTAACGTAAGGAGACAAGAGATGCAGACCGCGATTTCCCTGCCGAAGACGCTGCCGGCGCTGGTTTCCGCCGGAAGCATCGAAAGCTACATTCAGGCGGTCAACCGCTTCCCGATGTTGAGCGCCGAGAAGGAGCGCGAGCTAGCGGTGCGCCTGCGCGAGCGCAACGATCTGGAGGCGGCTCGCGAGTTGGTGCTGTCGCACTTGCGCCTGGTGGTTTCGATCGCGCGCGGCTACCTGGGCTACGGGCTGCCGCATGCCGACCTCATCCAGGAGGGCAACATCGGCCTGATGAAGGCGGTGAAGCGCTTCGACCCGGCCCGCAACGTTCGCCTGGTCTCTTTCGCGATCCACTGGATCAAGGCCGAGATGCACGAGTACATCCTGCGCAACTGGCGGCTGGTCAAAGTCGCCACCACCAAGGCGCAGCGCAAGCTCTTCTTCAACCTGCGCTCGATGAAGCGCGGACCGGCCGCGCTGTCGGCCGAGGAGGTGCGCCGCGTCGCCGCCGACCTCAAGGTCAGGCCCGAGGAAGTCACCGAGATGGAGACGCGGCTCGGGGGCCGCGATCTCGCCTTCGAGGCCGACGACGCCGACGAGGAGGCCTACGCGCCCGCCCACTACCTGGCGGCAGACCCCGAGGCCGAGCCTTCGCGCGTGCTCGAAGCGCGCGAGAACGAGCGCCTGGAGGCCGCCGGCCTGCGCGCCGCGCTCGCCGCGCTCGATGCGCGCAGCCGACGCATCGTCGAGGCGCGCTGGCTGAAGGAGAAGGACGCCGCCACGCTGCACGAGCTTGCCGCCGAGTTCAAGGTTTCGGCCGAGCGCATCCGGCAGCTGGAAGCCAAGGCCTTCGGGAAGATGAAGAAGGCGCTGCAGGCGGGAGCCGCGCCGGGTGAATCGACGAACGCGCCGCGCGCGCTGCCCGTCCCCGCCGCCTAGTCCTTCTCGGTCCGCCCTCCGGGTGGTGGTCAGTCGAGCGGCGTGATGCCGTTGCGGATCGCGTAGCGCACGAGCGAGGCCAGATTGTCGATCGAGAGCTTGCGCATCAGGCGCAGGCGGTAGGTTTCGACCGTGCGCGGCGAGAGGCCGAGGATCTTCGCCACCGCAGGATTGGATTCGCCCTCGGCCACCAGCTTGACGATCTGGCGCTCGGTCGCCGTGAGGCTCTCCACCGCGTGCTCGCCGCGATGGACGCCGCGATGGTGGTCGAGGAACTTCTCCGCCAGCCCCTGGCTGAGGTAGCGGCTGCCCGCCGCCACCGCGCGCACGCCCTTCACGAGCTCGTCGCCCGAGCACTCGCGCGACAGGTAGCCGAGAGCGCCGGCGTCGAGCGCGCGCTGGACCATCGCGGGCGTGGAGTGCACCGACAGGATCAGCACGCCGACTGCGGGGCTGCGCCCGGCGATGATGCGCGTCGCCTCGATGCCGTTGAGGCCCGCCATCGCGATGCCGAGCAGTGCCACTTGCGGGCCCTGGCGCTCGATCTCGCGCACCGCCTCGCTGCCGTCGCGCACGCTCGCGACGACCCGGATGTCGCGCTGCGCGTCGAGAATCGCGCGCAACCCGTCGCGCAGGATCGGCTGGTCGTTGGCGACCAGAACGGAGATCCTGGAACTGCCCCGGGCAGAAGCGGAAGTGCTGCGGGCTGGCATGTGGATTCTTATGAGAAGCGGGATCCGCGATGTCGCGCTCGCCCATGCTACGGACGTCGGGAGGCCTTGAGAATCGTGGAACCACGACGCGCCACGTCGTGGTCTCACTATGCGGCGCGGGCGCGCTAGTCGACCGACGTGATGCCGTGTCGGACCGCGAACTTGACGAGCGCGGGCAAGTCGGCGATCTGCAGTTTGTCCATCAGGCGGCAGCGGTACGTCTCGACGGTGCGCTGCGAGAGGCCGAGTTCGCGGGCGGCTTGCGCGTTCGACCGGCCCTCGACGACGAGTCGCAGCACGCGGCGCTCGGACGCTGTGAGGCGCGCGGTCGGGTCGCCCGCGCGGCGCGCGTCGTCGTGCTCATGCAGGCCGAGGCCCTGGCCGAGATAGCGACCGCCGGCCGCCACCGCGCGCACTGCGCTCAGGACTTCGGCGCCCGCCGATTCCTTCAGAAGGTAGCCGCGCGCGCCGGCCGCCAGCGCTTCGCGCACCGTGCGCTCGCCAGAATGCACCGACAGCATCACCACGCTGGTATCGGGGGCATTGCCGATGATGGTGCGCGTCGCTTCGATGCCGCCCATGATCGGCATCGAGATGTCCATGACGACCACTTCCGGCTGCGTCGCGGCAGCCTGCGCCACCGCCTCGCGGCCGTCGTTCGCCGCCGCGACCACCCGGATTTCCGGGTCGGACTCGAGCAGCCGGCACAGCCCGTCGCGCAGCACGCCGTGATCGTCCGCGACGAGGACGCGGATCACCGGGGCTTCGCGTCCACGATGCATTCGACGCGGGTGCCTTCGCCGAGCGCCGAGCGTACGCGCAACTCGCCGCCCAGCGCGGCCGCGCGCTCGCGCATGATCTGTAAACCGGCGCCCGCCGAGCCGTTGTGCCCGGCGGGCCGCTCGGGATCGAAGCCGCGACCGTCGTCCTCGACGCTCAGCTGCGCGATGCGCGCGCCCTGCTGCAGCGTCACCCGCACGGTGGTCGCGTCGGCGTGCTTGGCGACATTGGCGAGCGCTTCGAGGCAGACGCGCAGCAGCGCATCCTTGGCCTTCAGCGGCAGCGTTTCGCGCGCCGGCACCGCTTCCACGTTGACGAGGATGCCGGTGCGCGCCTCGAACTCGGCCGCGTGCCGGCGCAGCGCGGCCGCGAGCGCGCTGCCTTCCAGGCCGGGCAGGCGCAGGCCGTCGATCGCGCTGCGCAGCGCCGCGCCGGCGCGCCGCGCGATCGCCTGCGCCTCCGCGAGCCGCTCGTCGAGCCAGCGCTGGCTCTTCGAGCGCCGCTCGATCCGGATCAGGTCGAGGCTCACCCCGAGCGAGGTCACATCCTGCGCGACGCCGTCGTGCAGGTCGGCGGCGAGGCGCCGGCGTTCCTCGTCGCGAATTCCGACCATGCGCCGCGCGAGCAGGCGCTCGCGTGCGAGCGTCTGCTCGAGCGCCTCGCTGCGCTCCCGCACGCGCCGCTCCAGGGTCGCGTGGGATTCGGCGAGTCGGGAATGCGAGCGCAGCACCTCGCCCGCGAGCGCCGAAAGCGTCAGCCCGGTGAGCGCGACCGCGCTCACGAACAATTGCAGAAGCAGCAGCGACTGGTTCAGAGCCAGCGGCGAGAACATCGCCGCCGACCCGTCCATCATGTCCAGCACCGCGACCGCCGAGATCGCGAAGCTCGCGGCGGTGACCGCGCGCTGGTCGAGCCGCGCCGCCGCCCAGGTCACCATCGGGATCATCAGGTAGGCGAGCGTCTGCGCCGCGTCGCTCGTGAAGCGAGTGGCCAAAGCCAGCGCGCCGCCGAGCAGCAGCAGCGCCGCGACCAGATGCCGCTCGACGCCGCGCTCGACGGCCGGTCGACCGTCGCCGCGTTCGCTCCAGCACAGCAGCAAGGGAGCGACGATCACGATGCCGGTCGCGTCGCCCAGCCACCAGGTGACCCAGTGCAGGCCGAATTCCTGCCAGGGAATCTGGCCCGCGAGCGCGAGCGTCGCGACCCCGCCGGTCGCGGCAACGAGCGCCGCGCCGAAGGCGATCGCTGCGAAGCTCCAGACCGCCGCAGGCGTGTCGAAGCGGTGCCGGAGGTTGAGCAAGCCCCGGATCAGCAGCCACGCGACGACCGCCTCGGCGGCATTGCCCGCGCCGATGGCGAGCGCGACCGGCACCGGCGTACCGACGACCCCGAGGTTGGCGATCGCGGCGCCGAGCATGATGCCGGGCCACACGCGCGGGCCCAGCGCCACGCAAGCGAACAGCGCGATGCCTGCCGGCGGCCAGACGGCGCTCGCGTAGCCCGGTGGAATCGCGAGCGCCAGCGAGACTGCGGCCACGCCGGCGTAAACGACAGCGACCAGCGGGATCGCGAACCAGTAGGCCGGCTGCGCGAACGGCCAGAGGCAGAGTTGCCGAGAAGCGAGCGGAACGGGACCGATGCTCGAGGCCACTTCGCGAGCCTCCTTGGCGCGACCGCGCCGTTGCCGGAGTCCCAATCTACTCTGGACGCAGGCCGAGAACCTACGCCTGCGTCGGGGTCTTCGGTGAGAAATTACCCGGCCGGAGGTGTTCCTTTTCCCCGACGCATTGTGCGCCGTGGCTCAACTGTCGAGCAGCGCGCGCAGGTCCTCTGCGAGATCCTGCGCGAGCCGGTCATTGCGCTCGATGAGCCGCAGCCGCCCTTCGCCATCGAGCACGTAGCTCTGCGCACTGTGATCGACCGTGTACGCGCCCGGCGCGGCGCCGGGACGCTTCTCGTAGAAGATCTTGAATTCCTTCGCCGCCTTCTCGATCGCGGCGGCGTCGCCCGTGAGGCCGAGGAACGACGGATCGAACGCCGGCACGTACTGCGCGAGCAGCGCGGGCGTGTCGCGCTCCGGGTCGACGGTGACGAACAGCACCTGCACGCGCGCCGCGGCAGCGCCGAGCTGCTTGAGCGCCGCCGCGGTGTCGGCGAGCGTCGTCGGGCAGACATCGGGGCAGTGCGTGTAGCCGAAGGAGAGCACCACGAGCTTGCCCCGGAAATCGGCGAGCGTGCGCGGATTGCCGTCGTGCCCCGTGAGCGAGAGCGCCTTGCCGAAGTCGGCACCGGTGATGTCGGTGCCGCGGAACTTTGGTCCCTGCGGGCCGCCGCAGGCGACGAGCGCCGCGGTCAGCAGCGCGAAACTAGAGCGCCAGATAGTGGTCAACCAGCAGCGCCGCGAAAAGGGCGGCAAGGTACACGATCGAGTAGCGGAAGCAGCGGCGCGCGAGCGCGTCGCTGTAGGCGAGATGGATGCGCACGGCGTAGCCGACGTAGACAAGCCCGAGCGCAACGGCGGCCGCGAGGTACGGCAGGCCGCTCATGCGCGCTGCATAGGGCAGCAGCGACACGGCGAACAGGATCAGCGTGTAGAGCAGGACCTGCAGGCGCGTGTAGTCCGGACCGTGCGTGACCGGCAGCATCGGCACGCCCGCCTTCGCGTAGTCCTCGGTGCGGTACAGCGCGAGCGACCAGAAATGCGGCGGCGTCCAGGCGAAGATGATGAGGAACAGCAGCATCGCCTCGGTGCTCACCCCGCCCGTCGCCGCGGCCCAGCCGAGCACGGGCGGCATCGCGCCGGAGGCGCCGCCGATCACGATGTTCTGCGGCGTCAGCGGCTTCAGGATCACGGTGTAGACGACCGCGTAGCCGACGAAGGTGGCGAGCGTGAGCCACATCGTGAGCGCATTCACGTAGTGCACGAGCAGCCACAGCCCGAAGCCCCCGACGGCGCCCGCGAACGCCACGGTCTCGAGCGACGAGAGCTCGCCGCGCGGCAGCGGCCGCCAGCTGGTGCGCCGCATCCGCGCGTCGATCTTCTGCTCGACCAGGCAGTTCACCGCAGCGGCGGCGCCGGCGACGAGCGCGATGCCCGCGGTCCCCGCAAGCAGGATCTGCAGCGGCACCATGCCGGGGGTGGCGAGCATCATGCCGATCACCGCCGTGAACACGATGAGCGAGACGACGCGCGGCTTGGTGAGCGCGTAGAACGACCGCGCGCGCTGCGACCACACGCGCGGCGAGGAATCGCGGATGAGTTCGGTGCTCAAGGTGCGGGATTCTATCTCAGCCGAAGCCCGAGGCGCGCAACAGGCGCTGCAGATCCTGGATCACGCGCTTCGGGTCCGGGTCCTTTGGAAAGCGCATCATCAGATTGCCGAGCGGATCGACGAGGTAGATCTGGTCGGTCACCGATCCCTCGGCCGGGAACGCGCCGTTCGCCGCGTCGATGCCTCCGCGCGGAGCGATCACCGTGCCCTCGAAGGCCTGCAGCAGCGCGGGCGAGGGCTGCACGCTGTCGGTCAGCAGCCAGAGCCGTGCGACGCGATCCATCTCGCGGCCCTGCGCGCGGCGCACCTGGCGCATGAAGTAAAGCTTGCGCTCGCAGGCCGCGGCGCAGGCGCCGCCGTCGAACTGCACGAGCACCCACTTGCCCTTGAGTCCGCCCGCGTCCGGCAGGGCCACGGGCTGCGGCTGCAGCAGCGTGCCGTAGTTGCCGGGCGTCCCGGGCGCCAGGTCGAGCCACCAGATCAGCCAGCCCGCGGCCACCGGCAGCGCGAAGAACGCGCCGAGCAGGGCGAGCTTGATGCGCCCGGACTTCTTCCTTTCAGGATTCTCGCCTGTCACGCTTGACATTCAGTACTACGAACAGCACCACGCAGAGTGCGGCGAGCGTGTACCACTGCAGCGCGTAGCTCTCGTGCATCTCGACGCCCGCACCGGCCTGCGGCCAGTCGCGCACGAGGCCGTCGTCGAGCGCCGAATGCTGCTCGAGCACCCAGGGCTCGAGGCCGAGGCCCGACCAGGCCGAGAAGGTCTGCACCGTCACGTTCTGCCAGACCCGGCCCTGCGGCGCGGCCCCCGGCGGCGCGAAGGCCTGCGCGAAGTGCGCGAGGCGCACCCCCTGCACCGCCACTGCGGCGGCGGGAGTGCGTACCTCCGGCAGCTGGTCGCGGCTCGCGCCCGCGGCGATCCAGCCGCGATTCACGAGCACGCGCCGGCCGTCGGCGAGGCGCAGCGCCTGCACGATCTCGTAGCCCGCCAGGCCGCGACGCAGCTTGTTGTCGAGATACACCGTGTGCGCGGCGTCGAATTCGCCGCGCAGCTGCACCCGCACGACCGCCGCCGCCGCCGCGCGCTTCTGGGCGGCGCGGTCCGTCTGCCAGTTGCCGAGCAGGATGCCCGCCGCGCAGCCGGCCGCCGCGAGCGCGGCGCCCCACCACGGCGGGCGGAATCGGAAAGGTCCGGGCTGCATGCCGTCACGCTACACTGCGCGCCGTGATGCGCTATCTCGTGATCGCGGTGCTGCTGGTGATCGTGGCGAGCCTGGGCTCGGCAGTGTTCTTCATGATGCACGACCGCGGCAGTTCCAGGCGCATGGTGAAGGCGCTGGCGATTCGCGTGGGCCTGTCGGTCGCGCTGTTCGCCTTCCTGATGTTGGGCTACTACTTCGGCCTGTTCCCGAACCAGCACCTATAGCCAGTAGACGAAGATGAACAGGCCCAGCCACACCACGTCGACGAAGTGCCAGTACCAGGCGACGCCCTCGAAGGCGAAGTGGTGGTCGGGCTTGAAGTGCCCCGACAGGCAGCGCAGCCAGATCACCGTGAGCATGATCGCCCCGCAGGTGACGTGGAAGCCGTGGAAGCCCGTCAGCATGAAGAACGTGGAGCCGTAGGCGCCCGTCGAGAGCTTGAGGTTGAGCTCCGAGTACGCGTGGCCGTATTCGTAGGCCTGGCAGGCGAGGAAGGTCGCGCCCAGCAGGATCGTCACGAACAGGAACGTGTTCAGCAGCGCGCGCTTGCCTTCCTTCAGCGCCCAGTGCGCGATCGTCACCGTCACGCCCGAGGACAGCAGCAGCGCAGTGTTGATTGCCGGGATCCCCCAGGCGTCCATCGGCGTGAACTTCTCCTCGAAGCCGGGGCCGGCCGAGGGCCAGTGGCCCGAGAAGCCCGGCCACAGGTAGGTGGCGTGATCGAGGCTCGCGAGATCCGGCACCGACATCACGCGCGCCCAGAACAGCGCGCCGAAGAAGCCCGCGAAGAACATCACCTCGGAGAAGATGAACCAGCTCATGCCCCAGCGGAACGAGAGGTCCTCCCAGCCGCCGTACTTGCCGCCCTCGGACTCGCGGATCACGTCGCCGAACCAGCGGAACATCATGTACAGCAGGATCATCAGGCCGAGCGCCATGCCGACCCAGCCGCCGGAAGCGCCGTTCATCACGAACACGCCGCCCAGCATGAGGCAGAACAGCGAGAACGAGCCCATGATCGGCCAGGGCATGGGCTGCGGAACGTAGTAGTGCCCCTGCCGCGTGGTGGTGGATGCGCCGTGTTCCATGCTTTTTCTCCCCGGACCTAGCTCAGCACGATCTTCACGATCGTGAGCAACGTGACTATGAACAGCACCACGAACAGCACCGCCGCGATGGCGAGGTGCAAAGGATTGAGCGGCGCGCGCTCGTGGTCCGCGCGGCGGCGCACGCCGATGGCGCCCGCGAGCACCGTCTTCAGGGTGTCGAGGAACGAGGGTTTCGCCATCGCGCCCGCCATCAGCTCTTGCCCGCGACTTCGAAGAAAGTGTACGAGAGCGTGATGGTGTTGACGTCCTGCGGCAGCGTGGAATCGACCAGGAACATCACCGGCATCCTGCGCGTCTCTCCCGCCGCGAGCGTCTGCTGCGAGAAGCAGAAGCATTCGAGCTTCTTGAAATAGCGGCCGGCGAGCTCCGGCCCGAAACTGGCGATCGCCTGCCCGGTCACCGGCATGGCGCGCGAATTCGACACCTCATATTCCACTTGGACCAGCTGGCCCGGGTGGACCTGCACGTGACCGACCACGGGCCGGAAGCGCCACGGCATGTTGCGCACGTTGGCATCGAACTCGATGGTCACCAGGCGCGACGGGTCGACCTGGCTGTTGGTGGGCGCCGCATCGCGCTCGACGAGCGAATTGACGCCAACCGCCTCGCAGAACGCGCGGTAGAACGGAACCAGCGCGAAGCCGAAGCCGAACATCGCCACGGCCACGATCGACAGGCGCGTGAGCATGCGCCGGTTGTCTTGTGCTTGGGAGGCGCTCACGGCTTCATGAACCAGTATTTGGCGATGATCAGCAGAAACGTGGTGACGGAAATCGCCCCGAGCAGCAGCGCCGTCTTCAGATTCTTGCTCATGCGCGCGCTACTTCAGCACCGGCGGGTTCTCGAAGGAGTGGTACGGCGCCGGCGTCGGCAGGTGCGTCCACTCCAGCGAATCGGCGCCCTCCCAGGGCCGCTCCGGTGCCTTCTCGCCGCTGCGGATCGCCTTCAGGATGATGTAGAGGAACAGCAGCTGCGTGAGGCCGAAGCCGAAAGCGCCGATCGAGCTGATCTTGTTCCAGGTCTCGAACATGAGCGGGTAGTCCGGAATGCGCCGCGGCATGCCGGCAAGGCCCAGAAAGTGCTGCACGAAGAAGATCATGTTGAAGAAGATCATCGTGAGCCAGAAGTGCACCTTGCCGAGCGTCTCGTCGTACATCTTGCCGGTCCACTTCGGGAACCAGAAATAGATGCCCGCGAACGCGGCGAACAGCGCGCCCGCGACCATTACGTAGTGGAAGTGCGCGACGACGTAGTAGGTGTCGTGCAGCTGGATGTCGATCGGCACCAACGAGAGCACGAGGCCCGTGAATCCGCCCATCGTGAACAGGAAAAGGAAGCCGATCGCGAACAGCATCGGCGTCTCGAAGGTCAGCGAGCCTTTCCACATCGTCGCCACCCAGTTGAACACCTTGACGCCCGTGGGCACCGCGATGAGCGTGGTCGCGTACATGAAGAACAGCTGCCCGGTCACCGGCATGCCTACCGTGTACATGTGGTGCGCCCAGACGATGAACGACAGGATTGCGATCGCCGAGGTGGCGTAGACCATCGAGGCGTAGCCGAACAGGGGCTTTCTCGAGAACGCCGGGATCACCTGCGAGACGACGCCGAAGGCCGGCAGCGCGATGATGTAGACCTCGGGGTGGCCGAAGAACCAGAAGATGTGCTGGTAGAGCACCGGGTCGCCGCCGCCGGCGGCGTTGAAGAACGAGGTGCCGAAATGGCGGTCGGTGAGCGACATGGTCACCGCGCCCGCGAGCACCGGCATCGCCGCGACGAGCAGGTAGGCGGTGATCAGCCAGGTCCAGCAGAACAGCGGCATGCGCATCAGCGTCATGCCCGGCGCGCGCATGTTGAGAATCGTGGTGATGATGTTGATCGAGCCCAGGATCGAGCTCATCCCGAGCAGGTGCACCGCGAATATCGTCAGGTCCATGCCGACGCCCATCTGCACGGTGAGCGGCGCATACATCGTCCAGCCCACGCCGGGCGCCCCGCCCGGCGTGAAGAACGAGATGATCAGCAGCGAGGCGGCGAACGGCAGCAGCCAGAACGACCAGTTGTTCAGGCGCGCGAAGGCCATGTCGGGCGCGCCGATCATCATCGGGATCTGCCAGTTCGCGAAGCCGACGAAGGCCGGCATGATCGCGCCGAACACCATGATCAGCCCGTGCATGGTGACGAACTGGTTGAACAGGTCCGGGTTGAAGAACTGGATGCCGGGCTGGAACAGCTCCAGGCGGATCGCCAGCGCCATCACGCCGCCGACCAGGAACATCGTGAAGCTGAACCACAGGTAGAGCGTGCCGATGTCCTTGTGGTTGGTGGTCGTGATCCAGCGCATGATGCCGCTGTACCCGCCGTGGTGGTCGTGATGGCCGTGCTCGTGACCGTGGCTGTCGATGACTGCGCTCATGGCTGTCTCCTGATCCCTATTTCCTGAGAGCCTTGACGTCGGCGGGCTGCACGGCCTCGCCGGTCTTGTTGCTCCAGTTGTTGCGCGTGTAGGTGATGACCGAGGCGATCTCCACGTCGTTCAGCTGCGGCGCGAAGGACTGCATCGCCGTCTTCGGCCGGCCGAACAGCACCGTCTTGATCTGCTCGTCCTTGGGCCCGAGCACGGTCTTCGAGCCGTCGAGCGGCGGGAACGCGGGCGGATTGCCCTTGCCGTTGGCCTGGTGGCAGGCCACGCAGATCCTGGAGTAGACCTGCTCGCCGCGTTTTTTCAGCTCGTCCATCGAGTAGGTCTTGTTCGGGTCGTCGGCCGCGGCAGCCATGAGCTTGAGCTTCTCGCCGGCCCACTTGCGGTAGTCCTCCGCGCTCACCACCTTGACCACGATCGGCATGAAGCCGTGCTCCTTGCCGCAAAGCTCCACGCACTGGCTGCGGAAGGTGCCGGTCTTCTCGGCGCGGAACCAGAGGTCGCGGATGAAGCCCGGGATCGCGTCCTGCTTGGCGCCGAACGAGGGCACCCACCAGGAATGGATCACGTCGGCAGCGGTGGTGAGGATGCGGATCTTCTTGCCGACCGGCACCACGAGCTCGTTGTCCACCTCGAGCAGGTAGTTCTCTCCCTTCGGTGCGCGGCCCTCGATCTGGTCGCGCGGCGTCGCGAGCGTGGAGATGAAGCTGATGCCCTCGCCCTCACCCTTCACGTAGTCGTAGCCCCACTTCCACTGGTAGCCGGTGACCTTGATCGTCAGGTCGGGGTTCGAGGTGTCCTTCTGCGCGATCACCGTGCGCGTGGTGGGCAGGGCGATGAGCACGAGGATGATCGCCGGGATCACGGTCCAGAGGATCTCGACCGTGGTGTTCTCGTGGAACTGCGCCGCCGCGTGGCCCTTCGACTTGCGGTGCGCGAAGATCGCGTAGAACATGAAAGAGAACACGCCGATGAAGATCACCGTGCACAGGAGCATCACGTACTCGTGCAGGTTGTGGATGTCGTCCGCGAGCTTGCTGCCCGCCGGGCGCAGGTTCCATTCGAGGGCCAGCGCGTACCCCGAGAAGGCGAGGCCGAGGATGGCAGCCCACGCGGCTGCAATGGTGCGTGCCAGCTTGCTTGACTTCATCGTTCTGTCCCCTGGTGATCCCATCAGGCCTTCGCGCGCCCGCAGGCGGCGCTGCTTGAAAATGCGTGAAAAAAGCCGCGCAAATTTACCATAGCCCCCAGCCCCGCTCAAGCAAAAATGCGAGCAAATTCCGCAGCTTTCGAGCATTTCAGCTTCGCCGCGCGAACTGCACGATAGCGCGCCCGTCGGGCGCGCGGCGCGGCGCCGGCTTCCACGCGTGGCCGTATACGACCTCGTAGCGCACCGCGAGCTTGCCCTCGCGCCGCTGCGCGGCAAGCCGCGCCTCGAGCGCGGCGCGAAAGCCGCGCCCGGCGAGGCCGCGACGCGGCGCGCCGGCGGTCCGCGCCAGCGCCCCGGTCTGGCCGCTCGCGCGCAGGTCTGCGAGCAGCGCCTCGCCATCCTCGTAGAGCAGCGTTATGCGCTCGGCGTCCATCACCGGCTCGGCGAAACCGGCCGCGACCAGCATGTCGCCGAGGTCGTGCATGTCGGCGAAGCCGTGCACGCGCCCGGCGCCCGCGGCCTCTCGCAGCTCGGCCAGCGTGTCGGGCCCGAGCGTGCTGAACATCAGCAGGCCGCCCACCGCCAGCACGCGGTGAAACTCGCGCAGCGCGGCGGGCGGATCGCCCGCCCAGTGCAGCGCCATGTTCGACCAGACCAGGTCGACGCTCGCGGCCGCGAGCGGCAGGCGAACGAGGTCACCGCACACCGCCTTGGGCGGGTTTCTTTCAAGGAGCTTCTTCTTCCCTCTGCGGAGCATGGCCAGCGCGAAGTCGAAGGCGATGACCTCGGCCGCGGGGTAGCGCTTGCCAAGCGCCCGCTGCGGGGGGCCGCTGCCCGCGTCCAGCACCCGGCGCGGCGCGAGCTTCACGTAGTCCAGGCGCTCGAGCATGCGCGCGCCGATCTCGGCCTCCACGCGCGAGGCCTTCGCGTAGGTGGCCGCCGCGCGCTCGAAGCGCCGGCGCGCGAGTCGCGCGTCCACCGGCGGAACGGCCCGGCCGCGGGCCTCAGGCACGTGCCGCGGAACCCCCGGCCAACGCGCCTTCCACCGCCCGCGCCACCGCGAGCACGTGGCGGTCGGCCATCGCCACGCCGCAGACCATCAGGCCGACGGGCGCCGAGCCCGCCGCCTGGCAGGGCAGCGTCGCCGCGCAGCCGTCGAGGAAATTGACCAGGCCCGTGTTGCGCAGGATGCGGCCGTTCCAGCGGAAATAGGCGTCGTCGCTCGCGCTCGCCTCGGCGATGGTGGGCGCTATGCAGGGCGAGGTGGGCACCAGGAACGCGTCGAACGGGGCCGCCAGCGCACCGACCTCCTTCCGATAGGCATCGCGAAGCAGGCCCAGCTCGACCAGCTCCCAGCCGGCGATGTCCTTGCCGAGCGCGACGCGCTTCGCGACGCGGGAATCGTACTCGCCGGCGCGATCAAGCCAGCGCCGGTGGATTGCGTATGCTTCGGCCGCCGCGAAGCCGCCGCTCTTGAAATACTCGCCCTGGCGATCGAAGGCGGGCACTCTGACGTCTTCGATCACGGCGCCCGCGCGCGAGAGCGTGCCGAGCGCCGCCTCGAATGCCCTCCCGACCTCGGCGTCCAGGTCCTCCAGCGCGCTCGAGCGCGGCACGAGCAGCCGCAGGCCGCGCGCCGGCAGCGCGGGCAGCGCCGCGTCCGGCGCGCCGGCCAGTACCGCGTCGTAGGCCGCGCAGCAGGCGACGCTCGGCGCGAGCGGTCCGATCGAATCGAGCGTGTAGGAAAGCGGGAATGCGCCCTCGCGCGACACCCGCCGCTGCGTCGGCTTGAAGCCGGCGACCCCGCAGAGGGCGGCGGGCTGGCGGATCGAGCCGCGCGTGTCGGAGCCCAGCCCCATCACGCACATGCCGTCGGCCACGGCCACGGCGGCCCCCGAGGAAGAGCCGCCCGGCACGCGGCCGGCCTTGCGGTCCCACGGATTCTTCGGCGTGCCGTAGTGCGGATTGGTGCCGACCGCGCCGAACGCGAACTCGACCATGTTGGTGCGCCCCACGAGCACCGCGCCGGCGGCGCGCAGGCGCGCGACGGGCGGCGCATCGGCCCTCGCGGGCGCCGCATCGGCCAGGATCTTCGAGCCGGCGCGCGTCACCTCGCCCGCGACGTCGAACAGGTCCTTCAGCGAGACCGGCAGGCCGTCGACCGCCGAGCGGCGCACGCCGGTCTTGCGCAGGCGGTCGGCATGGTCCGCGTCGGCGCGCGCCGCCTCCGCGTGGACTTTCATGAACGCGCGCGCGCCCTCGCCCGCCGGATCGGCGATGCGCGAGAGCGCCCGTTCGACGAGCTCGCGGCTGCTGGTCCGGCCCGCGTCCAGATCGCGCCGCAGCGCCTCCACTGTCCACATGAATGCAGTCTAGCTCACAATAATCGCGATGCTGAAGGCGATCGGCGCCCGGCTGTTCGGCGGCAGCTGCTTCTTGTGCAGGGGCAGCGCCCGCGCGCTGCTGTGCTCGCCCTGCGAGGCGGACCTGCCGCGCCTTGGGGCCGAGCGCTGCCCGCGCTGCGCGCTCGCCTCGCCCGCGGGCGCGCCCTGCGGCCGCTGCCTCGCGCAGCCGCCGGCCTACGACGCGACGCGGGCCGCGCTCGGCTACGAGTTTCCCGCCGATGCGCTCGTCCATGCGCTCAAGTTCCGCGGCGAGCTCGCGCTCGCCCCCTTCCTCGGGGACCTGCTTGCAAGCTGCGTCGCGGACCGGAGCGTGAATTGCATCGTCCCGGTGCCCTTGTCTGCCGCGCGCCTGCGCGCCCGCGGCTACAACCAGTCGCTCGAGATCGCTCGCGGCGTCGCGGCGGCGACCGGAGCGCGCCTCGCGCCCGAGCTCTGCGAGCGCAGCCGCGACACCGCGTCGCAGATGGACCTGCCGGTGGACGCGCGCGCGAAGAACGTGCGCGGCGCCTTCCGCTGCCCGCGCATGCTGGGCGGCCTCACGATCGCGGTCGTCGACGACGTCATGACCACCGGCGCGACGCTCGAGGAAGTCGCCGCGACGCTCAAGCGCGCGGGCGC
This sequence comes from Burkholderiales bacterium, assembly GCA_035517595.1. Lineage (GTDB taxonomy): Bacteria > Pseudomonadota > Gammaproteobacteria > Burkholderiales > SG8-39 > RBG-16-66-20. Next base: position 30,529 of record DATIYN010000152.1, read on the forward strand.
CGCGCGCGTCGTCAACTGGGTCGTCGCGCGCACCGCGGCCCCGCATGATTGACATCGTCCTCTACCGGCCGGAAATCCCGCCCAACGCGGGCAACGTGATCCGCCTCGCCGCCAACACCGGCGCGCGCCTGCATTTCGTGGCGCCGCTCGGCTTCTCGATGGACGACCGGCAGCTCAAGCGCGCCGGGCTCGACTACCACGAGTACGCACGCGTTCGCGTGCATGAAGACTGGGAGGCGTGCTTGAAGGCACTGCCGGGGCAAAGGATCTATGCACTCACGACGAAGGCGACCCGGAACCTCTTCGACACGAAATTCCGGGACAACGACGCGTTCGTGTTCGGTCCGGAGACCTCGGGTCTACCGGAAGACTTTCTCGCGATCTTTCCCGAGCCGAACCGCTTGCGAATCCCGATGAGGCCGGGCAATCGCAGCCTGAATCTCTCGAATGCGGTCGCGGTGACCGTCTTCGAGGCCTGGCGCCAGCTGGGATTTCGCTAACCCTCGGCTTTCGGGTCGCGCGCGAGCAGCTGCTCGACCGCCTGCGGCGGCGTGAGCCTGCCGGCGAGCACGGCGTCGACGGCGGCGGTGATCGGCATCTCGACGCCGCAGCCCTTGGCGCGCTCGAGCGTCGCGTGCGCCGAGCGCACGCCCTCGGCGACGTGGCCGAGCGCCGCGACGATCGCGTCGAGCGGCCGGCCGGCGGCGAGCTGCAGGCCGACGCGCCGGTTGCGCGACAGGTCGCCCGTCGCCGTGAGGATGAGGTCGCCCGCGCCGGTCAGCCCCATCACCGTCTCCGCTCGGCCGCCGAGCGCCACGCCCAGCCGCGCGAGCTCGGCGAGGCCGCGCGTGATGAGCGCCGCGCGCGCGTTCTGGCCGAGGCCCAGGCCGTCGCAGATGCCCACCGCGATCGCGAGCACGTTCTTCACCGCGCCGCCGATCTCCACGCCGACGAGATCGTCGGAGTGGTAGACGCGCAGGCGCCCGCCGTGCAGGAGCGCCGCACTGCGCGCGGCGAACGCGCGGTCGGCAGAGGCGAGCGTGAGCGCGCAGGGCAGGCCCTGCGCGACCTCCAGCGCGAACGAGGGCCCCGAGAGCGCGCCGCTCGGCGCCCGCAGGCCGCTGGCGGCGACGATCTCGTGGGGCAGCGCCGCGCTCGCCTGCTCGAAGCCCTTGCAGAGCCACACGAGCGGCGTCGCGCCGCCGCGCAGCCTGCCGAGGAGCTCGCGCAGGCCCGCCACCGGCGTCGCGGCGACGAGCAGCTGCGCGCCCTCGAGCGCGCGCTCGAAGCCCGGCTCGATGCGCAGCGCTTCGGGCAGCGCAACCTCCGGAAGGTAGCGCGCGTTGCGCCGCGCCGCGGCGATCGCCTTCGCCTGCGCGGGATCGCGCGCCCAGAGCGCTACGCGATGGCGGGAGCAAAGGGCCGCGGCGAACGCGCTGCCCCATGCGCCCGCTCCGAGAACCGCGAGCGCCGCCACGCGCCAGGCCTCAGTTGCCCCAGACTTGCGCGGCGCGCACGTAGCCGGTCGCGCCATCGGCGTGGCGCACGTGCAGCCAGCCGTTCGGCGCCACGTCGATGAGATCGAGCGTGACGTTCTGCGCGGCGCTGAACACCGCCGGCGCGCCCTCCTCGGGCCGCTCGCGCACGTCGGCCGAAGCACCGCTCACGAGCAGCGTGCGCCGTTCGCCGAGCGACTTCTTCTCGATCCAGCTGAGCGCGCCCGTCGCATCGCGCACCTTCACCCAGGCCTCGAGGTTGACGATCACCTCGAGCGGATAGTAGCGCTGCACGACGTAGAGCGGCGTCGCCGCCTTGGAGGGCGCGTCGTAGAGCACGGCCGCGGCCTCCTGCACCGAGCGGAACTCCGCCGCCTGCAGGTTGCAGGAGAACGCGAGCAGCAGGACCGCGAGGCGCTTCATTGCGGCAATTGAATCCTGGGCGCCTCGCCGGCTTGGCGCTGGCGCTCGACGTACATCTGCTCGAAGGACACCGGCTGCAGCACCACCGGCGGGAATCCGGCGCGGCCCACGAGATCGGAGATCGCCTCGCGCGCGTAGGGATAGAGGATCGTCGGGCAGCCGATTGCGAGCAGCGGCTCCAGTTCCTGCGCCGGGATGCCGCGCACCGAGAAAATGCCCGCCTGCGCCACTTCGGCGAGGAAGATCGTCTTCTCGCCCGCGCGCGCGGTCACGGTCACCGTGACCACCACGTCGTACAGGCCATCGCTGAACTGCGCTGCCTGGTGGCCGATCTGGATCTCGAGCTGCGGCGGCTCGGCGTGCATGAAGATCTGCGGCGCGTTCGGCACCTCGAGCGACAGGTCCTTGACGTAGAGCTTCTCGATCTGGAACTGCGGCTGGGCGGACGCGTCCGCGGCGCCCGGTTGGGCGGGTGGCTGGCTCATTAGGCTTTCGCGAGTAGTTGGTCGAGTTCTCCGGAGCTTTCCAAGTCGTGCAGGTCGTCGCTGCCGCCGACATGCCGGTCGCCGATCCAGATCTGCGGCACGGTGCGCCGGCCGCTGAGGCGCTCCATCTCCAGCCGCCGCTCAGGATCCAGGTCGACGCGCACGCGCTCGACCGCCAGGCCCTTGCGCGCGAGCAGGCGGTCCGCGGCCTGGCAATACGGGCAGGTGGCCGTGCAGTACATGAGCACGCGGACCCGGGTCGCTGGCGCGCTCACGCGCCTACTTTTCCACCGGCAGGCCGGCCTGCTGCCAGGCGGCGTAGCCGCCGCTCAGGTTGACGACGTTGGCGAAGCCGCTCCGGCGCAGCAGCGCCACCGCGCCGCCGGCGCGGTTGCCGTCGCCGCAATGCACGATCACCGGCTTCGACTTGTACTTCTCCAGCTCGCCCGCGCGCCGCGGCAGGTCGGCGAGCGGCACGTTCCTCGCGCCGAGGATGTGGCCCTTCGCGTATTCGTCGGCCGCGCGCAGGTCGACGACGAGCGCGTCGTCGCGGTTCATCAGCTGCGTCGCCTCCAGCGTGTTCACCCACGGCCCGCCCGCCCCCTTGCGCAGCAGCGGCCACAGCAGCATCCCGCCCGAGACGAGCGCGCCGATGACGTAGTAGACGTTCGGCGTCTTGAGGAAGAATTCCATCGGAACCGGCGCATTATAATCCGGCGCATGCACAGGCTCGTGCTGCTGCGGCACGGCGAGTCGGACTGGAACCGCGAGAACCGGTTCACGGGCTGGACCGACGTGGACCTCTCGTCGCGCGGCGTCGACGAAGCGCGCGCGGCCGGCCGCCTGCTCAAGGCCGAGGGCTGGGCCTTCGACCTCGCGTTCACCTCCGTGCTCAAGCGCGCGATCCGCACGCTGCAGCTTGCGCTCGAGGAGCTCGACCTGCTCTGGCTGCCGGTGCAGAAGGACTGGCGCCTGAACGAGCGCCACTATGGCGCGCTGCAGGGGCTGAACAAGTCCGAGACGGCGGCCAAGTTCGGCGAGGCGCAGGTGCTGGCCTGGCGGCGCAGCTACGACTCGCCGCCGCCCGCGCTGGACGCCGGCGACGAGCGCTACGAGGCGCGCGACCCCCGCTACCGCGGCGTCGCAGTGCCCAAGACCGAGTGCCTGAAGGACACGGTGGCGCGCGTGATTCCCTGCTGGAACGAGCTCATCGCGCCCGCGGTGCGCGCGGGCCGGCGCGTGCTCGTTGCCGCGCACGGCAATTCGCTGCGCGCGCTCATCAAGCACCTGGACGGCGTTTCGGATGCCGACATCGTGGGGCTGAACGTGCCCACCGGCGCGCCGCTCGTCTACGAGCTGGACACCGCGCTGCGTCCGCAGCGCCACTACTACCTCGGCGACCCGGCAGACATCGAGAAGCGCATGGCCGCGGTCGCCGCCCAGGGAAAAGCCAAGGCCTGAAGCACCTCCTCCTCGCGGTCGTGCTGCTGGCGGCGATCCTGGCGCAGGCCGCGCCCGGCGCGAGCGCCGGTCCTGCAAGCGAGGCGGACCTCGCCGCGCTGCGCGCGCGCATCGAAGCGCTGCGCGGCGAGCTCGAAGGGCGCGAATCCGAACGCCGCGAGGCGCGCGACGCGCTGCGCGCCTCCGAAACGGCGGTGTCGGCCGCCAACCGCGCGCTGCAGAAGCAGGCGAGCGAAGCGAGCGAGCTGCGCGCGGAGGTCGGCCGGCTGTCGACGCGCCGCGGCCAGCAGCAGCTTGCGCTGGAGGCGCGCGAGCAGGCGCTCGGCCGCCTGCTCGCCGCGCGCGCGGTCGCCCAGCTCGCGGGAGGCGCGCCCGATTTCCTGCGGCTCGCGCTCTCGGGCGAGGACCTCGCCGACAGCGCGCGCAGGCTGCACTACCTCGCCTACGTTTCGCGCGAGTCGGCGGCCGTGATCGAGGCGCAGCGCGCGGGTCTCGCCGAGCTCGCGCGGCTGCGCGAGGCCTCGGAGGCGCGCGCGCGCGACCTGGCCGCGCTCGAGGCCGAGGGCCGGTCCACGCGCGACGAGCTGCTGCGCGAGCGGCGCGAGCAGCGGCGCGTATTCGAGCGCGTCTCGGCGGAGCTGCGCAGCGCGCGCCGGCAGATGAAGGTATTGGAAGCCGACGAAGCGCGGCTCGCGCGCGTCGTTGAGGAGATCGGCAAGCTGCTCGCCGCCCGCCCGGGCGCCGGCTACACGAGGGTGACCGCGGTGCCCATCGCCGGCAACGTGACCGGGCCCTTCGCGCAGATGAAAGGTCGCCTCCGGCTGCCCGTGCGCGGGGAACTCGTCGGCCATTACGGGGCCCAACGCACGGTAGGGACCGCTTCGGCGAAAGGCGTGTTCATCCGCGCGCCAGGCGGCGAACCGGTGCGCGCGGTCGCGCCCGGCCGCGTGGTCTACGCCGACTGGATGCGCGGCTTCGGCAACCTGCTGATCGTCGACCACGGCGACGCCTTCCTGTCGATCTACGGCAACAACGAATCCTTGCTGAAGCAGACGGGAGACGCGGTTGCGCTGGGCGAGACTGTCGCCACCGTCGGACAGAGCGGGGGCAACGAGGAAACGGGTCTATACTTCGAATTGCGGCATCTGGGCAGGCCTTTCGACCCCTTGAGCTGGGTGACACTGAAATGATGGGCAGATTCAAGAACTTCGGGCTGGTTCTGGTCGGCGCGATCGCCGGCATCCTCGTCAGCCTCAACTTCCAGGCGATCGGCCAGCTCGCCGTGCGCTCGCCGCTGCCCGTGGAAGAGCTGCGCTCCTTCACCGAGGTGTTCGGCGCGATCAAGCAGAACTACGTCGAGCCGGTCGAGGACAAGAAGCTCATCACCGAGGCGATCAACGGCATGCTCGCGGGTCTCGATCCGCACTCGGCCTACCTGGACGCCGAGGCGTTCAAGGAGCTGCAGGTCGGCACGCAGGGCAAATTCGGCGGCCTCGGCATCGAGGTCGGCATGGAAGACGGTCTCGTGAAGGTGATCTCGCCGATCGAGGACACGCCCGCCTACCGCGCCGGCATCAAGCCCGGCGACCTGATCGTCAAGCTCGACGAACTGCAGGTGAAGGGCATGACGCTCAACGACGCCGTGAAGAAGATGCGCGGCCGGCCGAACACGCAGATCACGCTCACGATCGTGCGCAAGGGCGAGCCGCAGCCCCTCGTGGTCACGCTCACGCGCGCCGAGATCCAGGTGCAGAGCGTGAAGTCGAAGGTCGTCGAGCCGGGCTACGGCTGGGTGCGCATCTCGCAGTTCCAGGAGAAATCCGCGGACGACCTCGCGCGGCAGGTCGGCAACCTTTACAAGCAGGGCCCGCTGAAGGGGCTGGTGCTCGACCTGCGCAACGACCCGGGCGGCCTGCTCTACGGCGCGGTGGCGGTCTCGTCGGCGTTCCTGCCGGCCAAGGCGCTCGTGGTCTCGACCGACGGCCGCACCGAGGACGCGCGCAAGAAGTTCTACGCGACCAACGAGGACTACCTGCGCGGCGCGAAGGACGACCTGCTGAAGAACCTGCCGCCGGCGGTGAAGACCGTGCCGATGGTGGTGCTCGTCAACGCGGGCTCGGCCTCGGCCTCCGAAATCGTCGCGGGCGCGCTGCAGGACCACAAGCGCGCGACGGTGATCGGCACGCAGACCTTCGGCAAGGGCTCGGTGCAGACCATCATGCCGCTGGGCAACAACACCGCGATCAAGCTCACCACGGCGCGCTACTACACGCCGAGCGGGCGCTCGATCCAGGCGAAGGGCATCACGCCGGACGTGATCGTCGAGGAGCCCGGCGCTTCGGCGCTCACGCGCGTTCGCGAGGCCGACCTCACGCGGCATCTCGGCAACATCCAGGACAAGGAGGCCGAGAAGCACGGCGCCGTGAAGCCGGCCGCCCCGGCGGCGCCCGCCGAGGCGCTGAAGCCGGTCGAGCTCGGCACCAAGGACGACTTCCAGCTGCAGCAGGCGCTCGCGTTCCTCAAGGGCGAGCCGGTCAAGACCGCGCCCTCGATCGCGCAGACCAAGCCTGCCGAGAAATCGAACTGAGCCCGCCCGCCGGCGCCGCGCCGGCGTTCTCTCCCTGAACGACCAGCAGCTTCTCCGCTACAGCCGGCACATCCTGCTCGCCGAGCTCGGCATCGAGGGCCAGGAGCGCCTGCGCGCCGCGCACGCGCTCGTGGTCGGCGCCGGCGGCCTCGGCTGCCCGGCGGCGCTCTACCTCGCCGCGAGCGGCGTCGGCCGGCTCACGCTCGCCGACCCTGACAAGGTGGACCTCACCAACCTGCAGCGCCAGATCCTCTACCGCACGGATTCCGTCGGCGCGAGCAAGGTCGATGCCGCGCGCTCGGCCCTGAACGCCTTGAATCCCGAGGTCGCGGTCGTTCCGCTCGCGCAGCGCCTGGACGAGAAGAACTTGAGGCCCCTCGTCGAGGCGTCCGACGTCATCCTGGATTGCTCGGACAATTTCGCCACCCGCCACGCGCTCAACCGCGCCTGCGTCGCGGCGAACAAGCCGCTCGTCTCGGGCGCCGCGATCCGCTTCGACGCGCAGGTCGCGGTCTTCGACCTGCGGCGGAAGGATGCGCCCTGCTACGCCTGCCTCTACCCGGAACAGGGCCAGGTGGAGGAAGTGCAGTGCTCGACGATGGGCGTGTTCGCGCCGCTCACCGGCGTGGTCGGCGCGCTGCAGGCGATGGAGGCGGCGAAGCTCCTCGCGCGCGCGGGCGAGACGCTCGACGGCCGGCTGCTGCTGATCGACGCGAAGCTGTCCGGCTGGCGGACCGTGCGCGTGAAGCGCGACTCCGCCTGCGCCGTCTGCTCGGCGCGCTAGTCGAAGAGATACCGCCGCTGCGCGGCGAAACTCTCGGTGGGCTTCTTCGCGAAACCCGATTTCGCGTACTGGTGCAGGCAGCCGAGGAGGTATCGCACGAGCAGCCCCGCCTGCGCCACGACTTCCGCGTCCGCGGGCTTGCCGCCGCCTTCGCCGGGCGAGCGGGGCGCCTGCCGCAGTGCCTGCTTCAGCGTCGCCTCGAAGCGATCGTAGAACTGGTTCATGCGCGCCTGCAGGCGCTCGTGCTCGCCCACCAGCGCATCCCCGGTCATGACTCTGACCATGCCGGGATTCTTCTCGGCGAAGGCGAGCAGCATTTCGACGAGCTTGGCGACCTGGCTGCGGCCGTCGGGCTCGTCGGCCGTGATCTTGTTGGCGAGCGTGAACACTGAGCTCTCGACGAACTCGATCAGTCCCTCGTACATCTGCGCCTTGGAGGCGAAATGCCGATAGAGCGCGGCTTCCGAGACGTCGAGCTTCTCGGCGAGCGCTGCGGTCGTGATCTTCCCCCACTTCGGCTGCTCGAGCATCTGGGCCAGGGCCTTGAGAATCTCGAGCCGCCGCTCTCCCTTCACGCGCGGCATGGCGAAGATTCTACGCTCAGTGCGAGTGCCGGAACACGATCCGGGGCAGCTGCGTGACGGAGTTGACGCGCAGATCGGCGAACGGCGGGCGGCGCGCGTCGCCGCTGACCCACACCGTGGACATGCCGAGGCGTTTCGCAGCGCGCAAATTCTCCGGCATGTCGTCGACGAGGGCGCAGCGGTGCGCCTCCAAGTTGTGCGCCCGCAGCAGTGTCCGGAAGCCGTTGAAGGCGGGCTTCGGGCGGTAGCGCGTGCTCTCGATGGTGTAGACCGCGTCGAACCAGCGCACCACGCCGAGCGCGCGCAGCACCTGCTCGACGTAATGGCGCGGCGCGTTCGAGAACAGCAGGCGCCGTCCGCCCAGGCGCGCGAGCGCGTGCCCGAGCGCGGCTTCGCCCACCACCATCGCCTCGAGCCCGGGAAACTGGTGCGTCTCGCGGATGAACCTCTTCGGGTCCTCGCCGTAATGGCGCACCAGGCCCTTCAGCGTGGTGCCGTAGCGCTCCCAGAAGAAGCGCCGCATCGCGTTCGCGCCCTCCTCGTCGAGGCCGAAGCGGCGCATGAGCCAGGCGTTCATCTGGCCGTGCATCGACGGGAAGATGTGCGGCCGCGCGTCGTGCAGCGTGTTGTCGAGGTCGAAGATCCACACCCGCCGGGACGGCGGAACCTTCAGGATCTTCACGATCTACTTCGAGCGGATGACCGTGCCCACGCCTTCGTCCGTGAGCACTTCGAGCAGCAGCGCGTGCGGCACTCGGCCGTCGATGATGTGGCAGGACTTGACGCCGGCGCGCGCGGCGTCGAGCACCGATTCGATCTTGGGCAGCATGCCGCCGGAGATCACGCCCTTCGCGACGAGGTCGTCGATCTTGCGCGGCGTGAGGCCGGTCAGCAGCTTGCCCGACTTGTCGAGCACGCCCGGCGTATTGGTGAGCACGACGAGCTTCTCGGCGCGCAGGATCTCGGCGAGCTTGCCCGCGACGAGATCGGCGTTGATGTTGTAGGTCATGCCGTCGGCGCCGGTGCCGATCGGCGCCACCACCGGGATGAAGCCGCCCTGCTCGAGCGTCGAGATCACCGCCGGGTCGATCGCCTCGATCTCGCCGACCTGGCCGATGTCGACCTTGCCGTTGTCCCTGGTCTCGACGAGCAGCTTCTTCGCGCGGATGAAGCCGCCATCCTGCCCGGTGAGGCCGACCGCCTTGCCGCCCGCGTGGTTGACGAGCTCGACCACTTCCTTGTTGACCTGGCCGCCGAGCACCATCTCGACGATGTCCATGGTCTCCGCGTCGGTGACGCGCATGCCCTGCACGAACTCGCCCTTCTTGCCGTGCTTGCCAAGCGCGGCCTCGATCTGAGGTCCGCCGCCGTGCACCACCACCGGGTTCATGCCCACCAGCTTCAGCAGGACCACGTCGTGCGCGAAGCTTTGCTTGAGACGTGCATCGGTCATGGCGTTACCGCCATACTTGATAAC
>DATIYN010000153.1:0-7323 GCA_035517595.1 Burkholderiales bacterium
GCGCTGAAGGAGTACGAGGCCTCGCAGACGCGCGAGCCCAACCGCTACCGCGGCCTGTACGGCGCGGGGGTCGCCGCGTCGCAGGCGGGCGACCGGGCGAAAGCGAAGCAGTACTTCGGCCGGCTGGTCGACATGGCGGGCGGGGGCGAGCCGCGACCGGAGACCGCGCAGGCGCGGGAGTATCTCGCGCGCAACTGATCTCCGCCGGGGGTTGACATGCGTCAACCCCGAGCGCCCCGCTTGTCCTAGGATCGTCCAGGGTTGTCCGAGATCGCGGAGGCGGCACATGGACGAGGAAATGAGAACAAGGATTCTGGCGCTGCTGGGCCAGCACAGGATCATGACGATCGCCACGCTGAGGCCCGACGGCTGGCCGCAGGCGACCACGGTGGGCTACGCCAGCGAAGGGCTCACCCTCTATTTCCTCTGCGGCCTGAACAGCCAGAAAGCGGCAAATCTGGCGCGGGATGATCGCGTATCGCTGACGATCGATCACGACACGCCCCAGGTGATGGACATCAAGGGACTGTCCATGGCGGCGCGCGCGAGAGCCGTCGTCGATCCGAAGGAGGGGCAGAAGGTGATGCGCCTGCTGATCGCGAAGTATCCGCCGCAGCAGACTCCCATCCCCCTGCCGATGCCCAAGCCGGAGGACGTCCGTATATTCCGCGTGACGCCGACGGTGATCTCCGTGCTCGACTATTCCAAGGGCTTCGCGCACGCGGATCTCGTCACCTGCTAGAACCCCGCGATGCGCTGGCAGCGCCTCAGGCAGATCTACGTGCTCAGGCACCCCGCCGAGTTCGCGCTCGGCGTCATCAGGGCCTTCAACGCCAACCAGGGCCTGCTCCTCGCGGGCGCGGTCGCGTACTACGCGCTGCTCTCCATCGTGCCGCTCCTCATCCTCATGGTGATCGCGCTCTCCGGCCTCATGGACGAGGGGGTGCTGCTCGCGACGCTCTCGAGAGCGCTCGAGTACGTGGTGCCGGGCAAGGACGAGGAGCTGCTCGTCGAGCTGCGCGCCTTCCTCGACCACCGCGACGCGATCGGCTGGGTGCTGCTCGTCACCATGATCTTCTTCAGCCAGCTCGGGTTCCGCGTGCTCGAGAACGCGATCTCGGTGATCTTCACGCACCACGTGGAGAACAGGAAGCGCCATTTCCTCGTCACGCTGCTCCTGCCGTTCGCCTACATCATCCTGATCGGCGCGGCGCTCTTCGCGGGCACCTACGTGATCGCCGACCTGATGGTGCTGGGGGGCGAGCGCCTCGTCGTGCTCGGCCACTCGTTCTCATTCGGCGGCACGTCGCGCTTCCTCATCTACGTCGCCGGCGTGGCCGCGGAGATCCTGCTGATCTCGGCGATCTACTACTTCATGCCGGCGCGGCGCCTCTCGGCCGTGCACGCGCTGATCGGCGGCGCGACGGCGGGCCTGTTGTGGGAGCTGATCCGCTTCGGCCTGGCCTGGTATTTCGCGTCGCTCTCGCAGGTCAACGTGGTCTACGGCTCGCTCGCCACGGCGATCGTGGTGCTGCTCAGCCTCGAGGTGGCCGCGACGCTGCTGCTGCTCGGCGCGCAGGTGATCGCCGAATACGAGCGCATCGGCGAGGCGGTGAGGGAGCGCCCGCCGGTGGAGGCGGGCGCCTGAGCTACTGCGTCAGCGCCTCGAGCTGGTCGAGCGTGGCGTAGTCCGTGTAGCCCTTCGCCCCCGGCGTGTAGAAGGTCGAGAAGTCCGGCGCGTTGAGCGGCGCGCGCTGCTTCAGCCGCTCGACCAGGTCGGGGTTGGCGAGGAAAGGCTTGCCGAAGGCGATGAGATCGGCGCGGTTCTCGGCGAGCGCCTTCTCCGCCTTGTCGCGGTCGAACCCGCCGGCGAGGATGAACACGCCCTTGAAGGCCTGGCGCAGCCTGAGCTTGTACTCCTCGGGCACGGCGGGCGCCCCCATCGCGGAGTGGTCGAGCACGTGCAGGTAGAGAAGGCCCATGGCCGAGAGATCGCGCGCGAGCGCGAGATACTGCTCGCCCTGCTCCGGATAGGTGCCGGTCGAGTTGAACGCGCCGAAGGGCGACAGGCGCAGGCCGACGCGGTCGGCGCCGATCGCCTCGACCACCGCGTGCGCGACCTCGAGAGCGAAGCGGTTGCGGTTGGCGATGCTGCCGCCGTAGCCGTCGGTGCGCTTGTTGACGTTGGCGTTCAGGAACTGCTCGATCAGGTAGCCGTTCGCGGCGTGCAGCTCGATGCCGTCGAACCCCGCGTGGATCGCGAGGCGCGCGGCCTGGGCGTATTCGCCCGCGGCGCGCGCGATGTCGCGCTCGCTCATGGCGCGCGGGATGCCGTGCGGCTGCATGCCGCCGGCGTCCGTATAGATTTCCCCGGGCATGGCTTCTGCCATGGGCCCGACCACCTCGGCGCCCGCGGGGAGGTTGGCGACGCCCGTGACGCGGCCGGTGTGCATCAGCTGCGCGAAGATCTTCCCGCCTTTCGCGTGCACCGCGTCGGTGACCGCTTTCCAGCCGCGCGCCTGCGCGTCGTTGAACAGGCCCGGAATGCGCGCGTAGCCCAGTCCGTTCGGAGAGGGCGACGTGCCCTCGGTGACGATCAGGCCCGCCGTGGCGCGCTGGGCGTAGTACCCGGCCATGAGCGCGTTGGGGGTATTGGAGTCGACCGCCCGGCTGCGGGTCATGGGCGACATGACAAGACGGTTACGGAGCGCGAGCGTGCGCGAGGAAAAGGGTTCGAAGAGCATGGATTCGTTCCTGAAAGATTTGCGGAGAACTCTAGCTGGGGCTCTGCGTCCGAAATTACAAGGCTCGCCCCTCCGCGTATTGATCCTCGTCAAGACCGCGCCGCGGGCGCAGTCCGAGAACGCTCCTCATTCCGCGTGATCGCGCCGCGCTGCGGCTAGCGGCCGGGCGGGGCGTAGTTCGCAGGCACCTCGCCCGTGAGCGACTCGAGGAAGGCGACGATGGAGGCGACGGTGGGCTTGTCGAGCGCCTGTCCCAGCTGGACCTCGCCCATGACGCGCACGGCGCGCTCGAGGCTCTCTACCGAGCCGTCGTGGAAGTACGGGGCCGTCTTCGCGACGTTGCGCAGCATCGGCACCCGGAACACGTAGCGGTCCCCTTCCTTCTTCGTCGCGGCGAAGAGGCCGACGTCGATCTTCTTCGAGCCGGTCTCCGTCCAGTAGTCCTTGACGACGCCGAAGCGCTGGAACGCCTCGCCGCCGAGGAGCGGTCCGTAGTGGCAGCCGGCGCAGCCGGCGGCGATGAACGCGCGCAGGCCGACCTTCTGACGCCCGGTGAGCGCCTTGTCGTCGCCGGCGAGAAAGCGGTCGAACAGCGCCGGCGTGGCCAGCGTCGCCTCGTACGCTTCCAGGGCGCGCCCGTAGTTGCGGGCGGAGAGCGGCTCCGCATCCTTCGGATAGGCCGCGCGGAACGCGGGCAGGTAGTCGAGCTTGACGAGGCGCGCGACCCCGTCCTGCTTCGACGCGAAGCCCATCGAGCCGGTGAGCGAGCCCTCGGCCTGGTCGGCGCCGGTCTTGCGGTCGCCCAGCCAGCGCAGCGCAGGCTGGCTCATCGAGTTGAACACGGTCGGCGAATGCCGCGGCGTGGCCTCGCCGCGCGCGTCGATCGAGGCCGGCCGCCGGTCCGCGCCCCAGTCGCCCGCCGCGTGGCAGCTCGCGCATGCGGTCTTGCCGTCCGCCGAGACGCGTGTATCCCAGAACAGCGCCCGCCCGAGCCTCGCTTCCGCGCTCTCCGGCGAGACCGTCGCGGCAGGGATAGTCCCGAACAGCGCCGCCGCTTCGCGGCGCAGCCCCTCGTCCGCTGCTTTCGTGACGCCCGCGATCGCGGTCCCCGCGGCGAGCATGATTCCCAGCGTCAGGATCTTCATGGCCTTCTCCCTTGTCCCCGCGCGACTCTATCGGGAACGTGCATCAGGCGGATTTCAGGGGGCGGCCGTTCTCGTTTCGTTTGTTTCGCAGTAACGCGGGTCCGGCTGGAATCCGGGCGTTCCGCCCCCATTTATGAAGTCGGATGACTCAGAACCCCAAGCTCGACGCGCTGCACCACGCGCTGCTCGAGCTCCACAAGACGCTCCTCGACGCCCAGCGCGTTCGCTACGAGCGCGAGCACGGCCGCGTCGAGTCGAAAGGCGAGCTGCTCGACCTGGTGCTGCGCGATGCGTCCTTCGAGTGGCTGCGCGTGCTCTCGGCCCTGATCGCAGGGCTGGACGAGCTCGCCGAATCGGAGGACCGCGACGCCGCGGCCGAGATGCGCGGCGTGATCGACCGGCTGCGGATGCTGGTGAGGTTCGAGGGCAACCCCGGGTTCACCGTGCCCTACCGCGAGATCGTCGACGCCGTTCCCGACGCGCTGGTCGCGCACGTGAAGCTGTCTCGGCTGCTCGCCGAGTTCGGCGCCGGCACGCCCGGGCGCGCCGCGCATCCCGCGGAGCTCGTCGACGCGCTCGCCTTCGCCGCCGACAAGCACCGCGACCAGCGGCGCAAGGACGCCGAGGCCTCGCCCTACATCAATCACCCGATCGCCCTGGCGCGGATCCTCGCCGTCGAGGGCGGAGTGCAGGACGCGCTGGTGCTGCGCGCGGCGGTGCTGCACGACACCATCGAGGACACGCAGACGAGCTACGGGGAGCTCGCCGCGCGGTTCGGCAGCGAGGTCGCCGACGTCGTGCGCGAGGTCACCGACGACAAGGCGCTGCCCAAGGCCGAGCGCAAGCAGCTCCAGGTCGAGCACGCGCCGCGCCTGTCGCGCGCGGCGAAGCTCGTGAAGCTCGCCGACAAGATCGCGAACCTGCGCGACGTGGCCGACCATCCGCCGGCACAGTGGGCGCTCGAGCGCCGGCGCGAGTACTTCGAGTGGGCGAAGCAGGTCGTCGACGGGCTGCGCGGCACGCACGCCCGGCTCGAAGCGGCGTTCGACGCCGCGTACGCGCGGAAGCCCTGAAGCCTCAGGCCGCCGCTTTCCCCGGCTCCTGCTCGTGAAGGCGCGAGGCCATGAAGGCGGCGCGCTCGCCGACCGCCTTCAAGAGCGCCTGGCCGAACTTGGGGCTCTTCTTCACCAGGTGCAGGAACATGTGGCGGCTCATGGCGAGGAGCGCGCAGTCGGTCTCGGCGACGGCGCTCGCGAGGCGCGGCTTGCGCTCGACGAGCGACATCTCGCCGAACACCCCGCCCGGCCCGACCTTCTCGACGACGGCGTCGCCGATCCTGATCTCGACGCGGCCTTCGAGCACGGCGTAGAGCGCCACGCCGCGCTGGCCCTCGCGCATGATCTGCTTGCCCGCCGGATAGCGGAAGCGCGCCGAAGGCCCGACGACCGATGTGAGATCCGACAGGAGCTGGGGATCGAGCGCCGCCGCCTCGCGCCAGGCAGTGTCCGCCGGCGGAGCGCCTCCCAGGCGCCCGATCGTGTCGCGCAGGCGCGCCGCCATGACGCCCATCAGCATCAGCGCAAAGGAGGGATTCCTGCGCAGCGCCGCGCCGAATTGCGCCTCGTCCAGGCCGATCACCCGGCAGTCGAACATCGCGAGCGCCGTGGCGCTGCGCGCGGTTCCGCCGAGCGCCGCCATCTCGCCGAACACCTCCCCCGCGTGGATGGAGGCGATGTGCTCCTCGCCTGCGAACAGGCCCACCTCGCCCTCGAGCAGCAGGTAGATGCGGTTCGGCATGAGCAGCAGCGGCAGGCCGATGCGGTTCTCCGAGAAGATGGTCGCGCCCTTGGCGAAGGGCTGGGGCTTGCCGGCGGAGCTGAAGAACTCGAGCGCGACCGCCGGATCGTAGGCGGAGGACTTCGCGGGCTCCCCGGCGCGGAGCTTCGCCACTAGAGGTCGCGCCGCACCACGACGACGCGCGGCGGGCCGAACACGAGGTGGCTCACCGCCCAGGAGATGAGCGCGTAGACGAGCCAGCCGAGGAAGGCCGACCAGAATCCGGCGACCGAGAAGCCCTTGACGAAGGAGGCGACGAACCAGAAGAGCAGGGCGTTGATCACGAACACGAACAGGCCCAGCGTGACCAGCGTCACCGGGAGCGTCAGCACCACCAGCACCGGCCGGATGAGCGCGTTCGCCAGGCCGAGCACGAGCGCCGCGACCAGCGCGGTCATGATGCTGTCGACCTGCACCGAGGGCACGACGTACGGCAGCGCCAGCAGCGCCAGCGCGTTGATCAGCCAGACGAGCAGCAGATTGCGCACCATCGGGTGCGCGAATTCTACGACGCCAGGGCCTTTTGCGCCTTCGGCTTCCTGCCGGGAGCGGCGGGCGGAACGTAGCCCGCGATGCGGCAGAGCAGGCCTTCGATCTTCTTGCCCTCGATGAAGCGCGTCGACTGGCAGGTCATGATCTCGCCCCGGGCGGACAGCTCGGACACGTGGCGCCGCACGGCATCCAGCGGCATCCCGACGGCCAGAGCGATCTCGGAGTCGAGCTTCTCGCCGCGGTCTTTCAGGTACTTCAGGATCTCTTGCAAGGTGGGGTACTCGGAAAGAATCAAAGGGGAAACGTGCATTATACGTGAAAGCCACTGATCCTTCAAAGATTTCCTGCCAGGCGCTGGAACAATTCCCGGCGGCGTTCCGGGGCGAAGAACGCCTCCCGGGGATTAGAATTTCCCGCAGTTTCAAGGAGGAGGCAGCCATGGCCCATGACACGAACCCCGATCGCCGCAGATTCCTCGCCGGGGTGGCCGCCGGCGCGGCCGGCGCAGTGGCTCCCGCAGCGAGGCCCGCCGAGCCGGCGCCGCGCGCGCCTTCGGCGCTTCCCCCCACGATGCAAGTCGCCGCGGCCGAGACCGGCACGCCGACCGTGGCAACCTCGAGGATAGGCGGCGTCCCCGGCTCCGACTTCATGGTCGACGTCATCAAGACGCTCGGCATCAGGTACCTGCCGGCGAACTGCGCCTCCTCCTACCGCGCCATCCACGAGTCGCTCATCAACTACGGCGGCAACAGGATGCCGGAGTTCCTTTCCTGCATGCACGAGGAATCCGCGGTCGGCATGGCGCACGGCTACTTCAAGGTCGCGGGGAAGCCGCTGATGACGCTGTGCCACGGCACCGTCGGCCTGCAGCACGCCACCATGGGCATCTACAACGCCTGGTGCGACCGCGTGCCGGTGATCGTCGTCGGCGGCAACGACATGGACGCGGCGCACCGGCCGCCGGGCGTGCCGACGTTCCACTCGGCGCAGGACATCAACGCGCTGGTGCGCGACTTCACCAAGTGGGACGACACGCCGGTGTCGCTCGCGCACTTCGCGCAGTCGTTCGTGCGCGCCTACAAGATCGCGACGACCCCGCCCTACGG
>DATIYN010000154.1:0-13876 GCA_035517595.1 Burkholderiales bacterium
CGAGGTCACGCGCGCGCGCGTGAAGGAGATCGGCTGGGGCGAGGTCGAGGTCGCCGACAACGCCGTCGCGCGCGCCTGGTTCGGCGGCCTGGCCGCGTTCGAGAGCTTCCACTGGCACGGCGAGACCTTCAGCATCCCGCCTGGGGGCACGCGCGTGCTCGGCAATGCGCACTGCGCGAACCAGGCCTTCGCGCTCGGCCGGCACTTCGGCATGCAATGCCACGTCGAGATGACCGAGGACCTCATTCGCGCCTGGTGCAAGGGCGGCGCGCGCGAGATCGCGGCGGCGAAGGACTCGCCCGGCGTGCAATCGCCGTCGAAAGTCGAGAAGAACCTCGCGGCGCGCGTCGCCGCATTGCACGCGGTCGCCGACCGCATCTACGATCGCTGGTCGGAGGGGCTCAACAGGGCCTAGCCAGAGCGCGTTCGCGTTTTCGGCGCTAATCCCGGAAATTGATGAACTGCAGCGGCAGGTCGGCGACCGACTGGCGCACC
Source organism: Burkholderiales bacterium (assembly GCA_035517595.1). Classification (GTDB taxonomy): domain Bacteria; phylum Pseudomonadota; class Gammaproteobacteria; order Burkholderiales; family SG8-39; genus RBG-16-66-20. The sequence continues at coordinate 496 of DATIYN010000154.1, forward strand.
AGCTGGATCGCCGCCTGCAGCTCGTCCTTCTTGGCGCCCGAGACGCGCACCGCGTCGCCCTGGATCGAGGCGGCGACCTTGAGCCTGGCGTCCTTGAGCAGCTTCTGGATCTGCTTGCCCTTGTCCTGGGGCACGCCGGTCTTGACCGTGATCGGGCGCTTCACCTTGTCGCCGGAAATCTTCTCCACGGCGCCCAGCTCCAGGCAGCGCACATCGACGCCGCGCTTTGCCAGGCGGCCGCGCAGCACGTCGGTGACCTGGCCGAGCTTGAACTCGTCGTCGGCGTACACCGTGAGCCCGAGCTCGACCTGCTCGATGCGCGCGTCCGAGCCCTTGAAGTCGTAGCGGTTGGCGATTTCCTTGTTCGCCTGCTCGACCGCGTTACGGACTTCCTGCTGGTCGACCTGCGAGACCACGTCGAAAGAGGGCACGGCCGGGCCGCTAGTCGGGATTCAGCCGGCGCAGCTCGTCCGCCCAGCGCTGGGTCGTGCCGCGCAGCCAGCCGAGGTCGGTGCCGGTCTCGGTGAGCGAGTACACCGACAGCTGCAGCGCCTTGCCGCGCACCAGCACCAGGCTCGTGGTGTAGACGAGGTACTGCGGCTTGTCGCTGTCGTAGAACCGGTAGCCGGGGATCGGCGCGAGGCGCGTCGCCTGCATCACCGACGCGACGCCCGGCTCGCGTCGCAGTTCCGCGAGCAGGTTGCTCTTGCCGATCGGCTGCTTCTCCAGAAACTTGACCAGGTCCTTGACCTCGATCGTCTTGCCGAACGCGTTCATCGAATCGCGCATGAAGTCGGCGAACTGCTCGGGCGTGACGCGCTGCTGCTCCTGCGCGCGCGGAGTGGCGACCATCACGAAGCGGTTGGCCTCGAGCTTGTCGCCGAGGGTGAAGCGCCGCATGTCCGCGTCGGTCACGCCGAACAGCAGCAGGCGGTTCGACGCGGTGTTGAAGCCCTCGGCGAAATCCTGCAGCCGCGGCGAGCCGAGGCTCACGGTGTCGGCGAAGCCCGGCGGCGTGTCGAGCACGATCTTCTCGGTGCCGATGCGCACGCTGAACGGCTCCGCCGCGCACTGGAGCGCGACGGCGGCAAGCAGGGCGGCGAGCATGCGCACGGTCGACATTCTACGTATCATCCACGATTTACGGAGAGACCATCCTTGCCAACGATTCTCGACAGGCTGCCCAGGGGAAAGAAGATCGGCATCGCCTTCTCGGGCGGCCTGGACACGAGCGCCGCGGTGCACTGGATGCGCGCCAAGGGCGCCGTCCCCTACGCCTACACCGCGAATCTCGGCCAGCCCGACGAGGCCGACTACGGCGAGATCCCGAAGAAGGCGCTCGCCTACGGCGCGGCCCGGGCGAAGCTCGTCGAGTGCCGGCCGCAGCTCGTCGCCGAGGGCATCGCCGCGATCCAGTGCGGCGCGTTCCACATCTCCACGGGAGGGGCGACCTACTTCAACACCACGCCGCTCGGCCGCGCGGTCACCGGGACCATGCTCGTGGTCGCGATGAAGGAGGATGGGGTCGCGATCTGGAGCGACGGCAGCACCTACAAGGGCAACGACATCGAGCGCTTCTACCGCTACGGCCTGCTCGCCAACCCGGGCCTGAAGATCTACAAGCCCTGGCTGGACCAGAAGTTCATCGACGAGCTGGGCGGCCGGCGGGAAATGTCGGCCTACATGGCGAAGGCGGGCTTCAAGTACCGGATGAGCGCCGAGAAGGCCTACTCGACCGATTCGAACCTGCTCGGCGCCACGCACGAGGCGAAGGACCTGGAGTACCTCGACAAGGGCATCGGCATCGTCAAGCCCATCATGGGCGTGGCGTTCTGGCGCGAGGACGTGAAGATCAGGGCCGAGAAGGTGTCGGTGCGCTTCGAGGAAGGCGTGCCGGTGGCGCTCAACGGCCAGCGCTGCGCGGACGCGGTTGCGCTGCTCGGCGAGGCGAACGCCATCGGCGGGCGCCACGGCCTGGGCATGTCCGACCAGATCGAGAACCGCATCATCGAGGCCAAGAGCCGCGGCATCTACGAGGCGCCGGGCATGGCGCTGCTGCACGTCGCCTACGAGCGCCTCGTCACCGGCATCCACAACGAGGACACGATCGAGCAGTACCGCCTGAACGGACGGCGGCTCGGGCGCCTGCTCTACCAGGGCCGCTGGTTCGATCCGCAGGCGCTGATGCTGCGCGAGACGGCGCAGCGCTGGGTGGCGAAGGCGGTGACGGGCGAGGTCGTGCTGGAGCTGCGGCGCGGCAACGACTACAGCATCCTCAACACGAAGAGCGCCAACCTCACCTACCACCCGGAGCGCCTCACGATGGAGAAGGGGCGGCAGGTGTTCTTCGCGCCCGCGGACCGCATCGGCCAGCTGACGATGCGCAACCTCGACATCGCCGACACGCGCGACAAGCTGCGCGTCTACGGCGAAGCGCGGATGCTCGGGGAGCCGGGCTTCGGCGGCGTGCCCCTGCCGGGTCCGGCAAAACCGGGCAGGCGCGGCAAGCGCTAGCCGGCCCCTTTCGCCGCGCGGGGAGACGGCATGTCCGCATCGACCACGGTCTCGACGACGGTGCTGAAGTCGCTGCCGATGTTCGCCGGCCTGTCGCAGGACGAGTTGCGCGCGCTTGCGGCGATGGTCACGCGGCGCAGCGCGCCGCGCGGCTCGACGATCATGCGCGAGGGCGATGCGATCGACGCCCTCTACATCGTGATCGCCGGGCGGCTCAAGGTGATGATGGGCGAGGCCGACGGCAAGGAAACGATCCTGAGCATCGTCGGACCGGGCGAGTTCTTCGGCGAAATGGGCCTCATCGACGACAACCCGCGCTCGGCCAGCGTGGTCGCGATCGAGCCCTGCGAGCTGCTCGCCGTGGCCAAGGGCGCGTTCCGGAAATGCCTGGTCGAGAACGCCGGCCTGGCGATGGCCGTCATGCGCGTGCTCGTACGGCGCCTGCGGGAGGCCGACCGGAAGATCGGCAGCCTGGCGATGCTCGACGTCTACGGGCGCGTCGCGCGGCTGCTGCTCGACATGTCCGAGAACGTGAACGGCGAGAAGGTCGTGACCAAGCGCCTGACCAAGCAGGACATCGCGCGCATGATCGGTGCCTCGCGCGAGATGGTGAGCAAGGTGATGAAGGACCTGCAGACGAGCGGCTACATCGAGGTGAGGGGGTCCGCGATCGTGCTACGCGACAAGAGCGCAGAGCCGCATTGAACCGCCGGTCGCGCCCGACCCATGAATAAGAAGCCCGAGGCGACCGATCTTGCCAGGATCGATGCCGAGGAACTCGCCCGGCTCGAGGCCGAGAAGCAGGCAAAGGACGAAGCGAGAGCAGATGAGCGCGCCACGCTCGACAAGGCGTGGCGCGCGCAGGAGGACTATGCGCGCGCGGTCGCCGAGGTCAAGGACAAGGCGGTTCGGCGCGCAAGGCTGCGTGCGCGAGCTCTGGTGGCGGCGCTCCTGATCGGCGCGGTGGCGCTCGGCGCCTTCTTCTACGGCCGCCAGCCAGCGCCCGAACAACTCACTGAGACCGAGGCGTTGCGCATTGCCTCCGAGGCGCGCCAGAGACGGGAGGAGGAGGCGCGAGAGAAGCTCATGGCCGAGGACGCCGCGGCCAACGCGCGCGCAGCGGAAGAAGAGAAGAAGGCCGATGCCGACAAATCCGCGGCGGACAAGGCGCGGACGCTCGCCGCGAAGGAGAAGGAAGCTCTGAAGCACAAGACGGAATTGGCGGCGCAGGCCCAGGCGCAGGCGATGGTGCAGGCCGAAGAGCGGGCGAGGGCGGTCTCCGCGGCGACGGTGAAGGAGGCGCCGCGCGCCGTCCAGCGGCCCGGCACCGTGTTCCAGGACTGCGCCGATTGCCCGCGCATGGTGGTGATTCCCGCGGGCGAATTCACGATGGGCTCGCCCGCGGCGGAGGCTGGGCGCGGCCATGACGAGGGGCCGCAGCGACCGGTGACGATCGCGCGGGCGTTCGCGCTCGGCCGCAGCGAGGCCACGGTCGCCGAATTCCGGCACTTCGTCGAGGAATCCGGCTACAAGACCGAGGCCGAGCGCGACACGCGCGCGCAAGGCTGCTCGGGGTTCATCTACGACGATCCGGCCGCCCGAATCCCGGTGCCCGAGCCCTACACGAGCTGGCGCAACCCGGGCCTGGCGCAGGCGCAGGCGGACCCGCACCCGGTGCTCTGCGTCAGCTGGAACGACGCGCGCGCCTACGCGCAGTGGCTGTCGCGGAAGACCGGCAGGCGCTACCGGCTGCCGACCGAGGCGGAATGGGAATACGCGGCGCGCGCGGGCAGCACCAGCTCGCGCTACTGGGGCGACGACCCGGACCAGGCCTGCCGCTACGCCAACGTGGCCGACCAGAGCCGATTCCAGACCTGGGGCTTCGGCCAGAAGCACGAGTGCACCGACGGCCACTACTTCACCGCGCCGGCGGGCGGCTACGCGCCCAACCGCTTCGGGCTCTACGACATGATCGGCAACGTGTGGGAGTGGACCGAGGACTGCTGGAACGCGAGCTATGCGGGCGCGCCCTCGGACGGCGCGGCCTGGCTGAGCGGCGACTGCTCGCAGCGCGTGCTGCGCGGCGGGTCCTGGAGCACGGTGCCGCGCTACGCGCGCTCGGCTACGCGCTACAAGAACCCCGCCGATTACAGGGACAACCTCACCGGTTTTCGCCTGGCCAGGACGCTCGACTAGGGCGCGCCGCGCCGGGCAGCGCGAGCGTCAGCGCTTCACCCGCCCGAGCAGCAGATATTCCATCAGCGCTTTTTGCGTGTGCAGGCGGTTCTCCGCCTCGTCCCAGACTACGCTCCGCGGGCCGTCGATCACCTCGGCCGTGACTTCCTCGCCGCGGTGCGCGGGCAGGCAGTGCATGAAGAGCGCGTCCTTGCGCGCCGCCTGCATGACCGCCGCGCCGACCTGCCAGCCGGCGAACTGCTTCTTCCGGCGCTCCCCGTCCTGCGACTCGAATCCCATCGAGGTCCAGACGTCGGTCGTGACCAGGTGCGCGCCCTTGGCCGCGAGCCGGGGCTCCGCGAGCCACTCGACGTGGCGGTTGAGGTCCTGCTCGTCGAGCGCGCAGGCGGGCGGCGTCGAGACGTTGAGCTTGAAGTCGAACAGTTCGGCCGCCTGCATCCAGGTGCGGCACATGTTGTTCGCGTCGCCGATCCAGGCGACGGTCCTGCCCCGGATCGCGCCGCGGTGCTCGAGGAAGGTGTAGAGGTCGGCGAGCACCTGGCAGGGGTGGCACTCGTTGGTGAGGCCGTTGATCACCGGCACGCGCGAGGCGCCCGCGAAGCGCTCGAGGATCTTCTGCTCGAAGGTGCGGATCATCACCAGGTCGCACATGCGCGAAATCACCTGCGCGGCGTCCTCGACCGGCTCGCCGCGCCCGAGCTGCGAGTCGCGCGTGCTGAGGAAGATCGCCGTGCCGCCGAGCTGGTGCATGCCGGCCTCGAACGACAGGCGCGTGCGCGTGCTCTGCTTCTCGAAGATCATCGCGAGCGTGCGGTCCTCGAGCGGCCAGTAGCGCTGGTAGCGCTTGAAGCGCGCCTTGATCCAGCGCGTGCGCGCGAACAGGTGCTCGTATTCCGCGCGCGTGAAGTCGCGGAACTGGAGGAAATGCCGCAGCGGCGGCTTCTTCGCCCGGGCCATGGCGGCTCAGCGCGCCGCGGCCGTCTTCGGTCTTGCGGTCTCCTGCGACAGGAACGCCTTCACGAGCGGCGCCAGGCGCTCGACCACCTCGCGGCCCTCGGCCTCGCTGATCACGAGCGCGGGCAGCAGCCGGACCACGTTGTCGGCGGTGACGTTGAAGACCAGGCCCGCGTCCAGCCCGCGCTTCACGAGCTCGCCGCAGGGGCGGTCGAGCTCGATGCCGATCATCAGGCCGCGGCCGCGCACCTCGACCACGCCCGGCAGGCCGCCGAGCGCCGCCTTCAGTCCCTCGATCATCGCGCCGCCCACGCGCGCCGCGTTCTCGAGCAGGCCCTCGTCCTTCACGGTATCGAGGGTGGTCACCACGCCGCGCATCGCGAGCGGGTTGCCGCCGAAGGTCGAGCCGTGGTTGCCGGGCTTGAACACGCCCCGGGCGCGCCCGCCGACCACGCAGGCGCCCACCGGCACGCCGCCGGCCAGGCCCTTGGCGAGCGGCACCACGTCCGGGAGGAAGCCGGCATGCTGGTAGACGAACCACTTGCCGGTGCGCCCGAGCCCGCACTGCACCTCGTCGGACATGAACAGCCACTCGTTCCGGTCGCAGATCTCCTTGAGGCCGCGCAGGTACTCCAGGCGCGAGACGTTGATGCCGCCTTCGCCCTGGATCGGCTCGACGAAGACCGCCACCACGTTCTTGTTGTGCGTGGCGACCTGGCGCACCGCGTCCAGGTCGTTGAGCGGCACGCGCACGAAGCCCTGCACCAGTGGCTCGAAGCCGGCCTGGACCTTGCGGCTGCCGCCCGCCGACAGGGTCGCGAGCGAGCGGCCGTGGAAGGCCTTCTCCATGACGACGATCGCGGGCTCGGCGACGCCGCGGTCGTGGCCGTACTTGCGCGCGACCTTGATCGCCGCCTCGTTCGCCTCGAGCCCCGAGTTGCAGAAGAAGACCTCGTCGAGGCCCGAGATTTCCGCGATGCGGTCGGCCGCCTGCTCCTGCAGCGGCACCTGGAACAGGTTCGAGCAGTGGATGATCGCGCCGACCTGCTCGCGCAGCGCCGCCACCAGGCGCGGGTGGTTGTGCCCGAGCGTGTTCACCGCGATGCCCGCGAGCGCGTCGAGGTACTTCCTGCCGGCCTCGTCGTAGAGCCACACGCCCTGGCCTCGCACGAACGCCACCGGCTGGCGGGCGTACGTGTTCATCACATGGCTCATGGCGTCGCTCCTTTCATCGCGGCGAAATGCCGCTCCAAATGCAAAACGGCGGTCGCAACACCGCCGTTTTCAGGATGTTACTGAGCTAGCCGATGCGGCGCAAGCCGCGCTCCTCCGCCGGCCGCAGCACCCGCACGCAGGGCTGGTAGCCCTCGTAGACGATGCCGTGCAGCTCGGTGCGCTTCTGCGAGGACAGCAGCGCGGCGAGGAACCGGGTGATCTTGGGGGTGATCAGCTGGCCGGGCACGAGCACCGGGATGCCGGGCGGGTAGGGCACGATGCCGTCGGCGCAGACGCGCCCCGACAGGCGCCGGTTGACGCGCTCCTTGTCGTCGAACACCGGCACCAGCTCGCCGCCGCAGTAGTAGGCGTCGCGCGGCAGGTAGCGCAGCCGCGTGAAGGCGGGAATCTCGGGGCTGCGCACCAGGCGCCGCGGCGCGCGCTTCTCGCGCGCCAGGCGCATCAGCGCGTCGTAGAGCCGGGACACCTTGGAGCGCGTGGTGCCGATGGTGAGCAGCAGCGTGATCGTGTTGAAGGTGCTCTTCTCGATCTGGATGTTGAAGCGGTCGAACAGCTCCTTCTGCAGCTCGTCCACCGTGTAGCCGCAGCCCGAGACGTCGACGGTCACCTTGGTGGGATCGAGGCGGATGCCGTCATGGCGCACTTCCTCGGGCAGCAGGTCCTCGAGCTCCAGCACGCGGAACGCGCGCGTCGAATTGATCAAGGTCCTTATTTCAAGAGCCAAGCCCAGGGTGCGCTTGAGGAGCTTGAAGCCCTCCATGACCGCCTGCTTGCGCGCCACGTCCAGGCTTGCGATCAGCGCGTACTGCGGCGAGGTCGAGGTGTGCATGTTGAAGTTCTCGCGGAACAGGTGCTCGCGGAACTCCGGGTCGTTGACGTGGATCATCGAGGCCTGCGAGAACGCCGACAGCACCTTGTGCGTGGACTGCGTCGCGTAGTCGGCGCCCGCCTCGAGCGCGGTCGGGCGGAACTCCGGGTGGAAGCGCGCGAAGCCGTACCAGGCCTCGTCCACGATCACTTTGATTCCTCGTTCATGCGCCGCCCGCACGATCGGCTCCAGGTCGTAGCGCAGCCCGTCGTAGGTGCAGGAGGTGAGGATCAAGGCCTGCGCATCAGGGTGCCTTCGAATTTCCTTCAACAGAGTTTTTTTCGGAACAGGACCGTAAAGCCCGTATTTCCTGTTCAACGCCGAATCGAGATAGACGGGGTGCGCCCCGGAGAGCACCACGCCGTGGTGCACGCTCTTGTGGCAGTTGCGGTCCAGCAGCAGCTTCTCGCCGGGCGCGAGCAGCGTCTGGAAGATGACCTTGTTCGCGGTCGAGGTGCCGTTGGTGGCGAAGAAGGTGCGGCGCGCGCCGAAGGCCTTGGCGGCCATCGCCTGCGCTTCGGCGATCACGCCCTTGGGCTCCATCAGCGAGTCGAGCATCGGCACCGATACCGACAGGTCGGCGTCGAACACGTGATCGCCCATGAACTCGTAGAAGTCGTTCACCCAGGGGCTGCCGCGCAGCGATTCGCCCGAGGAGTGGCCCGGCGTGTGCCACTGGTCCTTGGCCATCCAGACATACGACTTCAGCGCGTCGGTGAACGGCGTGCGCGCCTTCTCCTGGATCTGCGCGTTGAGGATGCGGTAGATGCCGCGGTAATCGCGCTCCTCGCGGTAGAAGTAGCCGTCCACCGCTTCGGTGAACAGCGCGTCGACGACCTCGTCCTCGGTCTCCTTGGCGATGAGCACGTAGACGTCGAGCTCCGGCCGCAGGCGCGTGACGCGCCGCACGAGTTCGAGCGCCGACATCTGCAGCTTCTTCCTGCCGTTTTCCGTCCTGGCGCTGGGCAGCGAGTAGAGCTTGTCGTCGACGAGCACCGCCTGCATGTCGCCGTCGGCCTCGATCGCCGCGAGCGCCTCGCGCGCGGTGGCGACGCCGGCGAAGGCGATGCCGAGCGGATTGTCCAGCGAGCGCGCCGCCGCGTTCAGGCCCTTGACGATTTCGCGCAGCGCGAGCGGATCGTCCTCGACGACGAGGATGCGGCTCAGGGGTTTTGCCATGAGCTATTATTTCGCATGCCCGATTTCCCGGTGGTGGAGTTCGTCATCCAGGGCGTGACCCTGGACGGCAAGCCCTTCCGGCCGAGCGACTGGGCCGAGCGCCTGTGCGGCGTGATGGCGATGTTCGGCGGCGACCATCGCATGCAGTACTCCCCCTACGTGCATCCGGTGACCGCGGGCGGAATCCGCTGCGTGGTGGTCGACCTCCGGCTCGAGGACCTCGAGCCGATGGCCTACCGCTTCCTGCTGAGCTTCGCGAAGGACAACGAGCTGAAGACGCGGGACGGCCGCGTCGCCGATCGCACCGAGCTCGCGCGGCTGCAGCGGGCCGGGGACACGGACTAGGCGCGCCGCGATGCCGATGCCCCGCGCCCGCCCGCCGGCTAGGACATCGCCTTGATGGCGTGCGCGAGGCGGCTCTTGTGACGCGCGGCGGCGTTGCGGTGCAGGACGCCCTTGGCGGCGACGCGATCGATCGCGGCCTGCGACTTGGCCAGCGCCGCGGCGGCGGCCTTCTTGTCGCCCGCGGCGATCGCCTTCTGGACGTCCTTGATGGCCGTGCGCGCGAGCGTGCGCAGGCTCATGTTGTGGGCGCGTCGCTGGACCGCCTGGCGGGCGCGCTTGCGCGCGGACTTGATGTTGGCCATGTCGTTGTCTTGACTCTGAAAAGGGCGCGCATTCTAGCATGAACCCCCGGGAAGGAGTCGCCGCTTGAACCTGCTGCGTGCCCTGGCCGCCGTGAGCAGCCTCACGCTCCTGTCGCGGATTCTCGGCTACGCGCGCGACTTCGTCATCGCCCGGGCGTTCGGCGCCGCGCTGGTCACCGACGCCTTCTTCGTCGCTTTCCGCATTCCCAACCTGCTGCGGCGCCTGTTCGCCGAGGGCGCGTTCTCGCAGGCCTTCGTGCCGGTCCTGGCCGAATACAGGAACCGCAATCCGCAGGAGACCCGCTCCCTGCTCGACGGCGTCGCCACGCTGCTCTGCATCGCCCTGGTGATCGCCGCGGCCGCCGGCATGGCGGCGGCGCCCCTCATCGTGTACGTCTCGGCGCCCGGCTTCGCCGCCGACCCGGCCAAGTTCGAGCTCACCGTGCGCATGCTGCGCATCACGTTTCCCTACATCGCCTTCATCTCCCTGGTCGCGTTCGCCGCCGGGGTGCTGAACACCTGGAACCGGTTCTCGGTCCCGGCCGTCACCCCGACGCTGCTCAACGTCTCGTTCATCGCGGGCGCACTCTTCTTCGCCGACCGCTTCGAGCCTCCGGTGCTGGTCCTCGCCTGGGCGGTGTTCGCGGGGGGCTTCCTGCAGCTCGCCTTCCAGGTGCCGTTTCTCTTCAAGCTGGGCGTGCTGCCGCGATGGCGGCTCGACTACGCGCATCCCGGCGTTCGGCGGATCCTGAAGCTCATGGGTCCGGCGGCCTTCGGCGTTTCGATCAGCCAGATCTCGCTGCTCATCAACACCGTTTTCGCGTCCTTCCTCGTGTCCGGCAGCGTCTCCTGGCTCTACTACGCGGACCGGCTGATGGAATTTCCCGCCGGCGTCCTCGGCGCCGCGCTCGGCACCATCCTGCTGCCCAGCTTGTCGAAGCACCATGCGACGGGCTCCTTCGGAGACTACAGCCGCTTGCTCGACTGGGGGCTGCGCGTGACCGTGCTGCTCGCGGTGCCTGCGGCGGCCGCGCTTGCCGTGCTCGCACTGCCGCTCGTCAGCGCGCTGTTCCTCTATGGCCGCTTCACGGTGGAGGCCGCCCTGATGACGCGGGACGCGCTCGCCTCCTACAGCGTCGGGCTGATCGGCATGATCGTGGTGAAGATCCTGGCGCCGGGCTTCTACGCGCGCCAGGACATCCGCACGCCGGTGAAGATCGGCATCGTCACGCTCGTGGCGACGCAGGCGATGAATCTCGCCTTCATCGGCCCGCTGCGCCACGCCGGGCTCGCGCTCGCCATCGGCCTGGGCGCGTGCCTCAACGCCGGGTTGCTGTACGTCAACCTCCGGAAAGCCGACATCTACGTCCCGCAGCCCGGCTGGGCGGCGTTCCTTCTCAAGGTCGGTGCGACCGTCGCCGTCATGGCCGCCGTGCTCTGGCTCGCCGCGGGCGACGCCGCGTGGTGGCTGGCGGCGCCGTGGCAGCGCAAGCTGCCGGCGATCGCGGGCGTGGTCGCGCTTGGCGCAGGCGTCTACGGCGCAGGCCTCTTCGCCCTCGGCTTCCGGCTGCGCGATTTCTCCCTCCGGGGGGCGGCGTGAGCGCGCCGCTCGAGCCCTTCGCCGAGCTCGTGCGCGGCGAGGATTCGGGCATCCAGCTCGCGCGCGCCTGCCTGCAGATCGCCGAGGACGCCTATCCGGGACTGGACGTCGACGGCTACGTCGGCGAGATCGAGCGTTTCGCGAAGCGGCTGCGCGCGCGCCTGGACGTCGGCGCAAGCCCCGAGGACCGCGTGATCGCGCTCAACGAGTTCCTGTTCGCCGACCTCGGCTTCAGCGGCAACGCCGACGACTATTACGATCCGCGCAATTCCTACCTCAACGAGGTCATCGACCGGCGCAAGGGCATCCCGATCACGCTGTCGGTGCTCTACCTGGAGATCGGCCGGCGCATCGAGCTGCCGCTCGAGGGCGTCTCGTTTCCCGGACATTTCCTCGTGCGCCTGCCGATGCGCGGCGGCACCCTCGTGCTGGACCCGTTCTCGGGCGGCGCGCCGCAATCCGCGGCCGAACTGCGCGCGCGCCTGCAGCGCGTGATCCCGCGCGGCTTCGGGGTGGGCGAGCCGGGCGGCGTGCCGGTGTCCGACCTGCCCCTGGAGCAGTTCCTCGAGCCCGCGAGCAACCGGCAGATCCTCGCGCGGCTGCTGCGCAACCTGAAGGGCGTGTATCGCGAGCGCGACAAGCCCGAGCGCCTGCTCGAGGTCCTGAACCGCATGATCATCGTCGCCCCGGAGGCGGCCGGCGAGCGCCGCGACCGAGGCTACCTCTACCATCGCCTGGAGTGCTGGCGCCCGGCGCTGCGGGACCTGACCGACTACCTCGAGCGCGAGCCCGATGCGCCGGACCTCGACGAAGTCCGGGCCCGCATGATGGAGCTCTCGCGGCGCTGCGCGCACCTCAACTAGGGCGCACCGCGACCGGGCCTCGCCCCCGCTTTCCCAGGGCGCGCTTTCAGGGCTAGAATCGCCGCTCGCCTGCAGGGAGCAGGCTCACCGATCGACCTTAACGGAGGAGGGAGTTCATGAAGCGCAGATCGTTTCTGAAGAAGGCCGCGGCGGGCCTTGCCGTCGGCGGCGTCGCCGCACCGGCCATCGTCCACGCGCAAACGACCGTCAACTGGCGCATGGCGGCCAGCTGGCCGAAGAGCCTGGACACGCTGTACGGCGGCGCCGAGCTGATCTGCAAGCGGGTATCGGAAGCCACCGGCGGAAAGTTCAACATCAAGCTGTTCGCGGCCGGTGAAATCGTCGGCGGCCTGCAGGTCATGGACGCGGTCCAGGCCGGCACGGTGGAATGCGGCCATACCGCCTCGTACTACTATTTCGGCAAGGATCAGACCTTCGCCTTCGGCACCTCGATCCCGTTCGGCCTGAACGCGCGCCAGCAGTATGCGTGGTACTACCACAGCGGCGGCCTGGAGCTGATGCGCGAGTTCTACAAGGACTACGGGATCATCAACCACCTGGCCGGCAATACCGGCTGCCAGATGGGCGGCTGGTTCCGCAAGCCCATCAAGTCGGTCGCCGACCTGAAGGGCCTCAAGTTCCGCATCGGCGGCACGGGCGGCACGGTGCTCACCAGGCTCGGCGTGGTGCCGCAGCAGATTGCCGGCGGCGACATCTACCCGGCCCTGGAGAAAGGCACCATCGACGCGGCCGAGTGGGTCGGCCCCTACGATGACGAGAAGCTCGGCTTCTACAAGGTGGCCAAGAACTACTACTACCCCGGCTGGTGGGAGGGCGGTCCCTCCACGGAGTGCATGGTGGGCATCAAGGCCTGGGAATCGCTGCCGAAGGAATACCAGGCGATCCTGCAGGCCGCCTGCGCGGAAGCCTACATCTGGATGGTGGCGAAATACGACGCGCTGAACCCTGCAGCGCTGAAGCGCCTGCTCGCCGGCGGCGTGACGCTCTCGCCGTTCCCCAACGACGTCATGGCCGCTTCGTTCAAGGCGTCGGAGGAGAACTACGAAGAGGTCGCCTCGAAGAACGCGAAATTCAAGAAGATCTGGGAGCCGTGGAAGAAGTTCCGCGAGGAGCAGGTCGAATGGTTCTCGATCGCCGAGGGCCGCTTCGACGGCTTCATGACCGCGGCCATGCGCAACGCGCAGCGCGGAAAGAAGAAGGGCGCCTAGTCGCTCGACTGAAAGCGCCGGCGCGCAAGGCGCGCCGGCGGGCAATCGAAAGCCCCGCCCAGGCGGGGTTTTTTTTGTGACGGCTACTTCTTCCC
>DATIYN010000155.1:0-3527 GCA_035517595.1 Burkholderiales bacterium
CACGGCCCGCAGGTGTTCCGCGGCTACTGGAAGCAGCCCAGGGCGACCGAGGAGGCGTTCCTTGAGATCGACGGCAAGCGCTTCTTCCGCACGGGCGACCTCGGCTACTACGACGAGGAGGGCTACTTCTTCATCACCGACCGCCTGAAGCGCATGATCAACTGCTCGGGCTTCAAGGTCTGGCCGGCAGAGGTGGAGGCGATGCTGTACGCGCATCCGGACATCCAGGAGGCCTGCGTGATCTCGGCGAAGGACGCGCACCGCGGCGAGACCGTGAAGGCGGTAGTGGTGCTCAAGCCGCCGGCGCGCGGCAAGGTCGAAGCCGAGGCGATCGTCGCCTGGGCGCGCGAGAAGATGGCGGCCTTCAAGGCGCCGCGCGTGGTGGAGTTCGTCGACGCGCTACCCAAGACCGCGACCGGCAAGATCTTCTGGCGCAAGCTCCAGGAGGACGAAAACCGGAGGCATGCATGAAGCGATCGGGTTTGTTCGTTCTTCCATCGATCCCTTCAACGGCAATTCAGGCGCAAATTCGGATCGACAAGCCCTGGACGCGCGCCTCGGTACCCGGCGCGCAGGTCGCCGGCGGCTAGGCCATCCGCGCCAGCGGCCGCTTCGAGCTCAAGCCCGGCTACTCGATCTTCATGCCCGTCGCCTGGACGAGCTTCGTCCAGCGCTCGAATTCCCCCGCGAGCAAGGTGTCCACCTCCTCGGGCTTGCCCGCCGGCAGCGGCTCGCCGCCGATCTTCTCGATGCGCGCGATGACCACGGGATCGGCGAGCGCCTTGGCGAACTCCGCGTTCAGCCGCGCGACCACGGCCTTCGGCGTCGCCGCCGGCACGAGGAAGGCGTACCAGGAGACGACCTGCGATTCGGCGTAGCCTGCCTCGGCCATGGTCGGCACGTCCGGGAACAGCCGGCTGCGCGCGGGCGCGGCGACGGCGAGCGCGCGCAGCTTGCCGCTCGCGACATGCGGCGCCGCGACGCCGAACGGGATGAACGAGAAATGCACCTGCCCGGCGAGGATGTCGGGAATGGCCGGCGGAAAGCCCTTGTAGCCGATGGCGACGAGATCCAGGCCCGCGTTGCGCTTGAACAGCTCGGCGCTCATCGTCTGCGAGGTGCCGGCGCCCGCGTTGATGTAGTTGACCTTGCCGGGCCGCGCCTTCGCGTACTCGACGAACTCGCGCAGCGTCTTCGCGGGCACCCCGGGATTCACCGCCGCGACATTCGCGACGTGGCCCATCACGGCCACGCCGGCGAAGTCCCTGAGCGGGTGCCAGGGCGTCTTCATGAGGGCGGGCGTGGTCACGTGCGAGAGCGTCGCGAGCACCATCGTGTGGCCGTCGGGCTCGGCCTTGGCGACCGCGTCGGTGCCGAGGCTCGCGTTTGCGCCGGGCCGCGCCTCGACGAGCACCGGCTGGCCGAGGCCTTCGGCAAGCTTCTCGTTCAGGGTGCGCGCCATGAGATCGACGATGCCGCCCGCCGGGAACGGCACGATGATCCGCAGGGGCCGGGCGGGGAAGGTCTGGGCCTGGACGGACGAAAGGCAGAAGGCCGTTGCCAGCGCGACCCAGAGCTTCTTCATCTCAGTCGAGCCCCCTCATGTTCGGGTCGGTGAGGACCTGCTGGCGCAGCCGGCGCATGCCCGCGAGCCAGCGGTCGCGGTCGGCGGTCTTGCGCCGCTCGTACTCCGCGACCTCCGGGTGCGGCAGCACGAGGAAGCGCTCTGCCTCGATCGCCTCCATCACCTTGGCCGCGACCTCCTCGGCGCTCACCGAGCCCGCGGAGAGGAAGGACTTGCGGTCGCCGGTCGGCCCGAGCAGCATCGGCGTGCGCACGCCCTGCGGGCACAGGCAGGACACGCGGATGCCGCGCTCGGCGTAGTTCACCGACAGCCACTCGGCGAAGGCGACGGCGGCGTGCTTGGACACGGTGTAGGTGGCCGAATCCACCTGCATGAGCAGCCCCGCGGCCGAGGCGGTGGCGACGACATATCCGCTGCCTTGCTTGAGCATCACCGGGACCACCGCGCGCGCGGCGAGCACGTGCGCCATGAAATTGACGTCCATGGTGCGGCGCCACTCCTTCAGCGTGGCATCCAGCCCGTGCCGGCCGATGATGCCCGCGTTCGAGCAGAAGATGTCGACCGCGCCGTACTTTTCCAGCGTGGCGACCACCAGCGCGTTCATGTCGCTTTCCTGGCTGACGTCGCAGCGCATCCCCATGCCGCCGACGCCGGCCGCCACCGATTTCGCGTCGGCCTCGTTGACGTCGGCGCAGACCACGCCGCGCGCGCCTTCCCTGGCGAAGCGGGCCGCGAGCGCCTTGCCGATGCCGCTCGCCGCGCCCGTCACCACCACCACCTTGTCCCTGATTTTCATGCGGGGATTGTTCCATACAATGCGGGGCTATGGCGGAACTGGTTCTGGTGCGGCACGCGCAGGCGTCCTTCGGCGCCGACGACTACGACAAGCTCTCGGAGCTCGGCTGGCGGCAGTCGCGCTGGCTCGGCGAGTACTTCGCCGAGCGCGGCGCGCGCTTCGACCGCGTGGTGCGCGGCTCGCTGCGCCGCCACGCCGAGACCCTCGCCGGCATCGCCGAGGGCATGGGGCGGGCGCTGCCCGCGGACGAGGACGAGCGCCTGAACGAGTACCAGGCCGACGCGCTGCTGCGCGCGCACATGGGAAGAAGCGGCGGCCAGCAGGCGTTCCAGAAGGAGCGCGACCGCCGCGAGCATTTCCGCGTCCTGCGCGAGGCGATGTACGCATGGACCGACGGCGTTCTCGAGGTCGGGGAGGAGCACCGGTTCGACGGCTTCCGCGCGCGAGTCCTCGAGGCGCTGGCGGCGATGCGCTCGGGCGCGGCGCGGCGCGTGCTCGTCGTCAGCTCGGGCGGCCCGATCTCCACCATGCTCGCCGAGGTCCTCGGCATGCCGCTGCGCGGCGTGGTCGATCTCAACCTGCAGACGCGCAACACGGGCATCACCGAACTGGCGGCCGGCGCGAGCCGCATCCACTGCGTGAGCTTCAACAACGTGCCGCACCTCGACCGGCCCGACCGGGCCGGGTCGCTCACGTATTCCTGAGCGCGTCGCCGAGCGCCGCGTCGGAAGTGTAGGAGAAGCGCTCGCCCGGCGGATGGCCGGACGAGGTGCCGCGCGTGAGCCAGTAGCGCGCCGGGTTGTAGAGCGCCGCCGCGCCGCCGCCGGCGAAGCGGCCGCCGGCCAAATCCTCGCGCACGAAGAACGCGTTGACGCCGGCGACGTTGGTGCCGACCAGCCGGTAGCCGCGGCGCGCGGCGAGGTTGGCGATCGCCTGCAGCGACGCGCCCTCGTAGTCGGTCCCGTCCCAGGCATGCGCCGGGTCGTAGGTCGGCACCACATCCATCGGCGGCGGGAACTTGCCGTTGTACTCGACGACGAGGACGCGCGGCCGCACGCTGCGGATCGACTTCAGCACGTGGTAATCGTTGCCGTCGATGTCGATGCTGAGCAGGTCGAGCTCGCCCGCGGCGGCCGTGCGCGAGCC
>DATIYN010000156.1:0-4504 GCA_035517595.1 Burkholderiales bacterium
CGCCGGCGAGACGTTCCACCCTTTCGGCGAGGCCGCGGTAAGAGCAGACCACCCGGTCGCCGACGGCAAGCGCGGCATGGTTCGGCTGGCGCCGGGCGTTCTGCAGCAGGAACTGAACGATATTCATGCCAGCCCGAAGAACGCCCTGGCGTTGCGCGTCGTCTCCTCGGCGACGCGCTCCGGCGGCTTGCCGAGCGCGCGCGCAATCGTGCGCAGGATGTGCGGCAGGTGCGCGGGCTCGTTGCGCCGAGCTTTCGGCTGCGGGCGCAGGTCGCGCGGCGTGAGGTAGGGCGAGTCGGTCTCCAGCATCAGCCTGTCGGCCGGAATCTCGCCGACGAGCTCGAGGAGGTGGCGACCGCGCCGCTCGTCGCAGATCCATCCCGTGATGCCGATGTACAGCCCGAGGTCGAGGTACGCGCGCAGCTCGGCCTGCTCCCCGGTGAAGCAATGCGCCACCGCCGGGGGGAGGTTCTTCTTGCTTCTCAGGAGATTCGAAAAATCGGGAAACGCGTCTCGAGAGTGCAGGAAGAGCGGCTTGCGCAGCTCGATCGCAAGGTCGACTTGCGCCTCGAACCACTTCGCCTGGTCCGGATGCGGCGAATAGTTGCGGTTGTAGTCGAGGCCGCATTCGCCGATCGCGACAACGCGCGGGTGCTGCGCGAGCACGCGCAGGGCCGGGATCGTGGCCTGGTCGCACTCGCGCGCGTGATGGGGATGCACGCCGGCGGTGCAGAAAACGTTTCCGTGCGCCTTCGCGAGCGCGAGGGCCGCCATGCTCTCCGGCACCGAGGTACCCGTGACGACGACCTGCGCGACTTCCGCGCGCGCCGCGCGAGCGAGCACTTCGTGCAGGTCCGCGTGGAAGGCCGGATGCGTAAGATTCGCGCCGATATCAATGAGTTGCACGGCGCGCGGAGTATACTCGCGCGGCCATGCCGAGCCTCGACGCCGCGCTGGACGTCCGCACGCTGGCGCAGGATCCGGTGCCGATCCGCGTGCGTGCGAGCGGCCAGTGGACCTTTCGCGGCATGAAGGAGCACGACGCCGAGATCGCGCGCGCGCTCGCCAAGCTGAAGCAGCAGCCGCCCGAGCGCATTGCCTGGGACCTCACGGAGGTTGGCGAGATCGACGACGCGGGCGCCGTCCGGCTCGTGCATGCGCTGCGCGGCGCCAAGGATGTCAAGGTGCTGGCCGCCCACCGCGAGCTCCTCGAGCAGATCGAGCGCGGGCTGGCCGTGCCCGAGGAAAGCAGGCCCATCGATCCGCTGGCCGGCGTGGTGCGCGTGGGCGAGGGCGCTTTCGACGCGGGCATCCACGTGCGCGACGGCGTGACGCTGCTCGGGCAGCTCGCGCTCGACGCGAGCGCGCTGATGGGCCGCCCGCGCGAGTTTCCGCTGCGCGAGTTTTCGGCCGGCATCTATCGCGCCGGCGTCACGGCGCTGCCGGTGTCCATGCTGGTCGGATTCCTCGTCGGCATCGTGCTCACCTACCTCTCGGCGCTGCAGCTCAAGGCCTACGGCGCCGACCTGCTGGTCATCAACATCGTCGGCATCGGCGTGCTGCGCGAGCTGGGGCCGATGCTCGCTTCGATCATCTCGGCGGGCCGCTCGGGATCGGCGCTCACCGCGCAACTGGGCGTGATGCGCGTGACCGAGGAGGTGGAGGCGCTTTCGGTGATGGGCATTTCGGTGACTTCGCGCCTCGTGCTGCCGCGCGTGCTCGGGCTCGCGGTGGCGCTGCCGCTGGTCGCCTTCTGCACCGACATGGCCGCGCTGGCGGGCGCGATTCTCGTGTCGCGGTTCACGCTCGGCATCACGCCGGGAGCGTTCCTTCAGGCGCTGCCGGAAGCGGTCAAGGTGGTCAACTTCTGGATCGGCATCGGCAAGGCGGCGGCGTTCGGCTTCGCGGTCGCCTTCGTCGCCTGCCACTACGGCCTGCGCGTGCTGCCCAACACCGACAGCCTGGCGCTCGGCGTGACGCGCTCGGTGGTCTCCGCGATCACCGTGGTCATCATCCTCGACGCGGTCTTCGCGATCATGCTGAAGGACGTGGGCTGAGTGGACGCCGACCGGCACGTCATCGAGATCGAGGGGCTCGTCAATACGATCGGCGCGGGCACCGTCCTGCACCGCGACCTGGAGCTCAAGGTCCGGCGCGACGAGGTGCTGTCGCTGGTGGGCGGCTCGGGCAGCGGAAAGTCGCAGCTGCTGCGCGTGGTCCTGGGCCTGAAGCGCCCGAAGGCGGGCAAGGTGCTCGTGTTCGGCGTGTCCTGGGACGATCCGAACCAGAAGAAGGTTCGCGACGCGCGCCGGCGGATGGGCATGCTGTTCCAGAATGGAGCGCTCTATTCGGCGCTCAGCGTGTACGACAACATCGCCTTCCCTCTGCGCGAGCGCGGCGGCCTGCCGGAAGGCGACATCCGCGCCATCGTCAACGCCAAGCTCGCGCAGGTCGAGCTGGATCCGCGCCACGGCAGCCTGCTGCCCGCGAACCTGTCGGGCGGCATGGTGAAGCGGGTGTCGCTCGCGCGCGCGCTCGCGCTGTCGCCGGACCTGCTGATTCTCGACGAGCCGACCGCGGGACTGGACCCGGATCGCTCGGAGAGCTTCGTGCGGCTGATCAAGAGCCTGCGCGAGGAGCACCGCTTCGCGGTGGTGATGGTGACGCACGACTTGGATACCCTGCACGAGCTCACCGATCGCGTAGCGGTGCTGCACGACCAGCATATAATCGCCTGCGATTCGCTCGATGCGGTTCGCGCGATGAATCACAGGTTCGTGCAGAATTTTTTCGGGGGGGACCGGGGCCGCCGCGCGCTCGAGAGCGGCGGGCCGCGACGGGCCGAAGGCATGGAAAGCCGCGCCTAGATGGAAAGCAGGGCTTACGCGCTCATCACGGGCCTGTTCGTGCTCGGCATCGCGGGCTGCATCGTCGTCTGGGCGCAATGGCTCGCGAAGACGCCGATCGCGCGCAGCACCTACCGCGTGATCGCGACCGGCGCCGTCTCCGGCCTGAATCCGGAGGCCCAGGTGCGCTACCGGGGCATGAGCGTGGGCCGGGTCGCCGGCATCGCGCTCGACCAGAAGGATCCGCGCCGCATCCTGGTGAACATCGAGGTCGACAGCACGATCCCGATCACCAAGGGGACCTACGCGCAGCTCGGCATGGAAGGCATCACGGGCATCGCGTACGTGCACCTGCAGGACGACTACCACCAGATGGAGCCGAAGCAAGCCGGGCCCGATGGCGTGGTCGAGCTGCCGCTGCGGCCGTCGTTCTTCGACACCGTGAGCGACAGCGCCGAAGGCGCCGTGCGCGACGCGCGCGAGCTCATGGCCAGCCTGAACGCGCTGCTCACGCCCGAGAACCGTAAGAAGATCGGCGCGATGCTCGCTTCGCTCGAGCGCGCGTCGGCAAGCCTCGAGCAGGCCTCGGCGCGGCTGCCGGGGACCCTGGAGCGGGCGAACGCGCTGATGTCCGCCGAAAACCGCAGGAACGTCGCCGGCGTGCTGGAGAAGGCCGGCGACGCGGCCAAAGGCCTGCCCGAGCTCGCGCGCGAGGTGCACCAGCTCGTGAAGGAGGGGCGCGAGCTCGTTGCGCAGGTCGGCAGGCTCTCGGCCGAGGCGCAGGGCGCCGCCGGCGCGGTGCGCGAGGAAACGCTGCCGCGCGTCAATGCGCTCGCCGAATCGGTCGACCGCAGCGCGCAGCACGTCGGGCGGCTCGCGCTGCAGCTCGACCGCGAGCCGCAAAGCGCGATTTTCGGCCGCAAGCCCGGCAGGCCCGGGCCCGGCGAACCGGGGTTCCAATGAAAAAGACGCTGGTTCTTCTCTCCCTCGCCCTGCCGCTCGCGGGCTGCGGCGGCGCCGCGGCTCCCGAGCCGCGCAGCTACGACCTCGGGCTCGAGGCGCCCGCCGCGAAGCTTCCCGCGGTGCGCGTGGGCGGCGTGCGCGCAGCCGCGCCGTTCGACGGCACCGACATGTTCTACCGGCTCGCGTACCGGAATGCGTCGGAGATCGCGGCGTTCACCGGCAGCCGGTGGGCGGCGCCGCCGGCCGAGATGCTGCGCAAGCAGCTGCAGCGCGCATCGGCCGAGAGCGGGAAGTGCACGCTTTCGGTCGAGATCCAGGAGTTCACCCAGGTGTTCTCCGCGAAGGACGCGAGCGAAGGGCGCGTCGAGCTGCTCGCTTCGCTCTCGGGCGGCGCGACCCGGCGCTTCGCGGTGGCCGAAGGCCGCGCCGGCGCCGACGCGGTTGGCGGCGCCGGCGCGCTCGCGCGCGCCTCGAACCGCGCGATCGGCGAGCTCGCGGGCTGGATCGCCGCGCAGCCCGGCTGCCGGTGACACTCAGGACGGGATCGTAAAGCCCTTGTCGCGGAACAGCCGCAGCGCCGCCGCGCAGACGTCGGCGTCGTAGACGCGTCCGGCGCCGCGCTCGATCTCGGCGAGCGCGGGGGCGATGCCGAGCGCCGCGCGGTAGGGCCGGTGGCTCGACATCGCCTCGATCAC
>DATIYN010000157.1:0-3065 GCA_035517595.1 Burkholderiales bacterium
CTCGCCGCCGCGCGCATCGAGCCGGATGCTGACCGCGGGCTCGCCCTGCTGGAAGGTCGAGGTCGCATCGGTCAGCTGCTCGCCGGAGACGATCACGTCGCGCTTCAGCAGCACCGGCCGGCCGCTGCGGTCCTTGTAGAGCTTGGTGCCGAGCGGCGGCCGCCCGGTGGCCTGCGCCTCGACGGGGTTGCCGGTCTGGTCGACGAGCCGGAACTCGAGCGTCGCGGTCTTGCCGAGCAGCCGGATCACCTCGCTCGCGTCCTGCACGCCGGGCAGCTGCACGGCGATGCGGTTCGCGCCCTGGCGCTGCACGCTCGCTTCCGACACGCCGAGCGCGTTGACGCGGTTGCCGAGCGCGGTGATGTTCTGCTGGATCGCGAAGTCCTGCCGCTGGCGCACCTGCTGGTCCGAGAGCGTCGCGCGGATCGTGACGTCGGCGGCGGTCAGCGTCACGTTCGGGTCGACCGCGGCCAGCGCGGCGCGCGCATCGTCGAGCTTCGCCGGATCCTTGAGCGTCACCGCGATGCCGCCGCCGCTCGCATCGACCGCATCGTACTGGATGCGCTTCTCGCGCAGCGCGAGCCGATAGTCGCGCTCGAGGCGCTGCAGCGTCTGCTTGACCGCGCCATCGACGTCGACCTGGTAGACGAGGTAGATGCCGCCGCGCAGGTCGAGGCCGAGGCTCATGGCCCTGAGGCCGACCGCGCGCACCCAGGCCGGCGCCCGCGAGGCGAACGTGGTCGCGATCGCGTACGCGCCCGGGGACGAGGCCTCGATCAGGTCGCGCGCCTTCAGCTGCGTCGGGACGTCGGTGAAGCGCAGCACGACGCGCCCGTTCTGCACGAAGTTGGCGTCGGGGACGACCTGCTCCTTGGCGAGCAGGTCGAGGAACGGCTGCGCGGCGCCCGCGTCCTTGAACAGCTCGCCGTCGCGGCGCGACAGCTGCAGTGCGGGCGCGTCGCCGAACACGTTCGGCAGCGCCAGCACGAGCGCCAGCAGCATCACGCCCGCGAACAGCAGGCTCTTCCACAGCGGATATCGGTTCATGCCGGACGGTGCTCCGTGGCGGGCGCTTTCTCAGGCGCTCTTGAAGGTGCCCTTCGGCATCAGTTGCGAGACCTGGACACGCTGGACCTTGATCGTGACGTCCTTGGCGATCTCGACGCTGACGAAGGTCTCGCCGGCCTCGGTGACGCGCCCGAGGATGCCGCCGGCCGTGACCACCTCATCGCCGACCGCGAGCTTGGCGACCATCTCGCGGTGCTCCTTGGCCTTCTTGGTCTGCGGACGGATCAGCAGGAAGTAGAACGCGACGAACAGCACCACGATGGGCAGGAACGTCATGAGCGGAGACTGCGGCGAGCCGGCGCCGGCCACCTGGGCGTAGGCGCTCGAGATCAGAAAATCCATGCGATTTCCCCGGGATACGTTGTGATGGGCGTAGCCGGGCATTATGCCACAGGCGCCTCATCCTCCCCGGTGCGGGCCGCGTGGAACTCGCGCCGGAACGCCGCGAATCGGCCGCTCTCGATCGCGGTCCGGACCGCCCGCATAAGCGCTTGATAGAAGTGCAGATTGTGGATCGTGTTCAGCATGCTGCCCAGGATCTCGCCGGCCCGGTCGAGGTGCCTCAAGTAGGCGCGCGTGTAGTGGCGGCAGGTGTAGCAGTCGCAGCTCGCATCGATCGGCGACAGGTCGCTCGCGTGGCGGGCGTTGCGGATGTTGAGCGTGCCCGCGGCGGTGAACAGGTGTCCGTTGCGCGCATGGCGCGTCGGCATCACGCAGTCGAACATGTCGATGCCGCGCGCGACCGATTCGACGAGGTCCTCGGGCCGGCCGACGCCCATCAGGTAGCGCGGCCGGTCGGGGCGCAGCAGCGGCAGCGTCTGCTCGAGCACGCGCAGCCGCTCCTCCTCCGGTTCCCCGACCGCGAGCCCGCCGATCGCGTGGCCCGGCAAGTCGAGCGCGGCGAGCCCCTCGCAGGAGGCGCTGCGCAGCGCGCGGTACATCCCGCCCTGCACGATGCCGAACAGCACGCCGGGCGCGCCGCCCGCGCCGTAGTAGGCATCGCGGCTGCGAAGCGCCCAGCGCAGGCTGAGCTCCATCGAGTCGCGCGCCTCGCGCTCGGTCGCCGGGTACGGCGTGCACTCGTCGAACTGCATCGCGATGTCGGAGCCGAGCACGCGCTGGATGCGCATCGACTCCTCCGGCGACAGGAACACCTCGCTGCCGTCGACCGGCGAGCGAAAGCGCACCCCGGCCTCGCTGAGCTTCCTCAGTTTCGCGAGGCTGAAGACCTGGAAGCCGCCGGAGTCGGTCAGGATCGGCCGTTCCCAGTGCATGAAGCGGTGCAGCCCGCCGTGCGCGGCGATGACCTCGAGCCCCGGCCGCAGCCACAGGTGAAAGGTGTTGCCGAGCACGATCTCGGCGCCGCCGTCGACGAGCGCCTCGGGCGTCATCGCCTTGACGGTGCCGTAGGTGCCGACCGGCATGAACGCCGGCGTCTCGACCGAGCCGCGCGGGAAGATCAGCCGGCCGCGGCGCGCCGCCCCGTCGGTGCCGAGCAAATCGAACTTCACGTCGCCTGCCTCGCGCCGGCCGCCGGCGTCACGAACATCGCGTCGCCGTAGCTGAAGAAACGATAGCGCTTCTCGACCGCGTGCGCGTAGGCGGCGAGCACCGCCTCGCGCCCGGCGAAGGCGCACACCAGCATCAGCAACGTCGATTCCGGCAGGTGGAAGTTCGTCACCAGCGCATCGACGACCCGAAAGCGCGCCCCCGGCCTGAGGAAGAGCCGCGTCTCGCCCTCGAAGGGCGCGAGCGCGCCGCCCGCGGCCGCCGTCTCGAGCGCCCGCACCACGGTCGTGCCGACCGCGACGACGCGCGCGCCGCGCGCGCGCACCGCCGCGACCGCCTCGACCGTCCGCGCCGGCACGATCAGCCGCTCGGCGTGCATGCGGTGCGCGTCGAGGTCGTCGCTCCGGAGCGGCTGGAAGGTCCCGGCGCCGACGTGCAGCGTGACGTCGGCGACCCCGATGCCGCGCGCCTCGAGCGATGCGAGGAGC
>DATIYN010000158.1:0-3971 GCA_035517595.1 Burkholderiales bacterium
GCGCCCGAAGGCGGATCGAGGACCGCCTCCCGCCAAGCGCCATCCACGGAGAACTCGACCCGTTTCACTTCGCCGTCGCCCGACCAGGCGCGGCCGAGGATCTCGACCGATCCGGCGTCCACAGTGCGCCGGCGGCCGAAGAAGTCCGGGATGCCGGGCGGCGCCATCAGCGAATTCACGCGCATGCGCGTGCAGGGCAGGCCCTGCTCGCCCGCCTCGCGCCGGAAGTGGTAGCTCTTCGCCTGCTGCACGCCATCGAACGCCGTGCCGATCGCCTCGATGCGGGTGAGCCACTTGACGCTCGCCATGCCGTACCAGCCGGGCACGACCAGGCGCAGCGGCGCGCCGTGCTGCGGCAGCAGCGGCGCGCCGTTCATCTCGTACGCGAGCAGCACGTCCTCGCGCAGGGCTTCCGCGACCGTCAGGCTGCGCGCGTAGTCGTGCTCGATGCCGCCGTCGAAGCCGCGGTCGGCGCCGTGGAACACGATCTCCAGCGCAGATTTCTCCAATTCCACTTGATCCAGGAGGATCGCGAGCGGAACCCCGGTCCAATCCGCGGTCGAGACGCCCTCCTCCAGCCAGGGCATCGACGGGTAGCGCGGCGAGACCTGCCCGCGCCCGTTGCCCGCGCATTCGAGCGTCGTGCGCACCGTCTTCGAGCGCATGCGCTTCAGCTCCTCGAGGCTGAGCTGCGCCGGGCGCGCGGCCTGGCCCTCCACGCGCAGCCGCCAGGCGAACGCGTCCAGGTCGGGGATGTCGAAGTGGATGAGCAGGTAGTGCAGGCCCGCCGGGGTGACGTCGTAGCGCAACGCCTCCAGCGGC
This sequence comes from Burkholderiales bacterium, assembly GCA_035517595.1. Classification (GTDB taxonomy): domain Bacteria; phylum Pseudomonadota; class Gammaproteobacteria; order Burkholderiales; family SG8-39; genus RBG-16-66-20. Next base: position 823 of record DATIYN010000158.1, read on the forward strand.
ATGCCGCTGTTGCGATTCGCGAGAGCGACCTCCGCCTGCTGGTAGCGCCCGACGACCGGTGGTCTTCGCTTCTCGGCCATGCGGCGCCGATTATAGAATGCGCGCAGATGGAGATCGCCCAGTTTCTCGAACGCCTGCCGCGCGGCGATCTGTGGGTATTCGGCTACGGCTCGCTCATGTGGTCGCCGGGGTTCCGCTATGTGGAGAAGGAAGCGGCGCTCGCGCGCGGCTACCACCGCGCGCTGTGCATCCTCTCCAGCCGCTACCGCGGCACGCCCGAAAAGCCGGGCCTCGTCATGGGCCTTTGCCGCGGCGGCTCGTGCTGGGGGATGGCGTTCCGCGTGCCGGCGCCGCGCGCGACGCGCGTGCTCGAGACGCTCTGGAAGCGCGAGATGCTGAACCGCGTCTACAAGCCGACGCTGATCCGCGTCACCGCCGCGCCCGGGCGCAGGATCCGGGCGCTCGCGTTCGTCGCCGACACCGCGCACCGCCAGTTCGTGAAGGAGCTCGACCTGCACGGGCGCGCGAAGCTGGTCGCGCAGGGCATCGGCCAGCGCGGACGCTGCGTGGACTACATCCGCAATACGCTGGAGCACATGCTCGCGCTCGGCGTGAACGACGCGCACCTCGCGCGCGTGCTCGATCTCGCCCGCAACCTCGCGCCGGGAGGCGGGCGCGCTTGACGCCGCTCTGGCCCGCGCGCCTGCACTACCTCCGGCGCAGCAGCGCCGAGCCCGAGCGCCTCGCGCGCTGGTACGGCGCGCTGCTCGGCGACCGCGTCGAGCCGCTGCCGGGCGGCGAATGGCTGGTGCAGGGCCACGCGCGGCGCCTGGTCGTGGGCCACGGGGCGCCGGGCGGCGTGCCCGAGATCGCGCTCGCGATGCGCGATGCCGCGCACCTCGCGGCCCATGCCGCGGCGCTGGATGCGGCGGGCGTCGCGCGCGCGCCGGCACGCTCGCCGCTGCTGCTCGACGGCGCGACCGCCGTGACCGATCCGGACGGCCGACGCGTGCTGTTCGGGCTGCCCGTGCGCGTGGCCGGCTTGCAGAGCCGGCTGCCCGGGCGGCTGCAGCATTTCGTCTGTGCGAGCACCCGCGTGCCCGAGATGCTCGCATTCTGGCGCGACAAGCTCGGCGCGCGAGAGTCGGACCGCGTGCTCGAGGGCGAGGAACTCGCGGCGGTGTTCCTGCGCTCCGATCCCGAGCACCACGTCTTCGCGACCTTCCGGGCGCCGGCGTCGCGCCCGGACCACCACGCCTACGAGACCGGCGGCTGGATGGACATTCGCGACTGGGGCGACCACGTGGCGGGCCTGCGCATCCCCATGTGGTGGGGGCCGGGGCGCCACGGCCCGGGCAACAACCTGTTCTTCATGATCGAGGACCCGGACGGCTACAAGGTGGAGTTCTCCGCGGAGCTGGAGCTCATGCCCGAAGGCGCGGCGTTCCGCACCTGGCCGCACGAGGAGCGCACGCTCAACCTCTGGGGCTCTGCCTGGATGCGAAGCTGATCCTCTTCAGCGCCTCGATCAGCCGGGCTTTTTGCGTTCCGAAATTCAGCCGGACGAAGCGCGCATCGCCGAATTGCGCGCCCGGCGAGAGTGCGACACCGTGCTCGAGGAAATGCCCGTAGGGATCGCCGACTCCCAGCCCTGACGCGTCGATCCACGCGAGGTAGGTCGCCTCGACATGCGCCATTTTCAGCGCCGGCAGCGCGGCGATCTCGCGCTCGACGAGGTCGCGGTTGGCGCGCAGGTAGGCGCGCTGGGCGGCGAGCCAGTCGCCGCACTCGCGGTAGGCGGCGAGCGCCGCCTCGTAGCCGAACACCGTGGCGTCGTGCACGGTGGCGTGGTGGTCGGAGGAGAACGCGCGCCGCAGCTGCGCATCTTCGATGATCGCGAAGGCGCAGCCGGCGCCCGGAAAGCCGAAGGCCTTGTTGGGCGAAATCAGCGTCACCGTGCGGCGGCAGGCTTCGCTGGACAGGCTCGCCACGGGCACGTGCGGCTTGCCTTCGTCGAGCAGCACGTCGGCGTGGATCTCGTCCGAGACGATGAGAAGGCCGTGCTTCTCGGCGAAAACGGCGAGTTCCTCGAGCTCGGCGCGCGTGAAGATCGTGCCGCCGGGATTCTGCGGGTTGCAGAGCATGAGCAGGCGCGATTGCGGTTGCACGGCCGCGGCGAGCGCTGCCTCGTCCCAGACCCAGCGGCCGCCCGAGAGCGCCAGCGGCACCTCGGTGTAGGCGCGCTTCGCGAGCTCGGGCGCCCGTTTCAAGTGCTGGTAGACCGGCCGCGGCACGAGCACGTGCTGCTCGGCGCTCGCGAGATGCCGCGCGGCGAGGTGCAGGCCCGGCACGACGCCCGGGACGAACACCACCCACTCGGGCTCGACGCGCCAGCCGTAGAGGCGCTGCATGCGCTCCACGACCGCGGCGCGCAATTCCGGTGGATTGACGCTGTAGCCGAAAATGCCGTGCTCCACGCGCCGGCGCATCGCCGCCAGCACCGCGGGCGGCGCGCGGAAATCGGTGTCCGCGACCCAGAGCGGGATCACCTCCGCCGGATAGCGCTCCCAGCGCGAGCTCCAGCTGCCGCGCCGCTCGACCGGCTCGTCGAAGTCGTAGGCCATCTAGTCCAGGCGCGCCGCGATGCCCTGCAGGCCGGCCGCGGGCGCCGGGTAGCGCTCCAGCACCAGGGGGTCGTGGCCCGGGATGATGTGCGCGGGGGAGTCCGCGAGCGCATGCAGCCGCGCGTAGCCCTCGACCATCTCGGCGACGTTGAAGACGATCGGGAACGGCCGCCCCTGCTCCATGTTGGCGTAGAAGTGCGAGGCGTCGGAGGCGAGCACCACGTTGCCGCGGCGCGTCGCGACGCGCACCACCTGCAGGCCCATGGTGTGGCCGCCGATGTAGTGCAGCGAGACTCCCGGCGCGATCTCGTCGTCGCCGTCGTGGAAGCGCACGCGCCCGGCGTACACCCGGCGCACCATGCCGACCACGTCCTCGACCTCGAACGCGCCGCGGAAGCATTCGTCGCACATGTAGCGGCCGGTCGCGTAGCTCATCTCGAGCTCCTGCAGGTGCAGGGTCGCCGCCGGGAAAAGATCGAAGTTGCCGACATGATCGTAGTGCAGGTGCGTGATCACCACGTCCTT
>DATIYN010000159.1:0-8138 GCA_035517595.1 Burkholderiales bacterium
TGCATCGCGCCGTCGAGCTCGATGTGGCCGTCGTTGGTGGCGAGCTCGCTGCCCACCGAATGGATCTCCTTCAGCAGCCCCAGGTTGAAGCAGGGATTGCCGCGCTGGTTCATGTAGCCCCAGAGCGTGCCGCTGGCCGGCTCATACTCGTACTGCGACTCTCGAAGCTCCTTCCAGGCCGTGCGCAGGCCCATCGCGTCGTGCATGTCGCTCATGATCGTGCCCCCTAGAAATTTCTCCTTTGCAGGAGAGTAGTTACGCTCGGCGCCGGGCCCCCCCGCCGCCTCCGGCAGACATTTAACGCCGGATGGTTCCGCTGCGCAAACCGGGGTGTTGCGTTTTTGCGAGGGCGCCGCGCGCGCGCGCGGCGCCGCGGGACGATCGGATCAGCCCGGTTCTAGCCGAAACGGGGCGCTTGGGTTAAAGTTTTCGGGGTCGTCGACGGCAGGAAATTCGGGGGAGTCATTCATGTACGCGATTGTCTACAAGTCCGACGGATTCCCGATTTGCCAGCAGGTCGCGGGCGTGAGCCCGGACCCGGTCGTCACCTGGAACACCGAGGACGCGGCGAAGGCATTCATCGCCAAGAAAGGCGGCGACGCCGATTTCCAGGCCGTGCAGCTCACCGACGAGGCGATGGACAAGATCGCCAGGGCGATGGGCTGCCCGGTCGAGTCGATGATGTTCGAGCCCTATCCGAGCTAGGCCCGGCCGGCTAGCCGAGGCTGAGGAATTCGCGCCGGCTCTTCATGCCCCGCATGTGCCCGAGCAGCAGCTCCAGGTCCGCGTCGCGCGCCACGAAGTTCAGGTTCTCCGAGTTGACGATCAGCACCGGCGCCGCGCTGTAGTTGTAGAAGAAGCGCGCGTAGCCCTCCGCCAGCAGCGCGAGGTAGTCCTCGCCGATGCCGCGCTCGAACTCGGACGCGCGCCGCCGCACGCGCTCATACAGCGTGGCCGGCTGCGCCTGCAGGTAGACCACGAGGTCGGGCGCCGGCGCATGCGGGCGCACCGCGTCGTAGATCTTCTGGTAGAGCGCGAGCTCGTCGCCCGAGAGCGTGATGCGCGCGAACAGCGGATCCTTCTCGATGAGGAAGTCCGACACCGTGGGCCGGCCGAACATGTCTGGCTGCGCGAGCGCCGCGAGCTGGCGCGCGCGCTGGAACAGGAAGAACAGCTGTGTCGGCAGCGCGTAGCGCGCCATGTCGCGGTAGAAATGCGCGAGGAACGGGTTCTCGCCCGGCTGCTCGAGCAGCAGCTCGGCGCCCAGGCGCTCGGCGAGGCGCCGCGCGAGGCTCGTCTTGCCCGCGCCGATCGGCCCCTCGACCGCGATGTGGTGCAGCCTATCCACGGAACGAGACTCGGATCAGGCGATCTTCTCCACGTCCTGGCCGGGACAGCCGGCGAGCAGCTCGGCTGCCATGCCGTGTCCGGGAACCTCCAGCTGCGGCGCAATTTCGACCAGTGGCTTGAGCACGAAGGCGCGCTCGTGCATGCGCGGGTGGGGCAGAACGAGCCCGGGCGAATTCACCACGTGGTCCCCGTAGAGCAGCAGGTCGAGGTCGAGCGTGCGCGGCGCATTGGGGAACGGCCGCTCTCGGCCGTGGCGGTTCTCGATCTCCCGGAGGGCGTCGAGAAGCATTTCCGCTGACAGCTCGGTGTCGAGCCGCGCGACGGCATTCAGGAAGTCCGGCTGATCCGCATAGCCTTGCGGGGAGGTCTTGTATATCCCGGACACCCGGCGGACCCGCGTCCCGGGCAGTCGCTTAAGCTCGTCGATTGCGGTGTCCAGCTGCCGGCGGGGGTCGCCGAGGTTCGCGCCCAGGCCCACGTACGCGGCAGTCATGCAGGCGGCGGCGCGCCCTCGCCAGGCTTCTTGCCGCGGCGCCGGCGCTTGCGGCGCGGCGGGCCGGACTCGGGCAGCAGCATCGCGCGGCGCGACTCCTCGTCCGCGGCCTGGAACGCGCGCCACCAGCTTTCCAGCTCGGAGGGCGCCTCGCCGCTCGCCGCTCGCAGCGCGAGGAAGTCGTAGGCCATGCGGAAGCGCGGCGCCGTGAGCAGGCGCCAGGGCCGCTGGCCCGCGCGCTCCTCGAAGCGCGGCTGCAGGGACCAGACCTCGCGCATGGTCGCGGTGAGCCGGCGCGTGATCGCGAGCTTGCCGCTCTGCGCCTCCAGCACCTCGTCCATCGCGGCCTCGAGCGCGGGCACGCGCCGCTCGCCGCGCTTCTCGCGCGCCTTCCACGCCGCGAGCACCTCGTGCCAGAGCAGCGCCGCGAACAGGAAGGCGGGCGACACCGGCCGGTCGGCGAGCACGCGCTCGTCGGTCTGCGCGAGCGCGAGCGTGACGAAGCGCTCGCCGAGCGGCTGCTCGAGGATCACGTCGAGCAGCGGCAGCAGGCCCCGGTGCAGGCCCTGGGCGCGCAGCTGGCGCAGGCAGGCGCTCGCGTGTCCCGAGAGCAGCAGCTTGAGCATTTCCTCGAACAGGCGCGGCGGCGGCACGTGCTCGAGCAGCGTGGCGAGCCGCTTGATCGGCGCGCGGGTCGCGCCGTCGATGGTCAGCCCGAGCTTCGCCGCGAGCCTGACCGCGCGCAGCATGCGCACGGGATCCTCGCGGTAGCGCGTCTCGGGATCGCCGATCATGCGCAGCGTGCGCTTTTTCAGGTCCGCGAGGCCGCCGTGGAAGTCGATGACCTCTCCCGAGCGGCAGTCGAAGTAGAGCGCGTTGATCGTGAAGTCGCGCCGGCGCGCGTCCTCCTCCAGCGTGCCGAACACGTTGTCGCGCAGCACGCGGCCGTGCTCGTCCTTCTCTGCCGATTGGTCGTCGGCGGCGCGGAAGGTCGAGACCTCGATCGTCTCCGGGCCCATCATCACGTGCACCAGGCGGAAGCGCCGGCCGATCACGAGCGCGCGGCGAAAAAGAGGTTTCACCTGCTCGGGCCGGGCGTCGGTCGCGACGTCGAAGTCCTTGGGCTCGATGCCGAGCAGCACGTCGCGCACCGCGCCGCCCACCACGTAGGCCGCGTAGCCGCGCTCGGCGAGTACGTCGCAGACCTTGAGCGCGCTCTGGCTGATCGCGCTGCGCGCCACGCCGTGGCGCGCCTGCGGCACGCGCTGCGGCCCCGGGGCCTCCAGGCCGAGCACGCGGCGGATGAAGCGCTTGATCATTCCGGACGGGGATTATCTCAGGGAAATCACCGGCCAGCCGCGCCGCCCGGCCGCGGCGGCGAGCGTCGCGTCCGGGTCGACCGCCACCGGCCGCGACACGAGCTCGAGCAGCGGCAGGTCGTTGTGCGAGTCGCTGTAGAAGCTGCTCGAGCCGAAGTCCCCCAGCGCGCGGCCCTGCGCGGCGAGCCACTCGCGCACGCGCGCGATCTTGCCCTCGCGGAAGCAGGGCGTGCCCGCGACGCGGCCCGTGAAGCGGCCGCCCGCGCGCTCGGGCTCGGTGGCGACGAGGTGGGGCACGCCGAATTCGCGCGCGATCGGGGCGGTGACGAAGCTGTTGGTGGCGGTGACGACGGCGCACAGGTCCCCCGCGTCCAGGTGCTTGCGCACCAGCGCGCGCGCCTGCGGCGTCATCGCCGGCCGGATCCGAGCCTGCATGAACCCCGCGTGCCAGCGCGCGAGGTCCTCCGGCGTGTGCGCGGCGAGCGGCCGCAGCGCGAAGCCGAGGAACTCGTGGATGTCGAGCGTGCCGGCCTTGTACTGCTCGTAGTAGGCCGCGTTCTGGGCCTCGTACTCCTCGCGCTCGAGCACGCCCTCGTCGACGAGGTACTGGCCCCACTCGTAGTCCGAGTCGCAGGCGAGCAGCGTGTTGTCCAGGTCAAACAGCGCGAGATTCATTCTTTGAACGCTTCCCGGACCAGCGGCAGCGTAACGGCCCGTTTCGTTTCCAGCGAGAATCGGTCCAGCCGATCCAGCACCGACGTGAGCGAGCGCAGGTCGCGGCGCATGCGGCTGAGCAGGTAGGAGATCACCTCGTCCGGGAGCTTGAACCCCCGCCGCGCGGACTCCGCGCGCAGATAGGCCGCGCGCTCCTCGTCGGCCAGGGGCTTCACCTGGTAAACCAGGCCCCAGGCGAGGCGAGACTTGAGGTCCTCGCGCAGCGGCAGCTGCGCCGGCGGCGCGTTGCCGGCGGCCAGCACTGCGCCGCCGGACTCGCGCGCCTCGTTGATGGCGTTGAACAGCGCGATCTGCGCGGCCTCGTCGAGCTGCTCCACGTCGTCCACCGCGCTGCGGCCCGCGCAGGCGTCGAGCAGGTGGCTCTTGCCCGATCCCGCCTCGCCCCAGACATAGAGCACGCTCTCGGTGAACGTGCCGGCCTGCAGCCGGCGCAGGTGCGCGAGCAGCTCCGCGTTGGCGCCGGGAACGAAGTTGTCGAGCGTGGGCTGCGGCGGCGGCGAAATGCCCAGCGCGAGCTGCTTCATCGAGCGAGCGTTCCCCTCATGCGAGCGGCTTCATCGTAAAATCATGGAAAAGAAGGCATTTTAACCGTCATGGCGGATCCTCTCTCGTACCGCGACGCCGGCGTCGACATCGACGCGGGCGACGCGCTCGTCGAAGCGATCAAGCCGTTCGCCAAGCGCACGATGCGCGCGGAGGTGCTCGCGGGTCTGGGCGGCTTCGGCGCGCTGTGCGCCATCCCGAAGAAGTACAAGGAGCCGATCCTCGTCTCCGGCACCGACGGCGTCGGCACCAAGCTCAAGCTCGCCTTCCTGCTCAACCGCCACGGCACGGTGGGCATCGACCTCGTGGCGATGAGCGTGAACGACGTGCTTGTGCAGGGCGCCGAGCCGCTGTTCTTCCTCGACTACTTCGCCTGCGGCAAGCTCGACAAGGGCGTCGCCACGCAGGTCATCAAGGGGATCGCCGAGGGCTGCGAGGAGGCCGGCTGCGCGCTCATCGGCGGCGAGACCGCCGAGATGCCCGGCATGTACCCGGAAGGCGAGTACGACCTCGCGGGCTTCTGCGTGGGCGTGGTCGAGAAGGACAGGATCGTCGACGGCAGCGCCATCAAGCCGGGGGACGTGCTGCTCGGCCTCGCCTCCAGCGGCGCGCACTCCAACGGCTATTCGCTGATCCGGCGCATCATCGGCGAGGACCGGCCGACCTCGGCTCTCGCCGACACGCTCATGGAGCCAACGCGCATCTACGTGAAGACCGTGCTCAAGCTGATGGCGGCGGTGCCGGTGAAGGGCCTCGCGCACATCACGGGCGGCGGCCTGCTGGGCAACGTGCCGCGGATGCTGCCGCAGGGCATGCGCGCGGTGCTGCGCAAGAAGATGTGGCCGCGCCCGCAGGTCTTCGCCTGGCTTCAGAAGCAGGGCAACGTCGCCGAGGACGAGATGCATCGCGTCTTCAACTGCGGTATCGGCATGGTGATCTGCATCGCGCGCGAGCAGCTCGCCACCGCGATGATGCTGCTCAAGCGCGAGGGCGAGCTTGCCTACGAGATCGGCTTCGTCGAGGCCGGCAACCCCGGCGAGCCGGAGGCGGTCGTACTCTAGGCCCCATGAGCGAACGCCCGCAAAGCCCCGGCGAAGAAATTGCCAACAGCGTGAGCCATGGCGTAGCGCTGCTTGCGGCCATCGTGGCGGTTCCGTTCCTGCTTGCTTCGATCCGCCATCTTGGCGTCGCTAACGTCGTCGGCGCGAGCGTGTTTGCGGCGAGCCTGGTGTTCCTGTATCTGGTCTCGACGCTGTATCACGCGTTGCCGGCGGGGCGCGCCAAGCGTCTTTTCCTGAAGCTCGATCACGGCGCGATCTACGTGTTCATCGCGGGCAGCTACACGCCGTTCACGCTGGGGGTGCTCGGCGGTCCCTGGGGCTGGACCTTGTTCGGGCTGGTGTGGTCGCTCGCGGTTCTGGGCGTGACGTTGAAGTCCCTCGGGGGCCTTGCGCGGCCCTGGCTGTCGACGGGGCTCTATCTCGTCATGGGCTGGCTGGTGATGATCGCGATCGTCCCGCTGCTCGAGCGGGTGCCAAGGGCGGGCGTGGCATTGCTGGTCGCTGGCGGGCTCGCGTACACCTTGGGCGTCGTCTTCTTCATGCTGGATTCCCGCCTGCGGTATGCGCATGCGGTGTGGCATGGCTTCGTTGTAGCGGGCACCGGCTGTCACTTCACGGCGGTGCTGGGTTACGCGGCCTGACGCAGGGCCGTGTAGCCGGATGGCTACTTGGGCTGCGGACCGACGTCCTGCACCAGCTTCGCCCAGCTCCCGCGATGCGCCAGGTAGATGCCGGCAAGCACCACCGCGCCGCCGGCGCACTGCAGGGCGCCTAGCGGCTCGGCGAGCAGCAGCCAGGCGAAGGCGCCCGCGAGCGCCGGCTGCAGCAGAAGTCCCACTGCCGAGAACGCCGCCGGCAGGTGCGCGAGCGCGTAGGCGATGAGCCCCTGGCCGCCCGCGTGCGAGATCCAGGCGAGGCCCACGAGCGTGAGCCAGCCCGCGGCAGAGCGCGGCAGCAGCGACTGGCCGGACCACTGCGCCGAGGCCGCCGCGACCGGCAGCAGCAGCACGGCCGTGATGGTGGTGGTCGCCGCCATCAGCGCGAGCGTGGCCGCACCGCGATCGCGCAGGCGCTTCACGGACAGGAGGTACCAGGCATAGAACATCGCGGTCACCACGCCGAGCGCGTCGCCGAGCAGCGCGGTAGGCGAGAAATCGAGGCTCGCGCGCACGAGCACGCCGGTGCCGGCCAGCGCGGCCGCAAGCCCGGCGAGGAACAGCCCGCTCGGCCGCTGCTTCCAGAGCACCCAGGCTGCGAGCGTGACGAAGATCGAGGCGAGGTTGGCGAGCAGCGTGGAGTTCGCCACCGAGGTGTACTGGATCGACCAGTGCCAGAACGCCAGGTCGCCCGCGAACGCGAGGCCGGTCGCGAGCAGGGCAGGAAGAGGGAATTTTTTTGTTTCGCTTGTTTTCAATGAAAAAAACAAGGCCCAAAGGAGCGGCACGGCGAGCGCGGCACGCCAGAACGCGCTCGCGGCCGGGCCGACGTCCGCGACGCGCACCCAGATCGGCGACAAGGCGATGCAAGTTGCGCCCGCGAACAGCGCAACCAGAGGCAATCCGCGCATGCGCCGATGGTAAACTTTTGACGCCATGCCTGCTCCGCGTTTCGTTCACCTGAGGATGCATAGCGAGTACTCGGTGACGGACGGCATCGTGCGCCTCGAGGACGCGGTGGCGAAGGCGAAGGCCGACGGCATGCCCGCGCTCGCGCTCACCGACGCGGGCAACGTGTTCGGCATGGTGAAGTTCTACACCGCCGCCCGCACCGCGGGCCTGAAGCCGCTCGTCGGCGTCGATTGCTGGATCCAGAACCCCGCCGATCGCGACAAGTCCTGCCGCGCGCTGCTGCTGTGCACCTCGCGCGCGGGCTACCTGCGCCTCTCGGAACTGCTGTCGCGCGCCTGGCTGCGCAACCAGCACCGCGCGCGCGCCGAGCTGTCGCTGGACTGGTTCCGGGCCGACGCCGGCGGCAGCGAGGGCCTGATCGCGCTCTCGGGCTTTGCCGCCGGCGACGTCGGGCACGCGCTCGCGGCGGGCAACGCGGCGGCGGCCGACAAGCACGCCGCCGCCTGGGCGGCGCTGTTTCCGGGACGCTACTACCTGGAAGTGCAGCGCGCGGGCGCGCAGGGCGGCGAGGCGATCGTGGGCGCGACGCTCGCGCTCGCGGTTCGCGCCGGGCTCCCCGTGGTGGCGACGCACCCGGTGCAGTTCACCGAGCGCGAGGACTTCAAGGCGCACGAGGCGCGCGTCTGCATCTCCCAGGGCTATGTGCTCGGCGACCAGCGCCGGCCGAAGCTGTTCACGCCGGAGCAGTACTTCAAGACGCAGGCCGAGATGGCGAAGCTGTTCGCCGACATGCCGCAGGCCCTCGAGAACGCAGTGGAGATCGCGCGCCGCTGCAACCTGGAGATCGAGCTCGGCAAGAGCCGCCTGCCTGCGTTCCCGACGCCCAAGGGCGTTTCGCTCGACCGGTACCTGCGCAACCAGGCCGAGGCCGGGCTGGCCGCGCGCCTGGAGCGCCTCTACCCGGATGCGGCCACGCGGCGCAACGAGGCGCCGCGCTACAAGGCTCGCCTGGAATTCGAGATCGGCACCATCGTGCAGATGGGGTTCGCGGGCTACTTCCTCATCGTCG
>DATIYN010000160.1:0-13173 GCA_035517595.1 Burkholderiales bacterium
GTGCGCTACCGCGTCCGGCAGCACGCTGCGCAGGATGCTCGCGTAGAGGAACAGCACCGTGCCCGCGATCGAGGCCATGCCGCAGGCCATGATCGCGAACAGCTCGCCGCGCGACACGCGCGCGAGCCAGGGCCGCACGAACAGCGGCGCCTCGACCATGCCCACGAACACGTTGGCCGCCGTGGAAAGGCCCACCACGCCGCCCACGCGCATCGCGCGCTCGAGCACCCAGGAGATGCCGCGCACCAGCCGCTGCAGCACGCCCCAGTGGAACAGCAGCGCCGAGAGCGCGCTCATGACCAATACGATCGGAAGCGCCCTGAACGCAAGAATGAAATTCGAATTTGAATCAGAAACCACGAAAGGCGCCTGACCACCGCCCAGGTAGCCGAACACGAGCGACGTTCCGGCCTGGGTCGCCTTTTCCACGATGGACAGGAGATCGTTCAAGGCAAAGAACAAGCGGTAGACGTAGGGCACCTTCAGGAACAGCAGCGCTAGCGCGAGCTGCAGCGCGAGGCCCGCGGCGATCGCGCGCCAGGGCACGGACCTCCGGTTTTCGCTTGCGGTCCAGGCGATCAGGAGGAGCCCCGCGATGCCCAGGATGGATTGCAAAACCTATCCTTCGAAGACCGTAGCGATGGTCGCCTGAATGGCTTCCGCCGCCGCGGCGGGATCTTTCGCGTCCCGGATCGGCCGGCCGACGACGATGTAGTCGGCGCCGTTGCGGAAGGCCTGCGCGACGTCCACCACGCGCTTCTGGTCGCCGGCGTCGCCGCCCGCGGGGCGGATGCCGGGCGTCACCGCGAGCAGGCGCGACGCGAAACGCGCCTTGATCTTCGACACTTCCAGTCCCGAGCTGATCACGCCGTCGCAGCCCAGGTCCGCGGCAAGGCCGGCGCGCCTGAGCACGAGGTCGTCCATCGTGGCGGTGTAGCCCTGCTCGGCGAGGTCCGCCTGGCTGGTGCTGGTGAGGACGGTGACGGCGAGGATCTTGATCTCGCCCTTGTCCTTCGCGGCCGCCTCCAGCGCGCCGCGGTCGGCGTGCACGGTGAGGAAGCTCACGCCGCGGCCGCGCAGGTTGGCGACCGCGCGGCGCACGGTCTCGGGGATGTCGTGCAGCTTCAGGTCGCAGAACACGCGGTGGCCGCGCTGCGCGAGCCATTCGAGCAGCCCGAAGTACTCGCCCGAGGTCGCGAGCTCGAGGCCGATCTTGTAGAAGCAGACCGCGCCGCCCAGCTTCTCCACCAGCCGCCGCGCGTCCGCGGCGGTGGGCACGTCGAGCGCGGCGATCAGGCGCTCGCGGCGTGGAATGGCGGCCATGTCGGGACGCTATGATACAGGCATGGCCGACGCGACCCTGCTCGTCCTCTACTACAGCGCGGGCGGCTCGGTGCGGCGCATGGCCGAGCTGATTGCCGAGGGCGTCGAGCGCGTGCCCGGCGCGCAGGCGAGCGTGCGCACGGTCCCCAAGGTGTCCGCGGGTTTCGAGCAGCAGGTTCCCTCCATCCCGGAAAGCGGCCCTCCGTATTGCGAGCTCGCCGACCTCGAGGGCTGCGCGGGCCTCGCGCTCGGCAGCCCCACGCGCTTCGGCAACATGGCCGCGCCGATGAAGGCCTTCCTCGACTCGACCGGGCCGCTCTGGATGAAGGGATCGCTCGCGGGCAAGCCCGCCTGCGTGTTCACCTCCACCGGCACGCTGCACGGCGGCCAGGAAACGACGCTGCTGTCGATGATGCTGCCGCTCCTGCACCACGGCATGCTGCTCGTGGGCCTGCCCTACGCCAACCCGGAGCTCAACGCGACGCGCACCGGCGGCACGCCCTACGGCGCGAGCCACTTCGCCTCGCTCGCCGACGACCAGCCCGTGAGCGAGCACGAGCGCGCGCTCTGCGTCGCGCAGGGCCGGCGGCTCGCCGAGATCGCGCTGCGGCTCGCGCCATGACGCTCGTCCGGCACACCGGCGGCTGCCATTGCGGGCGCGTGCGCTTCGAGGTCGAGGCGCCCGCCGAGATCGAGGTGGGCGAGTGCAATTGCTCGATGTGCTCGAAGACCGCGCAGCAGCACCTGGTCGTGAAGCAGGAGCAGTTCCGCCTCGTCTCGGGCGGGGACGCGCTCACCGAGTACCGCTTCAACACCGGCAAGGCGCGGCACCTGTTCTGCAGGTACTGCGGCATCAAGTCGTTCTACGTCCCTCGCTCGCACCCGGACGGCGTGAGCGTGAACGCGCGCTGCCTCGACGAGGGCACCTTTCGCATCGCGGGCGTGCGCAAGATCGACGGCCGCAACTGGGAGCTGCACTACCCCGAAGGCCGTGGCAAGCACGAGTAGGACGCCGCGCGCGGCGTGGGCGCTGCGGCTCGCCGCCTCGGCCTCGCTCGCCGCGCTGATCGTCCTGTGCCTCGCCTGGGAGCTCTGGCTCGCGCCGCTGCGGCCGGGCGGCTCGCTGCTCGCGCTCAAGGCCGCGCCGCTCGCCCTGCCGCTGCCGGGGATCCTGCGGGGACGGCGCTACACCTACCAGTGGGCCTCGATGCTGATCCTCGCCTGGTGCGCCGAGGGCGCGCTGCGCATGCTCACCGAAAGCGGCGCATCGGCGCTGCTCGCGGGGCTGGAGCTTCTCCTGAGCGTCGCGTTTTTCTCCGCCGCTGTAAGCTATGCGCGTGCAACGCAGACTCGCCGCCATCCTTAGCGCCGACGCGCAGGGCTACAGCCGCCTCATGAGCGAGGACGACGCCGCCACCGTGCGCCTGCTCACGCAGTGCCGCGAGACGGTCGCCCAGCTCGTCCGGGAGCGGCACGGCCGCGTCGTGGACATGCCCGGCGACAACATCCTCGCGGAATTCGGCAGCGCCGTGGACGCGGTAGAAGCCGCGGTCGCGATGCAGCGCCAGCTCGCCGCGTGCAACAGCGGCCTCGCCGAGCAGCGCCGGCTGCAGTTCCGGATCGGCGTGAACCTCGGCGACGTGCTCGTCGAGGGCGAGAGGATCTACGGCGACGGCATCAACGTCGCGGCGCGCATCGAGAAGCTCGCCGACGCGGGAGGCATCTGCATTTCCGGCAAGGTCCACGAGGAGGTGCGGCGCAAGCTCGATCTCCGGTTCGAGGACCTCGGCGAGCAGGAGCTGCACAACATCGCGGCCAGGGTGCGCGTGTATCGCGTCGGCCTGGGCGCGGACGCCGCGGCGCCGCCCGCCGGGAGCGCGAAGGCCGGCGGCGCCGGGCGCCAGGCGAAGCCCTCGATCATCGTGCTGCCCTTCGTCAACATGAGCGGCGCGCCGGAGCAGGATTTCTTCGCCGACGGCCTGACCGAGGACATCCTCACCGACCTGTCGCGCTTTCGCGACCTCTTCGTGATCTCGCGCAACACCTCGTTCAAGTACAAGGGCCAGCCGGTCGAGGTGAAGAAGATCGCGCGCGATCTGGGCGTGCAGTACGTCGTCGAGGGCAGCGTGCGCAAGTCGGGCAATCGCGTGCGCATCACGGTGCAGCTGATCGACGGCGAGTCCGACCACCACGTCTGGGCCGAACGCTTCGACCGCGACCTGGAGGACATCTTCGCGATCCAGGACGAGGTGACCCGCGCCATCGTCGCCGTGCTGCCCGGCCGCGTGGAGGCCGCGGCGCTCGGCCGCGCCGAGCGCAAGCAGACCGGGAACATGGCGGCCTACGAGTGCGTGCTGGAGGCCAAGGTGCGGCATCACCGGTCGCAGCGGCAGGAGAACGAGAAGGCCGTCGCGCTGGTCGAGCGCGCCATCGCGCTCGACCCGAGCTACGCGCATGCGCACGCCTGGCGCGCGTGCATCCTCGGCCAGCAATGGGTCCACGGCTGGTGCGCGGACCGGCCCGCGACGGAGGCGGTCATCGAGCGGGAGCTGGAGATCGCGCTCGGGCTCGACGGCAACGACAGCGACGTCCACCGCATCCTCGCCTCGCTCAACGTCGTGCGCAACGATTTCGACAAGGCGGTGTTCCACCAGGCGCGCGCGCTCGCGCTCAATCCGAACGACGACCTGATCGTGGTCCAGCAGGGCGAGATCCTCACCTGGCTCGGGCAGCCGCAGGAGGGCATCGAGTGGATCCGCAAGGCGATGCGGCTCAATCCGTTCCACCCGCCGCGCTTCTGGGCGCATCTCGGGCGCGCCTACTTCGCCGCGCGCCGCTATGGCGAGGCGCTCGAGGCGCTCGGGCACCTGAGCGGCACCGACGCGTCGACGCACGCGCTGATCGCGGCCTGCCATGCGCAGCTCGGCGACGCGGCATCGGCGGCGGCGCACGTCAAGGAAGCCCTGAAGCGCGATGCCGCGTTCGACTGGACGGCCTGCGCGGCGACGCTGCACTATCGCAATGAGGCCGACCTCGCGCACCATCGCGAGAGCACGCTGAAAGCCGGGCTGTCCGCCTAGCTCATCCGCACTCGCGCTTGAGCTGCGCCTCCATCTGCGCGGTCTTCGCGTCGCGCGTGGCGCCGTCGAGGTAGTCGCGCTCGCCGTTGGGGCCGGGCGCCGGCACGCGCCGCAGCGTGATGAAGCGCTGGAACGCCGCGCGCATGCGCTCGCAGCGCTGCTGGTGCGCGGCCGCGGCCTGCGCCTGCGCCGCTTCCTGGTGCTCGCGCTCGATGCGGCGCTTCTGGAAGTCGCCTTCCGCGGCGTTCACGTCGCTGTGGTAGTCGTCCAGCTTGCCGGAGATCGGCGGCTGCGCGCGGATGTCCACTTCCTTGCCGGGGCAGTCGGGCTGCGGCCGGTCGGCGTAGCGCGTGACGCCGCGCTGGTCGACGCACTTGTACATCTGCGCCTGCGCGCTCGACGCCGCCAGCAGGCACGCCATCGCGAGCGCCGCGGGCCTCAAGCCGCCGCCGGCCGCGCTCATGTCACGGCGTGGGGACTTGCTGGTACTGCGGGTTCACCCGCTCGATCTTGCTCGCGAGCTTGTTGAGCGCGCCGATGTAGGCCTTGGCCGAGGCGACGATGATGTCGGTGTCCGCGCCGACGCCGTTGACGATGCGCCCGCCCTTGGACAGGCGCACGGTGACCTCGCCCTGGCTCTCGGTGCCCTGCGTGACCGCGTTCACCGAGTACAGCAGCAGCTCCGCGCCGCTCTTGGCAACCGATTCGATCGCCTTGAAGGTGGCGTCCACCGGGCCATCGCCCTTGCCCTGCGCCTTCACCTGCTTCTTTTTCCGGGTCATCACCACGGAGGCGTGCGGCTTGTCCGTGGTGCTGCTGCCCTGCTCCATCGACACCAGCGCCCACTCCTCCTCGCCCGAGGCGCCCGCCTCCTGCGCCACCAGCGCGAGCAGGTCCTCGTCGAAGATCTCGGCCTTCTTGTCGGCGAGGTCCTTGAAGCGCTGGAAGGCCTTGTTGTAGCCGTCCTCGTTGTCGAGCTCGACGCCCAGCTCCTTGAGGCGCTGCCGGAACGCGGTGCGCCCCGAGAGCTTGCCGAGCACGATCTTGTTCGCGCTCCAGCCCACGTCCTCGGCGGTCATGATCTCGTAGGTCTCGCGGGCCTTGAGCACGCCGTCCTGGTGGATGCCCGAGGCGTGCGCGAAGGCGTTGGCGCCCACCACCGCCTTGTTCGGCTGCACCACGAAGCCCGTGATCTGCGACACCAGCCGCGAGGCGGGAACGATTTCCTTCGCGTTTATTCCTGTTTCCAGGCCAAAGAAATCCTTGCGTGTCCGGATCGCCATGACGACTTCCTCGAGCGAGGTGTTGCCCGCGCGCTCGCCGAGGCCGTTCACCGTGCACTCGATCTGGCGCGCGCCGCCGATGCGCACCGCGGCGAGCGAATTGGCCACCGCCATGCCGAGGTCGTTGTGGCAGTGCACGCTCCACACCGCCTTATCCGAATTCGGAATTTTCTCTCTTAACCTTCTTATGAGTTCTCCGAATTGTTCTGGTACTGCGTATCCCACCGTATCGGGGATGTTGATGGTGGTCGCGCCCTCCTTGATCACCGCCTCGATCACGCGGCAAAGGAAGTCCGGCTCCGAGCGGCTCGCGTCCTCGGGCGAGAACTCCACGTCCGGGCAGGCCTTCTTCGCGTACTTCACCGCGAGCTTCGCCTGCTCGAAGACCTGCTCCGGCGTCATGCGCAGCTTCATCTTCATGTGCAGGGGGCTGGTGGCGAGGAAGGTATGGATGCGCCAGGGACCCTTCGCGTCCTTCAGGGCGTCGATGCCGCGCTGGATATCCTTGTCGTTGGCACGGCACAGGCCCGCAATGATCGAATCGCGGATCACGCCGGCGACCGCGCGCACCGCCTCGAAGTCGCCGTTGGAGGACGCCGGGAAGCCGGCCTCGATCACGTCCACCTTCATGCGCTCCAGCTGGCGCGCGATGCGCAGCTTCTCGTCGCGGGTCATGGAGGCGCCCGGCGACTGCTCGCCGTCGCGCATGGTGGTGTCGAAAATGATCAATTTGCCTGTGCTCATCGCTGCTCCTCGGGGTGGATGCGCGCTGTTTACGCGCGTTTTCCTCTCCGCCTGGGTCGGGCGGTCAAGGGTACTGCCGGATTGGGAAGTTATTTTGTGCGCGCGGGGCGCAGCAGCAGGCCAGCCAGGAGAAGCAGGCTGGCGGCGGTCGCAACGAGAAGGGCGACGGCGGTGTTCACGGGGCGACTATAAACCACAAGCTTCCGGGGGCGCAACTGCCCCTAGCCGGCCCTCTGGACGATGCCCATCAGCTTGTAGGCGAGCAGCGCCGCGGCGAAGTCGTAGGCGTGGAAGCCCTCGATCGGCGCGAATTCCATGACGTCGAAGCCGACGATCCGGCGCTGGCGCGCCACCGACTCGAACAGCCCGAGCGTCTGGTACCAGCCGAGGCCGCCCGGCACGGGCGTGCCGGTCGCCGGCAGCACCGACGGGTCGATGCCGTCGACGTCGAGGGTAAAGAAGACGTTCCTCGGAAAGCGCTTGGGCAGTCTTATTCTCGAGACGCTCTTCGGCACAAGGTCGGCGGCGTCGTATGCCAGCACCTTGTGTTCCTTCCGGGCGTCCCGCTCTTCCTCGCAGAACGCCCGGATGCCCAGCTGCACCAGCGGTATTCCGGCCTCCACCACGCGCCGCATCACGCTCGCGTGGCTGTACTTGTCGCCCTCGTAGGCGTCGCGCAGGTCGGCGTGCGCGTCGATCTGCACCACGCCGAAGTCCTTCGCGCCCGCCTGCAGGTAGCCCTGGATCACTCCCCAGGTGACGGTATGTTCGCCGCCCAGCACGACCGGGAGCTTGTTCATCTCCAGGATCTTCCTGACCGCAAGAGCAATGTCTTCCAGAACCCTTTCCGGCTCGCGCGAGCAGTCCACCGCGGGCCAGGTGTAGATGCCCTCGGCGCCCGGATCGCTCGCGCCGTCCCAGCGCTCCAGCTGGGAAGACGCGGCGATGATGGCGGAGGGCCCGCGAGCCGTGCCGTTGCCGTACGAGACGGTCTTCTCGTAGGGGACGGGAAGCACGTGGAAGCGCGCCTGCTGCGCCTTGAGATCCCGGATTTCCGATTCGAAGAACCTCAAGACAGCCGTCCCTTGAAATCCTCGTAGCCGAAGTCGCGCACCACGCGCAGCGCGTCGCTGCCGGAGTTCCAGATCGCGATCGAGGGCAGGCGCACGCCGTTGAAGGTCGTCGTCTTGACCATCGAGTAGTAGGCCATGTCCTCGAACACGAGGCGCTGGCCCACCTCGAGCGGCCGCTCGAAGGAGAAATCGCCGATCACGTCGCCCGCGAGGCAGGACTGGCCGCCGAGGCGGTAGGTGTGCGGCTTCTCGCCGGGCTCGCCCGCGCCGAGGATCGCGGGCCGGTACGGCATCTCGAGCACGTCGGGCATGTGGCAGGTGGCCGAGGTGTCGAGGATCGCGATCGGCATGCCGTTCTGCATGACGTCGAGCACCTCGGCGACGAGAACGCCGGCGCGGTAGGCGATCGCCTCGCCGGGCTCGAGGTACACCTGGAGCTTGCGCCTCGTGGAAAATGCCTTGACCAGCGAAATCAAGGCGTCCACCTGGTAGCCGGGGCGCGTGATGTGATGTCCGCCCCCGAAATTCGCCCACCGCATTCCCTGAAGCAGGTCGCCGAACTTCTCCTCGAACGCCGCGAGCGTGCGTTCCAGGGGCGGGAAGTCCTGCTCGCAGAGCGCGTGGAAATGCAGGCCGGAAATGCCCTCGAGGTCGCCCGGCCGGATCCCGGCGCGCGGCGTGCCCAGGCGCGAGAACCGGGCGCAGGGATCGTAGAGCGCGACCGCCCCCTCGGAGTGCTCCGGGTTCACGCGCAGGCCGAACTCGAGTCTCGGGTTTGCCTGCTGCTGTTCCCGTGAAATCTTCCTGAAGCGCTTCCATTGCGCCGGCGTATTGAAGACGACGTGATTCGAGATCTTCAAGACCTCGCGCAGGTGCCCGAGAGATGCTTCGCGACCAGCGGCCCCAGGCTCCACATCGAGAAGGCCTTCAGCGCGAGCAGCACCTTCGCGCCGCTTTCCTGCTGGACGCGCTCGAGAAGCTTCAGGTTCTCTTCGACGGCGACTTCGTCGACGACGAAGCAGGGAGACGGCAGCCGGCTCGCGTCGAGGCGGCCGAATCGCTCACGTCCCACGCTCAGTCCATGGGCGCATTGAGCGGCACGACCTTCCAGGGCAGGCCGCGCGGGCCGATCACCTCGAGGAAGGGATCCGGGTCGAACTGCTCCATGTTGAACACGCCCTGCCCGCGCCACTTCCCGGTCAGCATCAGCTCGGCGCCGACCGCGGCCGGCACGCCCGTGGTGTACGAGATCGCCTGCGACTTGACCTCCCGGTAGCAGGCCTCGTGGTCGCAGATGTTGTAGATGAAGCTGGTCTTCTTCCTGCCGCCCTTGGTGCCGGTCGCGACGCAGCCGATGCAGGTGCGGCCCTTGGTGAGCGGCCCGAGGCTCGCGGGATCGGGCAGCAGCGCCTTGAGGAACTGGATCGGCACGATGTCCACGCCCTGGAAGCGCACGGGCTCGATCCTCGTCATGCCGACGTTCTGCAGCACGCGCAGGTGGTTCAGGTAGTTCTCCGAGAACGTCATCCAGAAGCGCGCGCGCTTGAGCTTGGGGAAGTGCCTGGCAATCGACTCCAGCTCCTCGTGGTACAGGAGATAGATGTTCATCGGCCCGATGCCCTCCGGGAAATCGAAGCTCCGCTTCACGGAAAGCGGGTCTGTTTCCTGCCAGGCATTCCGTTCCCAGAAGCGTCCCCGCTGGGTGATTTCCCGGATGTTGATTTCAGGATTGAAATTGGTCGCGAACGGCTGGCCGTGGCTGCCCGCGTTGGCGTCGACGATGTCCAGGTGCTCGATCTCGTCGAACTCGTGCTTGTGCAGGTGCGCGGTGTAGACGTTGGTCACGCCGGGGTCGAAGCCCGAGCCCAGCAGCGCCATGATGCCGCGCTCCCTGAAGCGCTCGTGGTAGGCCCACTGCCACTTGTACTCGAACTTCGCCTCGTCCAGCGGCTCGTAGTTCGCCGTGTCGAGGTAGTCGACGCCCGTGGCGAGGCAGGCGTCCATGATGTGCAGGTCCTGGTAGGGCAGCGCG
Source organism: Burkholderiales bacterium (assembly GCA_035517595.1). GTDB lineage: Bacteria > Pseudomonadota > Gammaproteobacteria > Burkholderiales > SG8-39 > RBG-16-66-20. Next base: position 9,536 of record DATIYN010000160.1, read on the forward strand.
ACGTTGATCACGAGCTTCGGCTGCACACGCTCGATGAGCGCGATCATCTGCGGCACGTCGTCGGCGTCCACCTGCGCGGTGCGGATCGGCCGCTCGATCTGCGCGGCGATGCGGCGGCATTTCTCCTCGGTGCGGCTGGCGAGCGTGATCTCGGAGAACACCTCCGGCCGCTGCGCGCACTTGTGCGCCACGACCTGGCCGACGCCGCCCGCGCCGACGATCAGGACCTTCGGCATGTCGGAAATTCCTTCCTAGTCCTCGTAGTAGGTGTAGCCGCGCAGGCTGGCGCTGAACGACTCCAGCAGCTCCTGGCGCTGCGCGAGCGTGATGCGCTCCTTCTTGACCGCCAGCTCGGCGGTCTTGCGCAGCTGCTCGAGCAGCCGCTGCGGCTGGTACTCGACGTACGACAGCACGTCGGAGATGGAATCGCCCGACATCTCGCGCACGAACTCGAACGAGCCGTCGCCGTGCAGCCGCACGCTCGCGACGTTGGTGTCGCCCATGAGGTTGTGCAGGTCGCCGAGCGTCTCCTGGTAGGCGCCGACGAGGAACACGCCGAAGTAGTACTCCTGGCTCTCGACCCAGGCGTGCACCGGCAGCGTGTGCTTGAGCCCGCTCGACTCGATGAACTTGTCGATCTTGCCGTCGGAGTCGCAGGTGATGTCGGCGAGGATCGCGCGCCGCGTCGGCGCCTCGTTGTGCCGGTGCACCGGGATGATCGGAAACACCTGCTCGATCGCCCAGACGTCGGGCAGCGACTGGAACACCGAGAAGTTGCCGTAGTAGATGTCGGCGAGCGACTCCTCCAGCCCCTCGAAGCCGGCCGGCACGCGGCGCGCCTTCTGCAGCAGCGCAATGATCGCCCAGACGATGTGCAGGTAGATGCTCTCGGCGCGCGAGAGGGACCGCAGCGCGATCTGCCCGCGCCGGAACAGCTCGCGGATCTCCTCGCGGTAGTAGCCCGCGTCGTTGAAGGCCTCCTTGGAGTTCTTCAGCGTGACGTTGTTCAGCACCTCGCGCAGGTTCTTCACCAGCTCGTGCTCGTCGTCGGGCACCGCCGGCGCGGCCTCGCCCGGCTCGTAGCTCGTGACGTCGAGGATGTTGAACAGCAGGACCGAGGAATAGGCCACCGTGGCGCGCCCCGACTCGGTGACGATCACCGGGTGCGGCACGCCCGCGGGCCCGAGCGTGCTCATGATCGTCTCGATCACGTCGGTGCAGTACTCCTCGAGCGTGTAGTTCTTGCTGTAGTGCGAGTTGGTCTGAGAGCCGTCGTAGTCCACGCCCAGGCCGCCGCCGAGGTCGAGGTAGCCGAGCGCCGCGCCCTCCTGGCGCAGCGCCACGTAGTAGCGGCAGGCCTCCTGCACGCCGCCGCGGATGTCGCGGATGTTGGGGATCTGCGAGCCGAGGTGGTAGTGCAGCAGCTGCAGGCAGTCGAGCATCTCGTGCTGGCGCAGCGCGTCGATGAGCTCGACGATCTGCGCGGTGGTGAGGCCGAAGATGCTGCGGTCGCCGCTCGACTCGTTCCAGTGGCCCTCGACCTTGGCGGCGAGCTTGACGCGCACGCCGAGCATCGGCCGCACGCCGAGGCGCTTGGAGGCCTCCAGGATGATCGGCAGCTCGGTCGGCGTCTCCACGACGATGATGCAGCGGAAGCCCAGCCGCAGCGACTGCAGGGCGAGGTCCATGAACTCCTCGTCCTTGTAGCCGTTGCAGATGATGTAGCCGGTCTCGGGCTCCAGGTGCGCGAGCGCGATCAGCAGCTCGGCCTTGCTGCCCGCCTCCAGGCCGTGGCCGTACTTGGCGCCCACGCGCGCCATCTCCTCGATCACCGAGCACTGCTGGTTGACCTTGATCGGGAACACGCCGCGGTACTGGGCCTGGTAGCCGGTGGCCTGGATCGCGCGCGCGAAGGTCTCGTTGAGGAGCTGGATCTGCGCCTCCAGCAGGTTGTCCAGGCGCAGCAGCACCGGCATCTGCAGGCCGCGCTGCTGCATGCCCTTGATGATCTCCATCAGGCTCACCGCGGCGGAGCCCTCGCCCGGCACCCGCACCGTCACCTCGCCCGCCTCGTTGATGTCGAAGTAGCCGGCGCCCCAGTTGCGGATGCCGTACAGCTCCGCCGACTGCGCCGGGCTCCAGTCGCCCTGGTCGGTCACGACCCTGAGTTTGCGTACCGCTCGCTGCATTTGTTGTCGCGCCTCCGCTAGGAGCGCAGTGTATCGGACTAAAGGTGGTCGGGAAGCCGGCGCACGCGCATGCCCATGCCCCAGAGCACGTAGCCGTGCATGCCGTAGCCGAACACCAGCAGGAACAGCACCACCGAGGGCTTGAGCGAGATCACCCCGAGCGCGGCGGCAAACACCGCCACCACCCAGAACGGCACCGCCCGCTTCAGGTTGAATTCCTTGAAGCTGTAGAAAGGCACGTTCGAGATCATGGTCACGCCGGCGTACATGGTGAACAGCCAGGCGATGAGCTTGAGCCAGAGCTCCCGGTCGATGCCCAGGTCGTCGAACACCCAGACCAGGCCCGCCACGAAAGCCGCCGCCGCCGGGCTCGGGATGCCCTGGAAGAAGCGCTTGTCGACCACGTCGATGTTGACGTTGAAGCGCGCCAGGCGCAGCGCGGCGCCCGCGCAGTAGACGAACGCGGCGATCCAGCCGAGCTTGCCCATGTCCTTGAGAGCCCATTCGTACATCACCAGCGCGGGCGCGGCGCCGAAGGAGACCATGTCGGACAGGCTGTCGTACTGCGCGCCGAACTCGCTCGTGGTGTGCGTGAGGCGGGCGACGCGGCCGTCGAGCCCGTCGAGCACCATCGCCACGAAGATCGCGATCGCAGCCTGCTCGAACAGGTTGTTCATCGCCTGCACGATGGCGAAGAAGCCGAAGAACAGCGCCGCCGTCGTGAACAGGTTGGGCAGCAGGTAGATGCCGCGCCGGCGCAGCCCGCCGAGGCCGCGGCGCAAGGGCTCCCCGCCTTGCGCGGTCTGCGCGTTCACGCTCTCGAATTCGTCCATCTCACCCATGCGCCCTGAGCCTCGCAAGGATCGATTCCGTGGCGTAGACCTTGTCGCCCAGCGCCGCCTTCGGCTCGGCGTCCGGCGGCAGGTAGACGTCGACGCGCGAGCCGAAGCGGATGAAGCCGTAGCGCTGCCCCCGCTGCAGGGACGCGCCCCGGTCAACATAGCAGAGAATGCGCCGCGCGACCAAGCCGGCGATCTGCACGCAGGTCACGTCCGCGCCGTCACGCGTCCGTAACCAGAGCGCGTTGCGCTCGTTCTCGAGAGAAGCCTTGTCGAGCGCGGCGTTGAGGAAGGACCCGGCGTGGTACCAGCGCTCGCGCACCGTGCCGTCCACCGGCGCGCGGTTCGAGTGCACGTTGAACACGTTCATGAAGACCGAGATCTTCAGCGCCTCGCGCTCGAGGTACGGATCGCGCGCCTTGCCGACCGAGACGATGCGGCCGTCGGCGGGCGCGAGCACCGCCTGCGGGTCCTCGGGAACCGTGCGGCCCGGGTCGCGGAAGAACTGGAGCACGAACACCGCCGCCAGCCAGAACGGCAGCGCCCACCAGAACCCGAGAGCGAAGGTTACAAGCAACGAAACTGCAACAGCGCCCCCGAGGAACGGCCA
>DATIYN010000161.1:0-6876 GCA_035517595.1 Burkholderiales bacterium
TGGCGCGGCTGTCCGAGAGCATGTATTCGTAATCCTTCGGCGTGAGCAGCGTGTTCACTGCGACCGGCACGATGCCGGCCTTGATCGCGCCGAGGAACGCGACCGGCCAGTCGATGGAGTCGTGCATCGCGATCAGGATGCGGTCCTCCATGCGCAGGCCGAGCTGCAGCAGGTGGCTGCCGAAGCGGTCGACGCGCTCGGCGAGCTCGGCGTAGCTGCACTGCCCCGCATCGTCGATATACGCCGTCTTGGCGCCGCGCCCGGCGGCGAGGTTGCGGCCGACGAGGTCGTCGGCCGCGTTGTAGTCGCGCGGAATGACGGGCGAGTTCATGTCTCCTCCTGCCGGAATTCTAGCTTCAGGCGATATCCGCGGATGCAACTTCCTTCGCGAGCGCGAGCCAGCCCTCGCCCCACTCGGTGGCCCTCTCCTCGGGCAGCACGCCCGAGGAGGCGTCGTGCTGCACGCGCTCGCCGACGCGCCGCGCGCCGAGCCCGGCGAGCAGCTCGTCGAAGCGCTTGCCGCCGAAGTTGAAGGTCTCGGCATAGGTGCGGTCGCCCAGGCCGAACACGCCGTAGCGCACGCGCGAGAGGTCGGGACGCTTCGCCTTCAGGCGCTCGTAGAAGGCCTTGGCGTTGTCCGGCACGTCGCCCTGCCCGTAGGTCGAGGTCACGACGAGGAACACGCCTTCGCGCGCGAACACTCCCTCGTCCAGCTTGTCCATGAGGAGCGTCTCGACCTGCACGCCGCCGCCGTCCCCGCCGTCGTCCCACAGCAGCTCGAGCTCCTGCGCGACGAGCTGAGCCGTCCCCGTCATCGTGCCGACCAGGAGCGTGACTTTCATTGACATCAACTATATTGCACCATAGAATTCCGGTCAAGCACTATAGTTCATTCATGAACGCCCCCCTGAACGCCGCGCAGCAGGAAGCGGCCTACCTCTCCCGGCTCGGCGACCGCGTGCGCGCCTGGCGCGCCGCCAACGCGATGACGCGCAAGGCGCTGGCCGCGGCCTCCGGCGTCTCCGAGCGCTATCTCGCCCAGCTCGAGGCCGGCCAAGGCAACATCTCGGTGCTGCTGCTGCGCAAGCTCGCGCGCGCGATGAGCGTGGCGGTGGAAACCCTCGTGCGCGAGGCTCCGGACGACGCCCCGCTCGCGCAGCGCATCGCGCTCATCGGGCTGCGCGGCGCGGGCAAGTCCAGCCTCGGCTCGAAGCTCGCGGCCTCGCTCGGGCTGCCGTTCATCGAGCTCGACGCCGAGGTCGAGCGCGAGTCCGGCGCGCCGCTCGACGAGGTGTTCGCGATGTACGGCCAGGACGGCTACCGGCGCTTCGAGCGCCGCGCGCTGGAGCGCGTGCTCGCCGCCAACGAGCGCGCGGTCATCGCCGCGGGCGGCAGCCTGGTCACGGACGCCGAGACCTACCGGCTGCTGCGCGAAAGCTGCCGCACGATCTGGCTGAAGGCCAGGGCCGAGGAGCACATGAACCGCGTGATGTCGCAGGGCGACCTGCGCCCGTTCAAGGGCCGCGCCGCGGCGATCGACGAGATCCGCCGCCTGCTGGCCGACCGCGACCGCCTGTACGCGCTCGCCGACGTCACGCTGGACACCACCGGGCGCACGCCGAGGGCCGCCCTCGAGGAGCTGAAGAGCAAGGTCAAGCCATGATCCGCTTCGATACCCATCCCGACCGCTACAACCACTGGAAGCTCGCTTTCGACGGGCCCGTCGCGACGCTGACGCTGGACATCGCCGAGGACAAGGGCATCGCGCCCGGCTACCTGCTGAAGCTGAACTCGTACGACCTCGGCGTCGACATCGAGCTGCACGACGCGCTGAACCGCATCCGTTTCGAGCACCCCGAGACGAAGGCGGTGGTCATCACCAGCGGCAAGAGCCGCATGTTCTGCTCGGGCGCGAACATCTACATGCTGGGCCTGTCCACTCACGCCTGGAAAGTGAACTTCTGCAAGTTCACCAACGAGACGCGCAACGGCCTGGAGGACTCCAGCCGCCACTCGGGCCTCAAGTTCCTCGCGGCGCTGAACGGCACCACCGCCGGCGGCGGCTACGAGCTGGCCCTCGCCTGCGACGAGATCGCCATGATCGACGATCGATCGAGCACGGTCAGCCTGCCGGAAGTGCCCCTGCTCGGGGTGCTGCCGGGCACCGGCGGGCTCACGCGCATCGTCGACAAGCGCAAGGTGAGGCGCGACCTCGCCGACGTCTTCTGCACCACCGCCGAGGGCGTGCGCGCCGACCGCGCCAAAGCCTGGAAGCTCGTGGACCACGTCGCCAAGCCGCAGCAGTTCGCCGAGGCCGTGAAGGGCTGGGCCCTGGAGCTCGCGAAGAAGTCGGACCGGCCGGGCGGACCAGGGGTTGCCCTGACGCCCCTGGCTTCGAAGCTGGTCGAATTGAAGATCAACGAGGCCGAAAGGACGGCGGAAATCACCGTCCGGGGACCGTCAAAGGACGAAATCGCCCTCAAGCGCTCGGCCGACTGGTACCCGCTGCAGCTCGCGCGCGAGCTGGACGACGCGATCCTGGCCCTGCGCCACAACCATCTCGACGTGGGCCTCTGGATCCTGAAGACGAAGGGAACCGTCCAGGAAGCGCTCGATCTGGATTCGCTCCTGGAGAAGAACCAGGCGGATTGGTTCGTGCGCGAGACCATCGGCTACCTTCGCCGGACGCTCGCGCGCCTCGACGTGTCCTCGCGCTCGATGTTCGCGGTGGTCGAGCCCGGCTCCTGCTTCGCGGGCACGCTCGCCGAGCTGCTGCTCGCCGCCGACCGCAGCTACATGCTTGACGCGGAGAACGGTCCGGGCATCGCCTTCTCGCCCCTGAATTTCGGCACCTACCCGATGGTGAACGGCGAACATCGGCTCGCCGCGCACTACTGTGGTGATGCTGATTCGATCGAAAGAATAAAGAAGAAGGAAGGGACCGAAATCAAGACCCCGGAAGCCAATTCGCTCGGCGTGATCACCTCGGCGCCCGACGACATCGACTGGGAGGACGAGGTGCGCATCGCGATCGAGGAACGTGCAAGCCTGTCGCCCGACGCGCTCACCGGCATGGAGGCCTCGCTGCGCTTCACGGGCCGCGAGAACATGCTCACGCGCGTATTCGGACGCCTGTCGGCCTGGCAGAACTGGATCTTCATCCGGCCCAACGCGGTCGGCGAGCAAGGTGCCCTGAAAGTCTACGGGACGGGCGCGAAAGCGAAATACAACTGGGAAAGAGTCTGAGCTCATGAGCGGCATCAACTACGCGGAAAAGATCCCCAACAACGTCAACCTGGTCGGCGACCGCACGCTGCAGCGCGCGCTCGAGCACTGGCAGCCGCACTTCCTCGACTGGTGGAAGGGCATGGGGCCGACCGATTTCCAGAGTGCGGACGTGTACCTGCGCACCGCGGTGTCGGTGGACGCCGACGGCTGGGCGCAGTACGGCGCGGTGAAGATGCCCGAGTACCGCTGGGGCATCTTCCTCGCCGACGCGGTGCCGGACCGCCGCATCCACTTCGGCGACAACATCGGCCAGCCGGTCTGGCAGCAGGTGCCGGGCGAGCACCGCTCGACGCTGCGCCGCCTCATCGTCACCCAGGGCGACACCGAGCCGGCCTCGGTCGAGCAGCAGCGCCTGCTCGGACACACCTGCCCTTCCCTTTACGACCTCAGGAATCTGTTCCAGGTCAACGTCGAGGAAGGCCGGCACCTGTGGGCGATGGTCTACCTGCTGCACGCCTACTTCGGCCGCGACGGCCGCGAAGAGGCCGAGGAGCTGCTCGCGCGCCACTCGGGCGACGCCGACAAGCCGCGCATCCTGTCCACCTTCAACGAGCCCATCAGCGACTGGCTGTCGTTCTACTGCTTCACCTACTTCACCGACCGCGACGGCAAATACCAGCTCAAGAGCCTCGCCGAGTCCGCGTTCGATCCGCTGTCGCGCACCTGCCGCTTCATGCTGACCGAGGAGGCGCACCACATGTTCGTCGGCGAGACGGGCATCGGGCGCGTCGTCAAGCGCACGCTCGAGGTGATGAAGGAGCTGGGCACCGACGACGCGGCGAAGATCCGCGCGCACGGCGCGGTCGACCTGCCGCTGCTGCAGAAATACCTCAACTTCTGGTGCTCCTCCTCGCTCGACCTGTTCGGTTCGGAGATCTCCTCCAACGCGGCCGCCAACTTCGCCGCCGGCCTGAAGGGGCGTCCCGACGAGGCCAGCTACGAGGACCACGTGCTGCGCGACAAGACGCTCGACCTGGAAACGCCGAAGGGCGTAGAGCACGTGCCGATGCTCAACGCGCTCAACGAGGTCATGCGCGAGTCCTACCTCAAGGACTGCGAGATCGGCCTGAAGCGCTGGAACCGCGCCATCGAGCGCGCGGGCCACGCCTTCCGCCTGACGCTGCCCTCGCCGCACTTCCGCCGCTCGATCGGCTCCTGGGTCGGCCAGCCCGTGACTCCTCAAGGTCTTGTCGTTGAAAGAAATGTTTTTGACAAAGGCCTGAGAAACTGGATCCCGACCGAGGCCGACAGGGCGTTCGTGCGCTCGCTCATGAAGCGCGTCGCAGAGCCCGGCAAGATGGCGGCCTGGGTGGCGCCGCCCGATCGCGGCATCAACAACCTGCCGGTGGAGTACGAGTACGTCAAGCTTCACTGACCGGGAGCGCGCCGAGTTCTTCAACCGGATGCTCGAAACCGAGCGCGCCGGGGCGAAGGCGCTGGTGGTGCTCATGGAGGATCACGACCGCAAGGGCGAGGCCTGGACGGTGCTGCGCCAGGTGCAGGCCGACGAGGCGCACAACTGCGCGCTGATCGGCAAGCTTCTCGACGGCCTGCACGTGCCGCACAGCCACGCGACCGGCGAGTTCTACGGCAAGGCGGTCGCCGTGACGGGACGCCGCGAGCGCATCGAGCTCCTCGTGCGCGGCCTGCACTGGGCGGTGAAGCGCTTCGACGAGGCGCTGCCGCGCCTGGACGACACGGCGCGCGAGCTGTTCGAGCGCATGCGGGCCTCGCACCAGCGCAGCATCGCCGCCTGCGAGAAGGTCGCGGGTAAACTCCCGAAGGGATGAGCGGCCCCGCCCCGAATGTTTCGCGCCTGCGCGGCTTCGTGCAGGACATGACGCGCCTCGCCGAGCGCTGCGCCGGCGACGAGTCGCGCATGCTCGACGAGGGCGCCAAGCTGCTCAAGAATCTCGTCGCGCACGACGACTGGCTGCCCGAGGCCTACGCCGCGCCCGCGCCCGAGTCCTACCGCCAGTACCTGCTGTACTGCGATCCGCTCGAGCGCTTTTCGGTGGTGAGCTTCGTCTGGATGCCGGGCCACCGCACGCCGATCCACGACCACACGGTCTGGGGGCTGGTCGGCGTCATGCGCGGCGAGGAGCTGTGCGAGGAGTTCTCGTCTGCCATCGAAAGAACGAACTCTCACAAAGTGGCTGCCGGCGACGTCGATCGCGTTTCCCCCAGCATCGGCGATATCCACGTGGTGTCGAACGCCGGCGCGAAGACCGCGGTGAGCATCCACGTCTACGGCGCGAACATCGGCGCGGTGAAGCGGCATACCTACGACCCGGCGACCGGCCAGCCCAGGGAGTTCGTCTCCGGCTACCACAACGCCGCCGTGCCGAACCTCTGGGACCGCTCGAAGGAGTAGCCGCGGCCCTAGTGGCCGCCGTGCCTGCGGAGCATCTGCTCGATGGTGTGGAAATTCGCCGCCAGCGCGAGCCCGAGCGGCGTGGTACCGCCCGCGCTCTTCGCGTTGACGTCGGCGCCCTTCTCGATGAGGTATTCCGCGATTTCGGTGCGCCGGTACAGCACGGCCGTGTGCAGCGGCGTGGTGCCGCTCTTGGTGCGGCTGTTGACGTCGGCGCCGCGCTGCAGAAGCAGGCTGACGAGCGGCATCTCGCCCTTCATCACCGCGTAATGCAGCGCCGACGCACCGGTGCCCGGGTCCTTCACCTCGACGTCCGCGCCCTGCTCGATCATCTTGATCGCGGCCGCGTAGTCGCCGCGCGCGATCGCGGCGTGCAGGCTCTGCGTGGCGGCGGCGCTCGGAGTCGCCGCGACGGCTTGCGGCTGCTGCTGGGCGGCCTGCGGTTGCGGCGCCGGCGTGCCGGCGGGTTCCACGGCGGATCCGGAGACCGGCTGGGCATCCGGCGAGGCAGGCGGCGGCGGGGCGCCCGGCATCTCGCCCTCGCGCTGGCGCGCGCCGCCGAAAATCGACTCGAACAAGCCGCGCACGGCGTTGCCGATGGCCTCGATCGGATTGCCGGGCGACGACGGCGACCCCGAGGCCGGCGCTTGCGGCTGGGACGGCTGCTCCTGCGCGCGCAGCGCTGGCGCCGCGCCCAGCGCGAGCGCGACCCACACGGCGATCCACGGCCTGCGCTCCATGCGCATCCCCCAACCCCCTTTGCGCAATAATACCTCCTAATGAAATTCCTCTTCGACCTGTTACCGGTCGTCTGCTTCTTCGCCGTCTACTGGGTGAGCGACATCTACGTCGCGACGATCGCCGCGATCGCGGCGACGTTCGGCCAGGTCGCCTGGCTGCGGCTGCGCGGGCGCCGCGTGGAGCCCATGCTCTGGGTCAGCCTCGCGCTCATCGTGGTGTTCGGCGGCCTCACCCTTGTGCTGCAGGACAAGCGCTTCATCATGTGGAAGCCCACGGCACTCTACTGGTTCTTCGCGGCCGCACTCGCGGTTTCCGCGACGCTGTTCCGAAGGAACCTGATCCGCGCGATGCTCGAGAAGGAGCTGCGCGTGCCCGAGGCGGTCTGGGCGAAGCTCAACTGGAGCTGGGTCGGCTTCTTCGCCGCGATGGGCTGCCTCAACCTCTACGTCGCGTTCAATTTCGAAGAAGCGACC
>DATIYN010000162.1:0-2105 GCA_035517595.1 Burkholderiales bacterium
GCGCGAGCGGCTGCACCTCGGCGAGGTTGGTGCGCAGCACGCGCTCCTTGATCGCGAGCAGCTGCTGCGCGTGCATCGAGAAATTGCGCAGGCCGAAGCCGAGCAGCAGGCGCGTGAGCAGCGGCTCGCCCGCCATCTCGCCGCAGACCGCCACCGGAGTGCCGCCCCGGTTGGCCGCCTGGATGGTGTGCGCGATCAGGTTCAGTACCGCCGGATGCAGCGGGTCGTACAGGTGCGCGACCGAGTCGTCGGTGCGGTCGATCGCCAGCGTGTACTGGATGAGGTCGTTGGTGCCGATCGAGAGGAAGTCGAGCTTGCGCATGAACATCGGCAGCGCGAGCGCGGCAGCGGGCACCTCGATCATGCCGCCCACCTCGACCGCCTTGTCGTAGGCGATGCCGCGCTCGTCGAGCTGCTGGCGCGCCTGCTTCACCATCGCGAGCGACTGCTCGATCTCGTGCGCGTGCGCGAGCATCGGCAGCAGGATCCTGACCTTGCCGTACTTGGAGGCGCGCAGGATCGCGCGCAGCTGCGCGAGGAACAGCGGCGGCTCGGCGAGGCAGTAGCGGATCGCGCGCAGGCCGAGCGCCGGGTTCGGCATCTCGACCGGGCTGCCGCCCGCGACGCCGTCGCCGACCGCCTTGTCGGCGCCGATGTCGAGCGTGCGGATCACCACCGGGCGCCCGTCCATCGCCTTGGCGACCTCGCGGTAGGCCTCGAACTGCTCGTCCTCCGGCGGCAGCGCCTTGCGGTTCATGAACAGGAACTCGGTGCGGAACAGGCCGACGCCCTGCGCGCCCGAATCCTGCACGTCGCCGAGGTCCTCGGGCAGCTCGATGTTCGCGAACAGCTCGACCGGCGTGCCGTCCAGGGTCGCCGAGGGCGTCGACTTCAGGCGCTTGAGCTTCTGCCGCTCCAGGCCGTGCTGCGACTGGCGCAGCCGGTACTCGTTCAGCACCAGCGGGTCCGGGTCGACGACGAGCACGCCCTGCAGGCCGTCGACGATGAGCAGGTCGTTCTCGCGGACCAGGTTGCGCGCGTGGTGCAGGCCGACGAGCGCCGGGATCGAGAGGCTGCGCGCCACGATCGCGGTGTGCGAGGTCACGCCGCCCACGTCGGTCACGAACGCGCCGAACTTGTGGCGCTTGAACAGGATCATGTCGGCGGGCGACAGGTCGTGTGCGACGACGATGAGGTTGTGCTCGGCCGAGGGCAGCGGCTCATGGCCGGGCTGCGTGCCGCCGGGCCCGGGGGCCCCCTGCAACGCCTTCAGCACGCGCTCGACGACCTGCTCGATGTCCTGGCGCCGCTCGCGCAGGTAGGGGTCTTCCATCTCCTCGAATTGCGCGACGAGTACTTCCATCTGCTGCACGAGCGCCCACTCCGCGTTCATGCGCCGCCCGCGGATCAGATCGCGCGGCGCCTGCGACAGCGACGAGTCCTCGAGGATCATGCGGTGCAGGTTGATGAAGGCCGAGAATTCGGCCGGCGCGTCCCCTGGGATCTGCTTGTCGAGCGCCGCGAGCTCCTGCTTGGCGCGCGCGATCGCCGCATCGAAGCGGAAGATCTCGGCCTGGATCGCCGATTCGGGAATCGCGTAGTGCGCGGCTTCCAGGCGCGCGCTCGAGACGAGGTGCGCGTTGCCGATGGTGATCCCGGCTGACACGGCGATGCCATGCAGCACGAAATTCACCTATTCCCCCTCGTCGAACTTGTCCGCGATGAGCTTTTGCAGCGCGGCGATCGCCGCGTCGGCGTCCTCGCCCTGCGCCTCGATGACCAGCGAGACGCCCTTGCCGGCCGCGAGCATCATCACGCCCATGATGCTCTTGGCGTTCACGCGCCGGCCGTTGCGCGACAGGAAAACGCCGCTCTTGAAGCCGCTCGCCATCTGCGTGAGCTTGGCCGAGGCGCGCGCGTGCAGGCCGAGCTTGTTGGTGATGGTGATGTTCTTCCTGATCATGCGACGGGGGCCTTGTGGGGCATGCGCGTCAAGCCGTCCTGGCCGCCGCTGATCGCCTTGCCGATCACGACTTCGAGGGGCTCGTCGCGGTAGGTGAGCGCGCGGATCAGCATCGGCAGGTTGACCCCGGAGATGCCTTCGA
>DATIYN010000163.1:0-9242 GCA_035517595.1 Burkholderiales bacterium
GCGAAGTCACGATCACCACCGGGGGCAAGACCTGGCACGGCAGGATGAACGGCAGGAAGCTCGAGCTAGGCTGAAGCGCGCGCAAGCTTTGTAACACCCGCGCGCGGCGCGCGTGCCGGCGCTATGCTGCGCGCATGTCCGCGAAGCTCGTGCCGGCCGCGCTGCTCTGCCTCGCCGCGGCGATGCCCGCGGCGGCGGACACCTACAAGTGGGTCGACGCGCGCGGCGTCGTCAACTACTCCAATGCGCCGCCGCCCGAGAGCGCGAAATCCGGCCAAGTCGTCGGCGACCGCATTTCGGTGATGGGCATGGATCCTTCCGTGCGCGCCTGGGCCGAGCGCCGCTTCGCGCAGCAGGCTTACTACGACGAACTCGACTGGCAGCGGCGACAGCGGGGGATGATCGCTTCGTACTACACCCAGCCCCCGCCCTCGGGCAGCATGTACGGCGGCTACGGCCCCTACTCTTCTAGCTACCCGTATTCCTATGGCGGCCTGACCTACTACCCGACCTTCGTGGGCCGATCGGTCATGACGCGCACTGTCTTCACCAGCCCGCCGCGCGCCTCGCATTCCTCGCGCGGCTCGAACTCAGGGCATTCCTCGCGCGGCTCGATCGGCCGCTGAGCGGCTACTGCTTCTTCGCGATGCGGTCGAGCACGTCGGGCACGAACTGCTCGAAGAAGCCCGCGATGAAGGACCAGACGACGACCTTCGCGTAGGACGCGGCGTCCAGCGGGCCGATGTCCTTGACGAAGGTCGTGAAATCCATGCCGGTCTTGAGCGCGGCCGCCTTGTCCTCGGCCAGCGTATTGAACCTGGGCGCGAGCTCGCCGATGACGCTGCCGAATCCAGCCGCGAAGACCGCGTACAGCATGATCGCGAATACCGCACCGGCGAACATCGACAGCGCAGCGGCTCGCTTCTCGTGCGCCAGCGCGGACAGGTCGGCGCTCTGGTCCGGAATGGGCGCATTCGCCAGAACGGCCTGCAGGCGCCGGACGATGCTGATCAGCGCGCCGAGCATGCCCGCCACGATGATGACGACGAACATCGGCGCGTACGGATAGTCGCCCCTGAGGGCGACGATCATGAAGACGACGCTGATGCCGAGCAGCCAGTACATCAGCGTCTGGCGCAGCTCGCCGACATAGGCGTCGCGCGCGTCGCGCGCCATGCGCGTCAGCCAGACCCGCGTCACCAGCGCCTCGGCCTCCGCCAGCAGGCGCGGCATGTCCTTCGCCAGGGCCGTATCCAGCTTGACGGCGAGGCCCTCGGGAAGCGGCGGCGCGACTCCGTCGAGCCGCGCGCGCAGATCGGCGATCCTCAGCAGCAGCTCGTCGAAAGACAGGTTGCGCGTCAGCGCGACATCGAGCTGCAGCAGCGTCTTCCAGGTGACTTCCTCGCGCCGGACATCGACGATCTCGCGCGCGTCGGCATAGGTCTTCTGCGCAGCCGGATCCGTGCTCGACGGCGCCGGCAGCGTATTGAACTTCGCGCACATCGCGTCGAAATAGTGCAGCGCGTAGTCCGGCACCTGCGCGCCCATCGCGAGCTCTTTGGTCTTCCTCGCGACCGACGACGCGAAATCGCCCACCGCAGCGAAGCGGCTCGCGCGCGGCACAATCGGTTGGCCGTCTTCCGGCAGCGGATCCTTGCGCATCGAGTTCCCCTCGCCCCGAACGCCGCAACGACACCTCGGCGAAATGAAGGTTACTGAGCTCGAGACGGCGCGGCAACGTGAAAAAGCACAACGGGCGGATTGCGCACGAACCGTTGCGTTTCGCTTTGTCGCGTTGTCCCATCTCGAGTCTTGATATCTGAAGCGAGGATGGGTGAACGGTTCGGCTAGGATTCCGACGTATTCAACCAAGAGGTTCACCATGGCTCTGAAGCGCGCGAAAGGCCCCTCCGGCACCGTCGTCCTGCTCGAGCACGACTCGAAGATCCTGCGCGGCAATCCGCTCGGCGACCCGCACGTGCGCAAGCTCGCCGTCTGGCTGCCGCCGCAGTACGACGGCTCGGGCGGCAAGCGCTTTCCCGTGCTGTACGACCTCGTGGGCTTCACGGGCTCGGGTCTGTCGCACCTCGGCTGGAAGCCCTTCGGCGACAACGTGGCCGAGCGCGCCGCGCGGCTCATCTTCGAGAAGAAGATGGGCCCGGCGATCCTCGTCTTTCCCGACTGCTTCACCGCGCTGGGCGGCAACCAGTACGTCAACTCCTCCGCCATCGGCAACTACGCCGACTACCTCACGCGCGAGATCATCCCCTTCGTCGACCGCGAGTTCCGCACGCACGCGAGCCGCGAGCACCGCGGCTGCTTCGGAAAATCCTCCGGCGGCTACGGCGCCATCCTCCACGGCATGAAGTACGCGAAATACTGGGGCGCGATCGCCGACCACTCGGGCGATTCCTATTTCGACTTCGTCTACTGGCACGACTGGCCGAACACCCTGAACGCGCTCGACAAGTACCGCGTCCCGAAGCGCAGGGCCGGCCGTCAGCGGGTTTTACGAAACAGGAAGCTCGAAAGCGGGCTGGATGACGGGCGCATCAGGCGCTTCCTGCAAGCGGTGTGGAGGAAGGAGAAGCTCTCCGGCGGCGAGAGCCACGCCATCATGAACCTGTGCATGGCCGCCACCTACGACCCCGACCCGCGCGCGCCGAACGGCTTTCGCGTGCCGTTCAACCTCGAGAACGGCGAGTCGATCCCCGAGCGCTGGCGCGCCTGGCGGCGCCACGATCCGATCAACCTGGTTCTCAAATTCAGAGATGAGCTGAGAACGCTTCGAGGAATCTACATCGACTGCGGCTGGCGCGACCAGTTCCACATCCACTACGGCACGCGCCTGCTCTCGGCGCGCCTCTCGGCCGCGCGCATCCGCCACACCTACGAGGAGTTCGACGACAACCACTCCGACATCGACTACCGGATGGACGTCAGCCTGCCTTTTCTATACCGCGCCTTGAAGCCCTAGCTACGCCGCTACCGCGGCCATGCGCGGCGCCGCCGGCGCGCGCAGCGCATCCATCGCCGCCGCCACGCCGCCGCGCGCGTGCGGCATGCCGGCCTCCGCGAGCGCGAGCTCGATCGCGCCCAGCGCGCCGAGCAGCATCGGCTCGTTGAGGTCGCCCATGTGGCCGATGCGGAACACGCGTCCCTGCAGCGCGCCCA
Organism: Burkholderiales bacterium; assembly: GCA_035517595.1. GTDB lineage: Bacteria > Pseudomonadota > Gammaproteobacteria > Burkholderiales > SG8-39 > RBG-16-66-20. Next base: position 3,175 of record DATIYN010000163.1, read on the forward strand.
GGCCGCGGCCCAGACCGACGCCGTAGCGCTCCGAGGCGACCGCGCGCACCCGGTCGGCGTCATGCCCGGGCGGGCACAGCACCGCGGTGAGCGAATCCGAGGCGGCCTCGGCGTCCAGCGAATAGATTTCAGGCCCGCCGCCGTGCGGCGAAACTGCGCCCCAGGCCTTCACGCAGGCGCGCGTGGCCTGCGCCAGGCGCCGGTGGCGCGCGAACACGTTCTCCAGCCCTTCCTCCTCGATCATGTCGAGCGAGGCCTCGAGCCCGTAGAAGAACGCGATCGGCGCCGTGCCGCAGAAGCGCACCTGGCGGCCGTCCTCCACCATCGTGCGCCAGTCCCAGTAGCGGCGCGGGTTGCGCGCCTTCTGCGCCGCCTCCCAGGCGCGCGCGTTGATCGCGGTGAACGACATGCCCGGCGGCAGCATCAGGCCCTTCTGCGAGCCGCCGATCACCAGGTCCACGCCCCACTCGTCCATGCGGAAGTCGTACGAAGCGAGCGACGAGATCGTGTCCACCAGGTAGAGCGCCGGATGGCGCACGCGGTTCATCGCCGCGCGCACCTCGGCCACTGGATGGCGCATCCCGGTCGCGGTCTCGTTCTGCACGATCATGACCGCTTTGATTTTTCCCTGCACGTCCGCCGCGAGCCGCTCGGCCACCGCCTCCGGATTCACCGCCCGCCGCTCGGGCGCCTGCACGACCTCGACCTCGAGCCCGTACTGCCGCGCCGTGGTGGCCCAGTTCTCGGAAAAGTAGCCCGCCATGCACACCAGCACCTTGTCGCCGGGCGAAAAGAGGTTGGCGATGCTCGCGTCCCAGGCGCCGTGGCCCGAGGCCGCGTACGCGACGACGAAGCCCTGCCGCGTCTTGAGGATCCCCTTGAGCCGTTCCAGCGACCGGTCGCGCAGCGCGACGAACTCCGGCCCCGTGAAATCCACCGCCGGCCTGGCCATCGCGTGCAGCACCCGCAGCGGGATGTTGGTGGGCCCCGGATGCATGAAGAACTGCCAGCCGCGCGCGACGCTCATCGCGATCTCCTTGGATCGAGCGCCGATGATAGCGCCCCTCGCGCTGCTCCAGCGTTACCGGCGCGTTTCGGGCCGTTTCCTATCTGGACGCACGCTCGGCCACCCAGGCTTCGAGCACCTTGACCTCCTCGCTATCAGGCTGCTTGCGCCGCATGTCGGCGACCACGGCCTTCATGTCGTCGTACCTCTGGTGCTCGTAGAGGGCCGCGTAGAGGAAGAGCTCGGGCGTGATGTCGTCCGCCGGGAGATCCTCGAGCATGCGCGAATACGCTTCACGCGCCGCACGAATGCTCTCCAGCTGCTCCGCGCTCGGCGCCGGTTGCCGCATGAGGCCGCCGCGGACTTGTATTCCCCCGAGCCGCGCGTACTGCAGGAGCTCCGGAACCTGCGCGATGCGCTGCGGCACGCCCGCGGGCAGCTTGGTCACCTCGGCAGGCGTTCCCGAAATCGGCGCGCTGCCCGCCCGCGTTGCCCGGAAACTCGCGGGCCCGGTCCAGCGCTCCTGGCTCGCGCGCTCGAAGAACACCACCCTCACCTGGGCGCCGGCACGCACGTCGATGCGGTCGCCCTCGCGAACCTTCATGAACGCCTTCACGGCCGCCGGCGCGCCCACGGCGGGAGCGTAGGTCACCTCGCCGGACACCAGGTTGACCAGGCCCACGTCCGCGCCCTGCGCAAATGCCGCGCCGCTCGCCAGCGCCAAAGCCACCAACAGTCCATGACGCATCGGTCTTCTCCTTGCCGCCGCCGTTCAGTCCGCGAGATCCACGATCTCGTGCACCCCGATCGGCTCGGTCTTGCCTTTCACCTTGATCTCGTCGCTTCTGCCGGTCTTCACGCCTTGCCCCGCCGCCCGCACCGTGGATTCCGCCGCCAGGATCACGCAGTGCAGTTCCTTCGTAGCGCCCTCGAGCCGCGAGGCCGCGTTCACGGTATCGCCGATGGCGGTGAACTCCTTGCGCCTGGGCGTGCCGATGTCGCCGATCACCGCCTCGCCCGTGTTCACGCCGACGCCGATGCCGAATTCTGGCAGCTGCCGGCCCGGAAAGCGCGCGGCCATCCATTGCCTGAACTCGGAGGCCGCCTTCGCCATGCCGAGCGCGGCGCGCAGCGCGCGGCGCGCGTGGTCCGGGTACTGCACCGGCGAGCCGAACACGGCCATGACCGCGTCGCCGATGTACTTGTCTACGGTGCCGCCCTGCGCGAGGATCGGCTCGCACACGCGCGTGAAGTACGCGTTCAGCATTTCCACCACGTCGCGCGCGTCGAGCTTCTCGGAAATGGTCGTGAAATTGCGGATGTCCGAGAAGAGCACGGTCACCGTGAGCGCCTCGCCGCCGAGCTCCGGCCGGCGGCGGTCCGACAGGAGCTTCGCCACCACCTCGTCGGAGACGTAGCGGCCGAACATCTGCCGGATCCGCGCCCGCTCGCGCTCCTCGCCGGTGAGCCGGAAGAACAGCGTCATCAGGAACGCCGCCGCTAGCGCCAGCTGGGGCTCGAAGACCGGAACGAGCAGATCGAAGCCGAAGGCGGCGAACGCGGGCAGCGGGACGATCGCGACCATGCCGGCGGCGAACGCCGCGCTCCAGCGCACCGGCAGCTTCAGGAACAGCAGGGTCGCCAGCGCAACCAACGACACCAGCCAGGCCAGCTCCGCCGCCAGGGGCAGCGTCGCCGGGAATCGGCCCGAGAGGATCGTCTCTACGATGTTGGCGTGAATCTCCCCGCCGGCCATCTGCGCCGCGTTCGCGCCGCGCGAATACGGCGTGAAATGCCGGTCGGCATTGCCCGTGTTGTCGGCCGAGACGATCACGACCTTGCCCTTGAGCGCGCGCACCGCGGGGTCCGCGAGCGCCTGCGGCTGCAGAAGGACCTGCATCGACAAGGTCGGGATCGTGCCCGGCGGGCCCGTGTAGCCGATGTTCAGCGGGCGGACCTCCCGCTTCAGGCGCCGCCCGGCGATCTCCCATTCGCGCGCGAGCGGATCCTTGCCGGCGGCGCGAAGCGCGAGCTGCAGCGCGAAGCTCGCGCCGGCCTTGCCGGGATCCGGGTCCGCGACGGGAAGGAATTGCCGGACGCGCGCGTCGCCGTCCGGCTGGAGGTTGGCGATGCCCAGGTCGCTCAGCCCGCCGGGCAGCAGCAGGAGCTGGTCCGGCGGCGGCGTGAGCAGTTCCAGGCCCCCGCCCTTCCGCTCTACGAGGTGGGTGATCAGGATCGTGTCGCCGGAGGCGAGCGCGGCGCGCAGCGGCGCGTCGTAGCTGCGCGAAATCTCGCTGTCCGGCAGATCGAGCTTCCGCAGCCAGCCCTCGGAGCTGACCTGGTAGAGCACGTCGAGGCCGACGACCCTGGCGCCGGCCTGCCGGAGCGCGTCGATCGCCTTGCCGAAATGCGGCGCCCAGAACGCCATCGGGTCGTCCTTGAGCGCGAGGAGCGTCTCGTCGTCCACCGAGACCACCGCCGTGTGCGCCGGCCGGTAGCGCACGCCGGCGAGGATGTGCCAGTAGTCCGAATAGAACGTCTCGAGCGAACGGCCCCAGTTCGTGCGCTCCGTGCCCACGGCGACCGCGCAGGCGAGCGCCACGACGACGAGGAGCTGCAGGAACTGATTCGCCTTCAGCACGGGATTTGATTCTCGGCGCGCCGCGGCTGCGAGGTATGACGTGGGTCAATACGGCGCACGCGGCGGGCGGACAGAGTATCCGGGAGGATTTCTGGCCAGAGACCATGGAAACGACTCGTCCGTTTCGGCGGCTTCTTTGCTGGGTCGTCGCCCTGGCTGCGGCGGTTTCCCTCGGCAGCGCCGAAACGCTGGCGCGCGATCCCTCCGCGCGCGCGCCTTCGGACCCCACTGCCGACAAGCAGGGAATCGGCCATCTCGATGAGCCGCGCGCGCGCGAGCTCGCCGCGGGCCAGGAACGCAGCGCGAAGGTCGTGGGCGCCGAGGAGCGCTGGCAGAGCAGCGGCGTACTCGTGCGCGAAGGCCAGCTTTACCGCATCGATGCCAAGGGCGAGTGGCAGGCCGGCGGCTTCTGCAACCGTTCGGGGCCGGACGGCAAGAACGTCCATACCCTGCTTTGCTTTCCCAGCCCGTTGAACATGCCGATCGTCCGGGGATTCAGCTTCCAGACGCTCATCGCGAAAATCGGCCAGGACGGCGCGCCCTTCGCCGTGGGCGACATGCTCGAGTTCGAGGCACCCCGCGAGGGAACCTTGTACTTCCGCATGAACGACGGTCCCGGCTGGGCTTGGGACAACACCGGCCAGGTGACCGCGAGCATCAAGCTCGTCCAAGCCGCTGCAGCAGCCGCGCCAGCATCCGCACCCTCAAGGCAGCCTGCCGCCGCAGAAAGTGCGGCGATGCCGCCGGCCGTTTCAGAGCCTCCGGTAGCGACTGCCCAGGATTCGAGGGCCCAGTACTGGGCGGTGGTCATCGGCGTGTCCGAATACGCCGACAGCCGGATCCCGTCGCTGCGATACGCGACGGCGGACGCTAAGGCGATCTACGACTGGCTGGTGGACCCCAACGGAGGCCGCTACGCCCCGTCCAGGGTGAAGCTGCTGCTCGACCGCGAGGCGACTGCCGCCAACATGAAGGACGCCCTCTTCAACTGGCTGCGCCAGGCGATCGCGGAGGACGTGATCCTCATCTACTTCGCGGGCCACGGCTCGCCCGATTCGCCCGACAGCGCGCAGAACCTCTTCCTCCTGCCCAACGACACGCGCTACGACAACGTGGCGGCCACCGGCTTTCCGATGTGGGACATCGAGACCGCGCTCAAGCGCTTCATCAAGGCCAAGCGCGTCGTCGTCATCGCCGATGCCTGCCATTCCGGAGGCGTCGGCGCCAGCTTCGACATCGCCCGCAGGTCTGCCGGCACGACGCCGTCGAACCCGATCTCGTCCGGCATCCAGAGCCTCTCCAAGGTCGGCGACGGGATCGCCGTGATCAGCGCCTCCGACGAGCGCCAATTCTCCGCCGAAGGCGAAAAATTCGGCGGCGGCCACGGCGTCTTCACCTACTTCCTGCTGGAAGGCCTCAAGGGGCAGGCGGACTACAACCGCGACAGCCGCGTGACCCTCGGCGAGCTGATCCCCTACCTCTCGGAACAAGTCCGGCGCGAAACGCTCAGCAACCAGAGCCCTACGGTCGCGGGCAAATTCGACCCGGCGATCTCGATCGCCCGTCCGCAAGTGCCGTAGCGGGCTAGCGGACGAATATGTCTTCGGGCAGGAACGCCGACACAGTGACGTTCGGCACGTCGACCACGTTCGACACGCGCAGGTCCACCGCCACGCTGCAGATCACGTAAGCCTGCTCGCGCGTCCAGCCTCTCTCTTGCAACAGCTGGATCATCTCGAGCACCGCGTTGCGCGAGGCAAGCGTGATGTCGCAGTTCTCGTTCCGGCCGTCCGCCGCGATCGGCATGCCCATCGTGGCGATTTCCGGCCCCTGCGTCGCTCCCCGGTGCCAGAAGCGGGGCCAGACGATCTTCTTTTGTCTCGCCTCGTCCTTGTGGAGCTTAAATTGCACGACGGCAGTCGCGCCCATCTCGATTGCCGTGCCGCAGCACTCCGAATCGCCTTGCGCGTAGTGCCCGTCGCCCACCGAATACAGCGCGCCCGGCACAGACACCGGCACGAAGAGCTTCGAGCCCCTGGTGAGTTGCTTCACGTCCGCGTTGCCGCAGTTCTCGCGCGGCGGAATCGTGCGCAGGCCCTCCTTCGCCACCTTCCCGCCCGCCGGCACCGCTGAAGCCTCGGTCGGCGGAAACACCCGCCCGCCCCGCTGCAGCAGCTCTATTTCCCTGGCGTTCCACTTCTTGAGCTGCTCGTGCGACGGCGCCACTCCCGCCGTCCCCATGAACGCGCCATTTGGAATGCGAACGCCCGGCAGCTGCGGCGACGTCGCGTATTCCGGCGTGATGTCCCAGTGCGCGACGAAGTGATAGTCGAACAGGTCCGGCAGGAACCCGCCGCCCGGCGCGAAGCGCGTCCAGCCGTAGCGCTCCGGCACGATGTCCAGGTACTCGATCTCCAGCAG
>DATIYN010000164.1:0-3864 GCA_035517595.1 Burkholderiales bacterium
CACGGTCGGCGTGTAGATCAGCGGCATGATCTCGTCCGGGTTGTCGGCGATGACGCGGAAGAACAGCGCCTCGTTGCGGTCGTGCAGCGCGTTCAGGTCGATGAACTTCTCCAGCGCGTTGGGCAGCGCGCGCAGGTGCGCGAGGAAGCGCTGCGCCTGCTCCTCCTGGCTGTGCACCCGCGGCGGCAGCAGGCCGCGCAGCCCGAGCTTGTAGCGCTCCTTTTCCGTGAACGCAGTGCCCTTGTTGAGCAGCGGGTCGCGCAGCACTTGCAGGCCGCGCGCCGCCACCGTGGTACGCATCGTCATATTTCCTCCGCAACCATCTTGATCGCTCCGCAGGGGCATTCGGCGACGCACAGGCCGCAGCCCTTGCAGTAGTCGTAGTTGAACTGGAAGCGCCTGCCGGGCCCGAGCTTGATCACCGCGTTGTCCGGGCACACGCCGTAGCAGTTGTCGCATTCGAAGCAGTTGCCGCAGGACAGGCAGCGGCGCGCCTCGTACTGCGCGTTCGACTCGTCCAGGCCCTTCACGACCTCGTCGAAGGTCGACTGGCGGCGCACGAGGTCGAGCACCGGGCGCACGCTCTTGGGCGCATCCGAGTAATACCAGGGATTCAGTTTGTCGAACGTCGCCGCTTCGTGCTTCGCTGCCGTCGCGTAGGCGCTGCCCTTCAGCCACGCGTCGATATGTCGGGCCGCCTTCTTGCCGTGGCCGACCGCCACGGTGACCGTGCGCTCGGCGGGCACCATGTCGCCGCCGGCGAAGATGCCCGCGTGCCCGGTCATCATGTTCGGACCGACGCGCACCACGCCGTCCTCGACCGCCAGCCCGGGCACGCCGTTCAGCAGCGACAGGTCCACGTCCTGGCCGAGCGCGAGCACCACCGCGTCGGCCGCGAGCGTCTCCAGCTCGCCCGTGGGCTGCGGAAAGCCCTTCTCGTCGAGCGCCATCCTCTCCACGGTGATCGAGGCCTCGTTCGCCTGCCGGATCGTCGAGAGCCACTTGATGAGCACGCCCTCCTGCAGCGCCTCCTCGACCTCGATGTCGTGCGCCGGCATCCTCTCGCGCGTGCGCCGGTAGACGATGACCGCCTCTTCGGCGCCGAGGCGCTTGGCCGTGCGCGCGACGTCGATCGCGGTGTTGCCGCCGCCGTACACCACTACGCGCCGTCCCAGCAGCGGCCGGTCTTCGCCCTCCATCGAGCGCAGCACCGAGACCGCGTCGAGGATCCTGGACGCCGCGCCGGCGGGGATGTAGGCGCGCTTGGCGATGTGCGCGCCGACCGCGAGGAAGGCTGCATCAAAGCGACCGAGCTGCATGGTTTCCTTGATGGAGTCGATTTTTGAATTCAACTTCAGAACCACGCCCAGATCGAGGATGCGCTTCACCTCGGCATCGAGCACGTCGCGCGGCAACCGGTACTTCGGGATGCCGAAGCGCATCATGCCGCCGGCGAGCGGGCCGGCCTCGTGGATCTCGACCGCGTGCCCGAGGCGCGCCAGGTGATAGGCGGCAGACAGGCCCGAAGGACCCGCGCCGACGACGAGAATTCTTTTCCCGGATGAAAAATCGGGAACGGCAAACCGCCAACCGCGCCTGATCGCCTCGTCGCCGAGGAAGCGCTCGACCGAGTTGATGCCGACGGCGCTATCCAGGCCCGCGCGGTTGCAGGAGGTCTCGCAAGGGTGGTAGCAGACGCGTCCCATCACCGCGGGCAGCGGATTGTCCTGCGTGAGCAGGCGCCAGGCCGCCTCGTAGTCGCCCGACTCCGCGTGGTAGAGCCAGCCCTGGATATTCTCGCCCGCCGGGCAGGCGCCGTTGCACGGCGGCAGTCGGTCGACGTACTCCGGGCGCAGCGTACGCCAGGTGCCGGTGTGGTTGGCGAGGCTGGAGCCTGGGTCGAGCGTGATCGCGAAGGGCTTGCGCATCACGGCAGCAGTCCTTCGGCCCCGAGCAGGCCGTAGCGGCGAATGTTGCGGTCCGCGATGGCCTGGATCCGCGCGATGACCCCCGTCTTCAATTCCGGAGAGAAAAGATGCGCGAAGCGGCGCTGCGGCTTCAGATACTCGGTCACAGGCAGCTTGCGGCGGATCTTCGAGACCGAGGCGACTTCGCCCTCGACCGCCTCGAACACCGGGAACAGCCCGGTTTCCTTCGCGAGCCGCGAGATCCGGATCGTCTGGTCCGAGGCGTGCCCCCAGCCGAGCGGGCAGGGCACGAAGATGTGGATGTAGCGCGCGCCGCGGAACTGCATCGCGCGGCGCACCTTCGCTTCCAGGTCGCGCAGCTCCGCGACCGTCGCGGTCGCGACGTACGGGATGCCGTGCGCGATCGCGATCCTGGGAAGGTCCTTGCCCTGGCCGAACACGTTGCCCGGCTCGGGCCCGACCGCCATCGTGGTCGCGGTGCGCGCCGCGGGCGGAGTGGCCGAGGAGCGCTGCACGCCCGTGTTCATGTACGCCTCGTTGTCGTAGCAGACGTAGAGCACGTCGTCGTTGCGCTCGAACATGCCCGACAGGCAGCCGAAGCCGATGTCGGTGGTGCCGCCGTCGCCGCCCTGCGCGATCACGCGCACCTCGCTGCGCCCTTTCACGCGCATGGCCGCGGCGATGCCGGTGGCCACCGCCGCGGCGTTGCCGAACAGCGAATGGATCCAGGGGATCTGCCACGAGGTCTCGGGATAGGGCGTAGAGAAGACCTCGAGGCATCCGGTCGCGTTCGCCGCAATCAGCCGGCGCTGCGTCGCCTCCATCGCCGCGTCGATCGCGTAGCGCGCGCCGAGCGCCTCGCCGCAGCCCTGGCAGGCGCGGTGGCCGGAATTGAGCGAGTTGGTGCGGCGCATGTTGGCCTGCACCGAGCGCTCCTCGGGCGCGAGCAGCCGGTTGCCCACCGTGAAGGTGCCCGTCTGGTAGAACTTGACCGGCTGGAAGGCCATGGCGCGCTCGCTCAGCCCGGGCGCGCGGCGACCACGCCGAGGTCGCGCAGGATGTTCTCGGCGATCGGCCCCGAGCGGCGCTGCTCGCGCTCGCGCGCGAGCGCGCGCTCGACGAGCGGCTGGTCGAGGTCGAGGAAGGTCAGCGGCTCGAGGCGCCCCGCGACCGCGTCGCGCAGCATGCGCGCAAGCGACGCGCGCGTGATCGCGCGGCCGCCCAGGCCCGCGATCACCGCATGCACCGCGTCGGCGTCGCCGGTGAACGAGGTGCGCACGTTCGACGACACGATGCCGCCCAGCCCTACCGCGAGGCTCTTCTCGAGGACCACCACGCGCTGCGCGCGCCCGAGCGCGGCGCGCACCGCCGCCATCGGCCAGGGGCGGAAGCAGGTGATGCCGAGCACGCCGATCTTCATGCCGTCGCGGCGCAGCTGGTCCACCGTGTCCTTGATCGTGCCGAGGACCGAGCCCAGCGCGACCACGATCGTGTCGGCATCCTCGGTGCGGTAGCGGTGCAGCAGGCCGCCGCTGTCACGCCCGAAGGCAGCGCGGAACTCGTCGGCCCAGCCGGGGATCAGCTCGAGCGCCTTCATCTGCTTGGCGTGCGCGAGGTAGCGCACCTCCATGAAGGCCTCGGGGCCGACCATCGCGCCGATCGAGACCGGCTCCGCGGGGTCGAGCACCTGGCGCGGCTCGAAGCGCGGCAGCCAGGCGTCCACCTGCGCCTGCGAGGGCACGTCGACGCGCTCGTAGGCATGCGTGAGGATGAAGCCGTCCATGCAGACCATCACCGGCAGCGACAGCTCCTCGCCGAGGCGGAAGGCCTGGATGTGCAGGTCGAGCGCCTCCTGGTTGTTCTCGGCGAACAGCTGGATCCAGCCGCAGTCGCGCTGGCTCATCGCGTCGGTGTGGTCGTTCCAGATGTTGATCGG
>DATIYN010000165.1:0-4903 GCA_035517595.1 Burkholderiales bacterium
AAGGGATGAGCAGACAAGAAATCAAATTCAAAAAGGCGGCTATGTCCTCAGCGATGCGCCGGGCGCGGAGATGATCACCTTTTTCGCGCCGGCCGCGAGGTGCGCGCCGGCCTTCGCCTTGCTCGTGAACAGGCCCGTGCACTCCAGCACCACGTCGACGCCGAGTGCCTTCCAGGGCAGCCTGGCCGGATCGCGCTCGGCGCAGACCTGGATCTCCTGGCCGTTGACCTTCATCGCGCCGCCGCTCACTTCCACCGTGCCCTTGAACTTGCCGTGCGCGGTGTCGTACCTGAGCAGGTGCGCGTTGGTCTTCGCGTCGGCGAGGTCGTTGATCGCGACGAACTGCAGGTCGTGCTTCTTCGCGCTCTCGTAGAACGCGCGCAGCGTGTTGCGGCCGATGCGGCCGAATCCGTTGATGGCTACCTTGATCGTCATTTGACTACGCTCCTGACCGCCTTTGCGACATTCTCCGGCGTGAGGCCGAAGTGCTTGAACAACTCTCCCGCCGGCGCCGATTCGCCGAAGCGGTCGATGCCGATCACCGCGCCCTGCGGGTCGTCGACCGAGCCGACATACTTCCTCCAGTAGTCCGTGACGCCCGACTCGACCGCGACGCGCGGCAGGTGCTTCGGCAGCACGCTCGCGCGGTAGCCCTCGTCCTGCCGGTCGAACGCGCTCGTCGAAGGCAGGGACACGACGCGCACCGGGAAATCGAGCAGCTTCTGCGCCGCGAGCGCGAGCTGCACTTCGGAGCCCGTGGCGATGATCACGGCCTTCGCGCCCGGCGCATCGCTGAGGACATAGCCGCCTTTTTGAATTTGATTTCTTGTCTGCTCATCCCTTTTTTCAAAGGGAAGGTTCTGCCGGGACAGAAGCAGTGCCGTCGGTCCATTTTTCCGCTGCAGAGCCGCCGTCCAGGCGATCGCGGTCTCCAGCGTATCGCAGGGACGCCAAACGTCCAGGTTCGGGATCAGGCGCAGCGACGCGGCATGCTCGATCGGCTGGTGCGTCGGACCGTCCTCGCCCAGCCCGATCGAGTCGTGCGTGAACACATAGATCGTGCGCAGGCCCATCAGCGCCGCCATGCGCACCGAGCTGCGCATGTAGTCGGAAAAGACGAGGAAGGTGCCGCCGTACGGAATGCAGCCGCCGTGCAGCGCTAGGCCGTTCATCACCGCGCCCATGCCGAATTCGCGCACGCCGTAGAAGAGATAGTTGCCGCCTTCTTCCTTGCCGATCGACTTCGACCCCTTGACGATGGTCAGGTTCGAGCCGGCGAGGTCGGCCGAGCCGCCCACCAGCTCGGGCAGCGCGGGCACGAGGACTTCGAGCGCGTTCTGCGAAGCCTTGCGGGTGGCGACGGTTTCCGCCTTCAGGTTCGTATCCTTGATGTAGGACTCCATCAGGACCGAAAAATTCGAAGGCAAATCCCCTTTCATCCTGCGCAGGAACTCCCGTGCAAGCTCCGGATGCGCCTTCTCGTAGGCGCCGAAGGCGCGCTTCCAGCGCCGCTCGGCGCGCCGGCCGCGCTCGAGCGCGTTCCAGCCCAGGCGCACGCCGTCGGGCACCTCGAAGGCCGGGTAGTTCCAGCCGATCGCCGCGCGCGTGGCGGCGACTTCCTTTTCGCCGAGCGGCGCGCCGTGCGCGGCGCCGGTGTTGGCCTTGGTCGGCGCGCCCTTGCCGATGATGGTATTCGCGCAGATCAGCGTGGGACGCCCGCCCGCGCGCTTCGACTCGCGCCTCGCCTTCCCGAGCGCGCGATCGACCGCCTCGATATCGTGGCCGTCGACGCCCGCGATCACCTGCCAGCCGTAGGACTCGAAGCGCCGGCGCACGTCGTCCGTGTACCACTGCCGGATGCTGCCCTTCTCCGAGTCGATCGAGATGCCGTTGTCGTCGTAGACGGCGATCAGTTTGGAGAGGCCCAAAGTGCCCGCCAGCGCGCAGGCCTCGTGCGACACCCCTTCCATCATGCAGCCGTCGCCGAGGAACACGTAGCTGCGATGGTCGACGATGCCGTGGCCGGGCCGGTTGAATTCGGCCGCGAGCAGGCGCTCGGCGATCGCCATGCCGACGGCGTTCGCGATGCCCTGGCCGAGCGGCCCGGTGGTGGTCTCGACGCCGGGCGCGAGGCCGCGCTCCGGGTGTCCCGGCGTCTTCGAGCCGAGCTGGCGAAAGCGCTTGAGCTCGGCGAGCGGCAGGTCGTAGCCCGTGAGATGCAGCAGCGCGTACAGCAGCATCGAGCCGTGACCGTTCGAGAGCACGAAGCGATCGCGGTTCGGCCAGGCCGGATTGGCCGGGTTGTGCTGCAGGTTCCGGTGCCAGAGCGCCACCGCGATCTCGGCCATGCCCATCGGCATGCCCGGGTGCCCTGAATTCGCCGCCTGCACCGCATCCATCGCCAGCGCGCGCAGCGCGTTGGCCATGTCGTGTTCGGGTGCGGGAGGAAGCATGGCCGCGACGGTCGGCGGAGCCGGATCAAGAAATGCGCAAGAGGCGCGAATTATAAAGGAGCGAACTCACCGAGCGAGTTCGCCGACGCAGCTTCTTTCTATAATCGGTCCATGGTCGAGATGCCTTTCAACAGCCCCGCGCAATTCGCCGCCGGCGTGTCGGCGCCGGAGGCTTCGGAGCAGGCGTTCTGGTTCGTGTTCCAGGCCGACCGCCTCCTCGTCGAGCTCGGCCCGCCCAGCCCGCATCCCTCGGGCGATCTGAGGGTGCCCGCGCGGCCCAGCTGGGCGAGGTTGCCGTTGCTAAAAAACAACAATGGCTTGTGGTTCGATCCCGTCGAGGCCCTATATCTAGGGGCTCTGGGGGGGATTGCCTGCTGGGCAGCGCAGGCACCGCGCGAGCTCGGCGCGCTTCCGCCCGGGTATGGCTGGGAGGGCCTGCGGACGCTGTTCTCGGTGCTCGACGACGCCCATTTCGCGCTCGCCGGCCGCGCCATTCAGCTCCTCGACTGGGACCGCCACCACCGCTACTGCGGGCGCTGCGGCGCGCCGACCGAGGCGAAGGCCGGGGAGCGCGCCCGCGTCTGCCCGTCCTGCCGGCTGACCGCCTACCCGCGCATCGCGCCGGCGGTGATGGCGCTGGTGCGGCGCGAGCGCGAGATCCTGCTCGGGCGCGGCCCGCACTTCCCGCCCGGCATGTACAGCGCGCTGGCCGGCTTCGCCGAACCGGGCGAGACGCTCGAGCAGTGCCTCGCGCGCGAGGTCGAGGAGGAGGTCGGCGTGCAGGTGTCGCGAATCCGCTACTTCGCGAGCCAGCCCTGGCCGTTCCCGAACTCGCTGATGATCGCGTTCGTGTGCGACTGGGCGGGCGGCGAGATCCGCCCGCAGGCCGGAGAAATCGAGGACGCCCGCTGGTTCGATGTATTGCAATTGCCGAAACTTCCGAGCAGAATCTCCATCGCGCGCAGGTTGATCGACGCGGTGGTCGGCGAGATGCGCAGCGAAGAGGGACACAATAAGAATTGAACGAAGCGGACGAACACAGTAGTGCACCGCTTTGCGGTGACGCCAAGGCGCAGCCCGGAAAATTTGGCAGAGGGTTGCGCCTTCGCTTTTTCAGGGGGCCGCGCGCATGAACGACGGGATCGCGGGCGGCGAACAGCTCCTCATGGAGCCGCTCAACGAATCCACCGGCTTCTACGTCCAGGCCGCGCGCCAGGCCGGCGCATGGCAGACCCGGTTTCACAAGCTCGCGGTCTTCGACACACCGCACTACGGCCGCGTGTTCCGCCTGGACGGCTGCAACCTGACCTCCGAGCGCGAGGAGTTCATCTGCCACGAGAACCTGGTGCACCCGGCGCTCAGCGCGCACCTGGCACCGAAGAAGGTGCTGATCGTCGGCGGCGGCGACGGCGGCGCCGCGGAGGAAGCGCTCAAGCATCCCTCGATCGAGCAGGTGACGCTGTGCGAGATCGACGAAGAGCTGCTCCGCATCGCGAAGGAGCAGCTGTTCGCGGTGCACCGCGGCGCCTTCGACCATCCGAAGCTGCGCATCGCGCTCGCGGACGGCGTCAAGTTCGTGCGCGAGACGCACGAGCGCTACGACCTCATCGTGCTCGACGAGCACGCGCCGGCCGGCGCCGCAGCGCCGCTGCTCTCGGTGGAATTCCTGCAGCACTGCCGCGCCGCGCTCGCGCTCGGCGGCGCGCTCGTCCTGCACCTCGGCGCGCCGGTGGCCCGGCCCGAGCGCGTCGGCGAGCTCGCCCAGCGCCTGAACGGCATCTTCCGCATCGTGCGCCCGTACACGATGTACGTGCCGCTGTACGGCGCGCAATGGGCGATGGCGGTGTGCTCCGACAAGCTGGACCCGAAGTCCTTCACCGCCGACGAGATCGACCGGCGCATCGAGCAGCGCAAGCTCCAGGACCTGCGGTTCTACAACGGCGAGACCCACGAGGGCGTGTTCGCGCTGCCCAACTTCATCCGCGACCTCGTCACGCCGCCGCGCCTGAAGCTGCAGGCGCGCGGCCGGCGCCTGGGCGTGGTGCACGCCGCGGTCAAATAGGAAGAGGCGCGAAGCCGCAAGCCTCGCAACGTCTGCTGCAATACCCCGCGCCAAGACGGGGGCCTGGAGAAGGGGCGCTGCGGCGCCCCTTCTCTTTTCCTAGGCGAGCGCCTTCAGCACCTCGCGCGCCGTGCCGAACAGCTGGTCGATCTCGGCTTTCTGCACGATGAGCGGCGGCGCGAGCGCGATGGTGTCGCCGCTCACGCGCATGTAGCAGCCCTTTTCGAAGGCTTTGACGTGCGCTTCCAGGCCGCGCGCGCTCGGGGCGCCCGGCCGCGGCGCGAGCTCGATCGCCGCGATGAGGCCAATGTTGCGGATGTCGACGACGTTCGGGCAGTCGCGCAGCGAGTGCGCGCCTTCCTCCCAGTACTTCTCGAGGCCCGCGGCA
>DATIYN010000166.1:0-8175 GCA_035517595.1 Burkholderiales bacterium
CCGGCGCGCCCAGCCTCGTCGGCTTCGACCCGAAATACTTCACCGCCGCGGCGAGCGCGTACAAGTCGGGCCAGCGCAAGGACGAGACCATGAAGTCCATGGTCGCGGCCGCGAGCGACGCCGACCTCGCCAACATCGCGCTCTACTACGCGCTGCAGAAGCCGGCGCGCGCGGGCACGCCGGCCGCGGGCGATGCGAGCGCGGGTAAGGCCGCGGCCGCCGCCTGCGCGGGCTGCCACGGCGACAGGGGCGTCGCGCCGGACCCCGCGACCCCGAGCCTCGCGGGCCAGGATGCGCAGTACCTCGCCACCGCCTTGCGCGCCTACAAGGACGGCGCGCGCAAGGACGAGACCATGAAGGGCCTCGCGGCGTCGCTGGACGACAAGATGATGAAGAACCTCGCCGCCTTCTACGCCGCCGAGCAGCCGCAGGCGCCCAAGGTGCGCAAGCCGCTCGCGCTCTCGGAGCTGACCGACCGCTGCGACCGCTGCCACGGCATCAACGGCAACAGCATCGATCCGGTGGTGCCGGCGATCGCGGCGCAGCGCGCGGACTGGCTGGAGCAAGTCCTCGCCACCTACCACACCGGGGCGCGCAAGAGCGCGGCAATGGCGGCGATGACCTCGGTGCTCAGCGACGCCGAGATCAAGGATCTCGCCGCGTACTACTCCCGCCAGACGGCGCGCGCCATCACCTTCGTCCCGCTGCCCGCGAAATAGCCGCGCCCGCAAGAGAGGAAACGACCGTGACCGAGGCTCCCGTCCACCCGCTGTACCACCACTTCTCCGAGCTGCCCTCGAGCGTGCGCGTGCTCTATACCGCCGTGCTGCTCGTGTTCGGCCTGGCCTACCTGTTCGCGCTGATCCTGATCTTCCACACCTACGCCGGCAAGGACGGCAATCCGAAGACGCTCAGCTACGAGGACATCGTGATCGGCTACAGCGGCACCGGCAAGGGCTCGCGACTGGAGGGCGCGCTGCGCGGCTCGATGTCGGTGATGCTGCCGTTCGAGGAACGCGCCACGATCCTCGGCTGGCTGCAGGAAGGCGCCGACCGCACCAAGTTCGAGGCCGGCATCCGGCCGATCCTCGACAAGCGCTGCATGGCCTGCCACGACGGCAGCAACCCCAACCTGCCGAACCTGAACGGCTACGACAACGTGCACAAGGTGACCGAGACCGACACCGGCACCGGCGTATTCACGCTGGTGCGCGTGTCGCACATCCACCTGTTCGGCATCACCTTCATCTTCTTCATGATGGGCACGATCTTCAGCCACGCCTACGTGCGCCCGGTCTGGTTCAAGTGCGCGGTGATGGTGATGCCGTTCATCGGCCTGGTGGCCGACGTGAGCTCGTGGTACTTCACCAAGCTCTACAACCCGTTCGCCTGGGTGGTGATGATCGCGGGCGGCATCATCGGCCTGTCGTTCGCCTTCATGTGGTTCGTGTCCATGTACCAGATGTGGTTCGCGCGCCCGCCGGCCGCCATCGCCGGCCGGAAAGCGCATGATCGCAGCGACGTGGGCTGATCGCGCCGCCGCAGGAGGCCGCCATGAACCGAATGCTGATCGTCCTTGCGAGCCTGGCGCTGCTCGCCGCCTGCGGCGAGCGCGAGCAGACGGCGGCGAAAGCGCCGCCCGCGAAATCCGTCACCGCGCCCACGCCGGCGGACACGAAGGCCGGCAAGGCGCTCGCCGAGGCGCAATGCAAGGGCTGCCACGGCCTCGACGGCGGCAGCGTCGCGCCCGGCGTGCCGCACCTCGCCGCGCAGAACGAGCGCTACCTGCTCGCTTCGCTGAAGGCGTACAAGGAAGGCAAGCGAGGCCACGCGGCGCTCAAGGTGATCACCGAGCGCATGGGCGAGGCCGACATCCGCAACGTCGCTGCGTACTACGCCGGCCTGCCGGCGAGCGGCATCGTGCCGGCCAAGCCCGTGGCGCAGGCCTCCCCCTACGAGACCGGAAAGGCGCGCGCCGCGGCCTGCGCGAAGTGCCATGGCGAGGACGGCAACGGCACGGCGCCCGGCATCCCGAGCCTCGCCGGCCAGCAGGCGCAATACCTGGCGACCGCGCTGCAGGAGTACGTCAGCGGCGAGCGCAAGTCCTCGCCGATGCACGCGGTGATGCGCAGCCTGTCGCCGTCGGACATCGAGGCCGTGTCGATCTACTTCGCCTCGCACGCGCGCGCCGAGAAGCCCGTGCCCGTCGGCGGCGATCCCTCCGCGGGCGCCGCCCTCAGCGCGGTCTGCAGCGGCTGCCACGGCCTGCACGGCATCAGCGGCGATTCGCTGACGCCGAACCTGGCGGGCCAGGACTACGGCTACCTCGTGCAGGCGATCAAGGCCTACCGGACCACGCGCAAGCGCGAGAAGATGCGCCTCTACATCACCGGCCTGGGCGACAAGGACATCCAGAACATCGCGGCCTACTACGCGGTCCAGAAGGCGGGCGCGACCGAGCGGGGCCAGACGATGGTCCAGGACCTGGTGGAGAAGTGCGACCGCTGCCACGCGGCGCCCGCGGACAACCCCGCGATGGTGGTGCCGAAGATCGCCGGCCAGGACCGGGACTACCTCGTGATGGCGATCCGCGCCTACCGCGACGACCGGCGCCAGAGCACGGTGATGCACAACATGAGCCTGCCGTACGGCAACACGGTGATCGAGAGCCTCGCCTCGCACTACGCCGGCCTGCCGGCAAGGTAGCGGCCGGGCGGGCTCCGAATCGAGCATGCGCCCGCTGTCCCTCAAGCTCAAGGTCACCCTGTTCGTCACCGTCGGCCTGTCGGTGGCGATGGTCGCGTTCACGTTCGCAGTGATCCAGTACCAGCGCGCGGCGCTGCTCGACGAGGCGGCCGCGCACCTCTCGCGCCTCTCGGACGTGATCAAGCGCAGCACGCGCTTCGCGATGCTGCAGAACCAGCCCGCCTACGTCGACCAGATCATCCAGGACGTGGCGCGCCTGGAGAGCATCGCGCGCGTTCGGATCCTCAACAAGGAAGGCCGCATCATCCACACCACCGACGTCGCCGAGCGCGGCCGCATCGTGGACCGCCAGGCCGAGGGCTGCTATCTCTGCCACCAGGGAGAGAAGCCGCTTGCGCAGCTGCCGCACGATGCGCGCTGGCGCATCTACGACGCGCCCGGCGGCGGGCGGCTGCTCGCGTCGATGGACGCGGTGCACAACGAGCTCTCCTGCTATACCGCCGCCTGCCACGCGCACAAGAAGGACCAGTCGGTGCTCGGCGTGCTGGACATCGCCTATTCGCTGGACGACATCGACAGCACCATGCGCGCCAATACGCTCAAGGTAGTGGGCTTCGGCGTGGGATTCATCGCGATGGCCGCGATGGCGCTCGGCATGCTCGTGCACCGCATGGTCTACGTGCCGCTGCGCGACCTCGAGGCGGGCGCGAAGAAGCTCGCGAACGGGGACCTCGAGCAGTCGATCCCGGTGCGCGGCGCCGACGAGTTCGGCCAGGTCGCCGCCGCGTTCAACGCGATGACCGTCGCGCTGCACGAGTCGCGGCGCGAGCTCACCGAATGGGCCCACAAGCTCGAGCAGAAGGTCGAGGAGCGCACGCGCAAGCTGCGCGCCGCGGAAGCCGGCGCCGCCGAGCGCGAGAAGCTCGCCTCGGTGGGCCTGCTCGCGGCCGGCATCGCGCACGAGCTGAACAACCCGCTCACGGGCATCCTCACCTTCTCGCACATGATCCGCCGGAAGCTGCCCGACGGCAGCCAGGACGCCGAGGACCTCGACCTCGTGATCCAGGAGACCAAGCGCTGCGCGACGATCATCCGGCGCCTGCTCGACTTCGCGCGCCAGCGGCCGCCCGAGAAGAAGTTCGCCGACCTGAACCACCTCGTCGAGGAAACGGTGCGCCTCGTCGAGCGGCCCGCCAACCTGCACGACATCGAGATCGCGCTCGAGCTCGATGCGAGCCTGCCGCGCGTCTGGATCGACGAGGACCTGCTCAAGCAGGTCGTCATGAACGTGCTCGTCAACGCGCAGCACGCGATCGCCGGCAAGGGCCGCATCACCGTGCGCAGCCGGCGCGTGCCGGAGCCGCGCAGCGCCGCGCCGGGCGCGCCGGCGGTGCCGATGGTCGAGGTCTCGATCGCCGACACCGGCAGCGGCATTGCGCCGGAGAACCTGAAGCGCATCTTCGATCCCTTCTTCACCTCCAAGGGCGTCGGCAAAGGCACCGGCCTCGGGCTCTCGGTCAGCCACGGCATCGTCGAGGCGCACGGCGGCGCGATCGAGGTCGAGAGCGCCGTCGGCGTGGGCTCCACGTTCCGCATCATCCTGCCGCTGGAGCCGCCCGCCGGCGATGCGCGGGCCGCGGCGGCCGGGGGCGCGCGATGAGCGCTCGCGTGCTGATCGTCGACGACGAGGAGATCGTGCGGCGCAGCTGCCTGCGCGCGCTCGAGGGCACCGGCCACGAGGCCGAGGCCGTGGACAGCGGCGCCGAGGCGCTCGCGAGGATCGCCGACGGCCGCCATGACGTGCTGGTGCTCGACGTCATGATGCCGAAGATGGACGGCATCGAGGTGCTGCGGCGCGTGAAGGAATCGCACCCCGACATCGAGGTGGTGATGATCACCGGCCTTTCGCAGGTCGACACCGCGGTGCGCGCCATGAAGCTCGGCGCGTTCGACTACCTGTCCAAGCCCTTCGAGCCCGACGAGCTCAGGCTCGCGGTCGAGCGGGCCCTGGAGCGCCGCCGGCTGCTGCAGGAGAACCTCACGCTCAAGAGCGAGGTCAGCTCGCGCTATCGCCTGGAGAACATCATCGGCGCGAGCCCGCGCATGCAGGCGGTCTACCGCCTGATCGCCAAGTGCGCGCCGACCAACAGCACGGTCCTGCTCACCGGCGAGAACGGCACGGGCAAGGAGCTCGTGGCGCGCGCGATCCACTACAACAGCCTGCGCAAGGACCGGCCCTTCGTGCCCGTGGACTGCAACGCGCTCAGCGAGAACCTGCTCGAGAGCGAGCTCTTCGGCCACGTGAAGGGATCGTTCACGGGCGCGGTGGCGAACAAGCGCGGCCTGTTCGAGTCGGCGCGCGGCGGCACGCTGTTTCTGGACGAGGTCGGCAACATCTCGCTGCCGACGCAGGCGAAGCTGCTGCGCGTCATCCAGGAGCGCGAGTACCGGGCGGTGGGCGATACGCGCAGCCAGGAGGCCGACATCCGGCTCGTCGCCGCCACCAACAAGGACCTCGCCGCGATGGTGAAGGCCGAGACGTTCCGCGAGGATCTCTTCTACCGACTCAACATCTTCCCGATCCAGGTGCCGCCGCTGCGCGAGCGGCGCGAGGACATTCCCGCGCTCGCGGCCCACTTCCTCGGCCTGTTCAGCCGCGAGCTGGGCCGCAAGGCGACCGGCTTCTCCGAAGGCGCGATGAACCTGCTCGTGAACCACGCCTGGCCGGGCAACGTGCGCGAGCTCGAGAACACGGTGCAGCGCGCGCTGATCCTCGCCGGCGACGGGCTCATCCGCCGCGCGCACCTCGCCGGCCTGGCCGGCGCGGCGCCGGAGTCGGAGGCCGAGGCGCCGCGCACGGGCGAGGAGCTCAAGCGCGCGAAGAAGGCCGCGCGCGAGAAGTCCGTCGAGGGCCTGGAGCGCGAGTTCGTGCTCGAGGCGCTGCGGCGCAACGCCGGCAACGTCACGCGCAGCGCCGAGGAGACGGGAATGCAGCGCGCCAACTTCCAGGCGCTCATGAAGAAGCACGACATCCGCGTGCGCGACCTCGAGCCGCGCGACGACGGGGCGGGCCGGGACGGCGAGCCCGCCTAGCGCGGCGGCGCGTCGGCGCCGGCGGGCGAGGCGCCCTCGCCCTCCTCGACGTCCTCGTAGCCGGTTATCATCGCCTTGAAGTGCGCGAGCGGCGTATGGCCGAGGCTCGCGAGGTAGGGATGCACGAGGATGAAGCCCGTGAACACGATGAACAGCAGCACGTGCACCGTGTCGACCACGCGCACGCCGCCGAAGAAGTCCACGGCGCCCGCGAAGCGCTTGAGGTCCCAGAGCAAGATGCCGGTGACGAACTGCAGCGGCACGAGCAGCACCATGATGATCTGGTAGGCCATGCTCTGCAGCGCGTTGAATTTGTGGTAAGCGCTGAGGTGGTGCGGGTTCGGGTTGCCCTTGAAGATGCCGTAGCCGTAGTACTGCAGCTGGCGGAAGCTCGCGCGGAAGTGCTTCACCGGGTTGAGCTCCGGGTGGTAGACGCGGATCTTGTCCGTGAACAGGTAGAACAGCAGCCACAGGAAGAAGTTGCCCACGAGGATCCAGCCGACGGTGTTGTGCAGGCGCACCGCCGCCTTGAAAGACAGCACGCCGATGAGGTCGACGTAGCGGATCTGGACGCCCGTCAGGATCAGCGCGATGAAGCCGAGCGCGTTGATCCAGTGCCAGATCCTCACCGGGAGCGGGTGCACGTAGAGCTTCGGCATGTCAGGACCCCTGTCGCGAGCGGTATTTCTTCGCCAGCCAGCGCACGGTCAGGTGGCCGACCGGGAAGCCCGCGCCGCCCAGCAGCGCGAGCAGGAACAGGAGGTCGAGCGCGCGGCTGCGCGTGCCGCCGATCGCATAGAACTCCGGCAGCGACACCACGGCGGAGGCGGCGCCCAGGACATCGGGCTGCGCGGCATGCCGGATCGGCCGGCCGTCGGGCCCGTTCACCGATACCGTGACGTTGCGGAACGGCTCGGCGCCCGCCTGGTGGCAGTTGTCGCAGGCGTGCAGCGCAGCGCTCTTGTCGGACAGCCGGTGCGCTTCGACGTCGCTGCGCAGCTCGATGCGGCCGCGAAACGTCTTCGGCAGCGCAGTGCCCGCCGGATTGATCCGCTTCACGAGCTCGAGCAGCTCGCGCGCATCGAGCCCGTTGCCGTCGGCGTCGACGGACTTGGCCAGCTTCTCGAACCAGGGCGCGCCGGCCTTCTCGGCGGCCCAGGCCTTCGCGGCCGGGTCGTAGAGCCGCAGGTCGACCATGCGCAGCGCCGCCGGCGCGTGGCAGGCGGCGCAGGACACGACCTCGTGGTGCTGTGCAGCGTTCGGCAGCCATTTGCCGTGCGCTTCCAGCGCGGCCGAATGGCAGCCCACGCAGGTCTCGTAGGCGGTCTTGGGCGTGACGCCGTGCACGCCATGGCAGCCGGTGCAGGTCGGCGCGAGAGGATTGCCGTCGCGAATGCGCTTCGCGTGCACGCTGCCCTCGTACTGCTTGAACGCGTCCTCGTGGCACTGCCGGCAGGCGGCCGCCTTCGCGAGCGAGAACGCGCGCAGGCTGTCGTAGCTCTTGGTCGCGCCCGGGTGCGTCTTCAGGTCCACGTCGCCGTGGCAGGCCGCGCAGCCGAGCGGCGCGTGCACGGACTTCTCGAACTCCGCGCCGTCCACGCGCAGCTGCAGCGTCTCGTCCTTGCCAAATGTCTTGGTGAGGCCCTCCTGCCCGTGGCAGCCGAGGCAAGCGTTGTCGCCCTCCGGCGCCGCCGCATCGGCCGGCGCGGCGATCGCGAGGACTGCCGCGAATACGGCGACCGCGCCGCGCAACCACACCAGGAGTCGCGATTGCTTCATCTTCTTCTGCCGATCACTTTGCCACGTAGGCCCGGTCCGCGCTTGATCGAAAGCAAGCGGGGCGCTCACGCGCCCCGCCGGTCTTCGCACGGGCAGACCTCTACGCCGGCCCGGCTTTCTTCCGCAGGGCTCGCACGCCGTACCAGGCGATGAGCCCTACGGCGACGAACGGGAAGGCCGCCGCGTAGGCAAGACCGATGAACGGGGCGGCGGCGAACAGCGCCACGTTCTTGACGACTTTGGCGGCTGCGGCCAGGTCGGCCGGCGCAGCGACTGCATAAGCCCTGAGATTCGCGGTGTTGGTGTTGGCTTTCATGACATCCTCCGATGCTGGTGTCGTTTGATTTCTTCCTGCCCTATCTCTCGCATCAGGCGTGCCAGATTGGCCGACTAGGGATTATTCTTTTGGAATCATCAAGTTAATTTGTTTCGGGGCATTCGTTGCCAAACTTCGGCCATAGGCGGTGTACAAGGTTTCAATACACTCCACAGCCCGCTAGAAGGACTAATCTTATATATCAATGCCTTAGATAACTATCCGGGATGCCTATGAAAAATAGGCAGCCCGGGATATTCCCGCCAGTGCTAACCGCGCTG
>DATIYN010000167.1:0-2161 GCA_035517595.1 Burkholderiales bacterium
GCGCGCGCCGCGAGCGCAGCGACGATGTCGTAGAGACCGGGCGCGATCGCGCGCGGGATCATCACGAAGGCGGCGTCCGCGAGCTCGCGCATGGCGATGCGGCCGCCCGCGCGGGCAAGGCGGTGGCGCGCGGGCAGGGCGGCCACGAAGCGCTCGCGCTGCACGACGACATGCTCGAGGTCCGCGGGCGAAACGGGCGGCAGCAGCAGGCCGAAGTCGAGCTCGCCCGAGGCCAGCGCGGCTGCCTGATCCGGCGACAGCATCTCGCGCAGCGCGAGTTCCACGCCCGGGCGCGCCGCCTTGTAGGACTTGAGCAGCCGCGGCAGCACGCCATAGTCGGCGAGCGACACGAAGCCGAGGCGCAGGCGACCGCGCCCGCCGGCCGCCATGGTTCCGACTTCCAGCACCGCGCGCTCGAGCTGGGCGAGCAGCCGCTTGGCCTCCTCGAGGAAGCGGGCGCCCTCGGGAGTGAGCTCGACGCGCCGGCGCGTGCGCGCGAGCAGCGTCGCGCCGACGCGCGCTTCCAGGGCGCGGATCGAACGCGACAGCGGCGGCTGCGAGATGTGCAGCGCCTCCGCCGCGCGGCCGAAGTGCAGCCGCTCGGCGACCGCGATGAAATGGCGCAGCTGGCGCAGCTCGGGGATATTCATACCCACAAGGTATCAATGACCGACTTCTATTGTATTGGATTGGAATTATGCGCGAGCCGTAGACTCGCGCCTTCGCTCCCTTGGAGGCTGCCATGGCCGACTCGCTCAACCGCCGCTCCAGGCTGATCACCGCCGGGCCCGCACGCTCCCCGAACCGCGCGATGCTGCGCGCCGTGGGCTTCAAGGACGGCGATTTCGACAAGCCGATCGTCGGCGTGGCCAACGGCCACTCCACGATGAATCCCTGCAATGCCGGCATCCAGCCGCTCGTCGACAGTGCGATAGAGGCGCTCGAGGCCGCCGGCGCCAAGCCCCAGGTGTTCGGCTTTCCCACGGTCACCGACGGCATCGGCATGGGCACCGAGGCGATGAAGTATTCGCTCGTGTCGCGCGAAGTCATCGCCGACGCGATCGAGACCGCAGTGAACGGCCAGGCCATGGATGGCGCGCTCGTGGTGGGCGGCTGCGACAAGAACATGCCCGGCGGCATGATGGCGCTCGCGCGCATGAACGTGCCCGGGGTCTTCGTCTACGCCGGCACCATCAAGCCGGGCAAGTGGAAAGGAGTGGATCTCACGATCGTGTCGGCGTTCGAGGCCGTGGGCGCCTACACCGCCGGCAAGATGAGCGAGGAGGACTTCATCGGCATCGAGAAGAACGCCTGCCCCTCGGTGGGTGCCTGCGGCGGGCAGTACACCGCGAACACCATGTCCTCCTCGTTCGAGGCGCTCGGCATGAGCCTGCTCGGCTCCTCGCAGATGGCCTCGCCCGATCGCGAGAAGGCGGATTCCGCCGCGGAATCCGCGCGCGTGCTCGTGGAGGCGATCCGCCGCAACCTCAGGCCGCGCGACATCATCACGCGACGCAGCATCGAAAACGCGGTCGCCCTGGTGATGGCCACCGGAGGCTCGACCAACGCGGTGCTGCACTACCTGGCGATCGCCTCGGCGGCAGGCGTGAAGTGGAGCATCGACGACTTCGAGCGCGTGCGCCGCAAGGTGCCGGTGCTGTGCGACCTGAAGCCTTCAGGCAAGTACGTCGCGGTGGACTTCCACCGCGCGGGCGGCGTTCCGCAGGTGCTGAAGATCCTGCTCGCCAACGGCGTGCTGCACGGCGAGTGCATGACTATCCACGGCCGCACCATGGCCGAGATGCTCAAGGACGTGCCCGCGGAGCCGCGCAAGGATCAGGACGTGATCCGGCCCTGGTCGAAGCCCCTCTACAAGCAGGGCCACCTTGCGATTCTGCGGGGCAACCTCGCGCCCGAAGGCTGCGTGGCGAAGATCACCGGGCTCAAGAAGACCTCGATCACGGGGCCGGCGCGCGTATTCGACTCCGAGCCGGCGGCGATGAAAGCGATTCTCGCAGGCAAGATCAAGCCGGGCGACGTGATCGTGATCCGCTACGAAGGACCGAAAGGCGGCCCGGGGATGCAGGAGATGCTCGCGCCCACCTCGGCGCTCATCGGCCAGGGCCTGGGGGAGTCGGTGGGACTGCTCACCGACGGGCGC
>DATIYN010000168.1:0-5468 GCA_035517595.1 Burkholderiales bacterium
GTCGGCCGGCAGCCGGACGGCATGGGCTGGTTCCGCTCGGGCGACGCCGGCTACCTGAAGGACGGGTACCTGTTCCTGCACGACCGCATCAAGGACATGATCGTGTCGGGCGGGGAGAACATCTACCCGGCGGAGGTCGAGAACGCGCTCATGCAGCACCCGGCGGTGGCCGACGGCGCGGTGATCGGCGTCCCGGACGACAAGTGGGGCGAGTCGGTGAAGGCCGTGGTGGTGCTCAAGCCCGGCGCCAGCGCCGCCGAAGCCGAGATCATCGAGTTCATGCGCGCGCGCATCGCGCACTTCAAATGCCCGAAATCGGTGGACTTCGTCGACGCGATTCCGCGCAACCCGACCGGCAAGATCCTGAAGCGGGTGCTGCGCGAGCCGTACTGGAAAGGAAAGACGCGGCGGGTGAACTGAAGCGGCGCGCCGCGCGCGCCGAGTCGGCCGCGGAGCAGCCCGGAACCCCGAGCCGTCCGCAGTCGTCTAGCTAACTACTTCTTTTTTTTGCCTTTTTTCTTGGCTTTTTTCTTCGCCATGGCAGGCTCCTTAGAGGGTTGGGAACAACAGCGCACGCGTGCCTCGCTCATCGAGACGCGCGCGATTCACGCTCCGGAGATGGCCCCGGTGCGATGAATTCAGGAAGCGGGAAACAGCCGAAGAGGAAAACCGATGCGCAACGATTGACCTTGAACTAGGCAACGCTGCGACGTTTGGTAGTGATCACGAGCGTGATTAATACAGGATTAATCCGAAGTGTGCAACTTTGATCGCGCGATTCGGCGCGCGCGCGATCGATTCCCGATCAATTCTTGAACAAATTCTCGATCGGCTCGGGCTTGCCGACGCCGAATCCCTGCGCGTAGCCGACCCTCAGCATCTTCAGCGCGCCGATCACCGCCTCCTCCTCGACGCACTCGGCCACGACGCCGATCCCCGTCGTCTCGCCGACGCGCTGGATCGCCTTGAGCTTCGACGCCGCCGCGCTCGAGCGCGCGATCTGGCGGATGATCGAGCCGTCGACCTTGACGTAGTCGACGCGCAGCGCCTTGAGCGCCTCGAAGGTCACCGAGCGGCGCGCAAAGCCGTCCAGCATCAGGCGGCAGCCGATGCCCTTCACCTCGGCCGCGAAGCGCTCGGCCGCGGCGCGCCGGTCGATCGTGTCGGCCTCGTCGATCTCGATGACCAGGGACGCGGGCCTGACGCCTGTTTCCCGAAGTTGCGATGCAGCATAGGCCGCGAAGCCCGGCTGCTCGAGGGTCTGCGAGGACGCGTTCACGCTGATGGTATGCACCGGCCCGTCGGCCGCGAGCTTGCGCAGCGCGCGGCGCAGCACCCAGCGGTCGAGCTCGGCCATCATGCCGAAATGCTCGAATGCCGGCAGGAAATCGCCGGGCGGAAGCATGCGCGCCTCCTCCTCGCGCAGGCGCACGAGGATCTCGACCATGGCGATGCTGCGCGCCGACGGGTCTTCGTGGCGCAGCGATACGATCGGCTGCACGTAGAGACAGAGATGATCCTGGTCGAGCGCCTCGCGCAGGTGCGTCTCCGGCTGCTCCCAGCCGAGCAGCTCGCCGTCCATCTTCTGCAGGAACAGGGTTTCTTCGCCTGGTTTTTCTTTTTCGGCCATGGCCAATTGTAAGGGGCGGAATAGAATCCCCGCATGGAAGAGATCCTCTATTCGGTGAAAGACCGCATCGCCACCGTGACCTTGAACCGGCCGGACAAATTGAATGCCTTTACCGCGCGCATGCGCGACGGCCTGATCGAAACATTCACGCGCGCCGACGAGGACGACGGCGTGCGCGTGCTCATCGTCACCGGCGCGGGCCGAGCGTTTTGCGCCGGCGCCGATTTGTCCGCCGGTCCGGCGACCTTCGACTATGCGAAACGCGGAGGCCAGGACGAGGAACGCCGGGACGGCGGCGGCCGCGTATCGCTGCGCATCTACTCGCTGAAGAAGCCGGTGATCGCGGCGATCAACGGGCCTGCGGTCGGCGTCGGCATCACGATGACCCTGCCCATGGACATCCGCATCGCCTCGAGCGCCGCCCGCTTCGGCTTCGTGTTCGCGCGCCGCGGCATCGTGCCCGAGGCCTGCTCGTCCTGGTTCCTGCCGAAGGTGGTGGGCCTGTCGCGCGCCGCCGAATGGCTGTACACGGGCCGCGTGTTCGACGCTGCCGAGGCGCTCGCGGGGGGGCTGGTGTCGCGCGTGGTGCCCCCGGATGAGCTGCTGCCCGCCGCCGCGGCGCTCGCGCGCGAAATCGCCGACCACACCTCGGCCGTCTCGGTCGCGCTTTCGCGCCAGATGCTCTGGCGCATGGCCGGCGCCGACCACCCGATGGAGGCCCACAAAGTCGATTCGCGCGGCATCTACGCCATGGGCGGCTCGCCGGACGTCGCCGAGGGCATCGCCGCGTTCATGGAAAAGCGCGCGCCGGACTTCCGCATGAAGCCGAGCACCGACATGCCGGACTTCTATCCCTGGTGGGAAGAGCGCCCGTTTAAATGAAGGTGCTCGTCCTCGGCGCCGGGGTGGTCGGCGTGGCGACGGCGTGGTACCTCCGGCAGGCCGGCCACGACGTGCGGGTGCTCGACCGGCGCGAAGGTCCCGGCCTGGAAACCAGCTTCGCCAACGGCGGCCAGATCTCCGCGGACCACGCCGCGCCCTGGGCGAAGCCCGGCATCCCGCTGCAGGCCCTCCAATGGATGATGCACGAGGACTCGCCGCTGCTGTTTCGCCTGCGCGCCGACCCGGCGCAATGGCGCTGGGGGCTCGCGTTCCTGCGCAACTGCACGGGCGCGCGCTTCCGCGAGAACGCGGTCCGGCTGCAGCGCCTCGGGCGCTACAGCCGCGACCAGCTGCGCGCCCTGACGCGTGAGACCGACCTTCAATACGACCGCGTCGGCCGCGGCATCCTGGTCCTCTACACCGGCGAGCGCCCGTTCGAGCCGGGCTGGAAGACGCCCGACGAGTGCATTGCCATCGAGCCCGCCGTCGCCTCGCTCAAGAACCGCCTGGCGGGCGGCAACTACCTGCCGGACGACGAATCCGGCGACGCCTACAAGTTCACGACAGGACTCGCGAAGCTTTGCGCAGCCGAAGGAGTGAAGTTTGAATTCGGGGTTTCGATCGAAAGTCTCTCCGTCCGGAACGGACGAATCCATTCAATCAGAACAAAGACGGCTGATTTCGGAGCGGACACCTATGTGCTTGCGCTCGGCAGCTACAGCCCCCTGCTCGCGCGGCCATTGGGCATCAGGCTGCCGATCTACCCGCTCAAGGGCTACTCGGTGACGATGCCCGTCAGGAATCCGGCCGCCGCATGGTCGGTTTCGCTCTCCGACGATGCGCACAAGCTCGTGCTCTCGCGCCTGGGCGACCGGCTGCGCGTTGCGGGCACCGCCGAGCTGAACGGCTACGACACCGGGCTGAACACGGTGCGCTGCGAAGCGATCGTAAGGCGCGTGACGCAGCTGTTCCCGGACGCGGGCGATGCTTCGCGGGCGGAGTTCTGGACGGGCCTGCGGCCCGCCACGCCGAGCAACCTGCCCTGCCTCGGCGCGACCGGGATTCCGAATCTCTTCCTCAATACCGGCCACGGCACGCTCGGATGGACGCTCGCCTGCGGCTCGGGCCGCATCGTGGCCGACCTCGTGAGCGGCCGGCGGCCCGGGATCGAGCTCTAGCGCCCCGCGCTGCGCTCGCGCCAGAGCTGCATCAGCGCGTCGAAGCTGCCGGCCATCTTCTCGAACTTGACCGCGTCCGGCGCGAACACCGTACCGGGCTGCGCGCTGCGCGTCCAGATGTGCGCGACCGGCGTGACCCAGGAGGTGTCGTCGAGCGTCCCGGGCTGAACGATCGCAATCTGCGGCACCTTCACCGGCTCGCCCCAGAGGCGGCAGCAGCACTTCGCGCAAGCCTTGCCAGTCTTGATCCGGCCGTCATCCAGAGTGACGTGGTATTCGACGGCAGCGCCCTTCTCGAGCTTCAGGGCGTTCCGCGGCACGACCATCGAGAGCGCGAACGCGCTGCCCGTGCGTCGCTGGCAGTCGGTGCAATGGCACGCGTAGATCGTCAGCGGCTCGGCGCCAACGACGTAGCGCAGCGCACCGCACAGGCAACCGCCGGAATAGGGCGCGGGCATGCGTAATTTTCCACTTTGCTCGCGCAACTGTACCTCCGAAATCGGGCCAACTTGTATCATTCGCGAGTGAGCGATCCCAAGACGCTAGGCCGCTACGAGATCCGGGGCGTGCTCGGTAAGGGCGCAATGGGGCTCGTCTACGACGGCCTCGACCCGGGGCTGAACCGCCGCGTCGCGATCAAGACCATCCTCACGAAGAAGCTCGACGCCGAGGCCGCGCGCATGATCGGCGTGCGCTTCGAGCGCGAGGTGCGCGCGGTGGCGCGACTCAACCACCCCAACATCGTGCAGGTCTACGACTTCGGCAGCGAGGGCGACCTCGCCTACATCGTCATGGAGCACATCCAGGGCCGCGAGCTCCTCGACTTCTTCGAGAAGAAGGAGCCGTTCGACCTGCGCACGATCTTCCGCATCATGATCGAGCTGCTCGACGCGCTCGATTTTGCGCATGCGGCGGGCGTGGTCCACCGCGACATCAAGCCCGCGAACGTGATGATGGACGCCGCGGGCCACCCCAAGATCACCGATTTCGGCGTCGCGCGCGTGACCGACAGCGACGCGCCGCAGGCCGAGGCGACCCGGGTCGGCACGGTGGTCGGCACTCCGGCCTACATGTCGCCCGAGCAGATCCAGGGCCAGAAGGTCGACGGGCGCAGCGACATCTTCTCGGCGGGCATCCTCTTCTACCAGTTCCTGACCGGGAAGAAGCCCTTCGAGGGCTCCCAGTTCGCCCTGCAGCAGAAGATCGTGATGGAGGACCCGGTCTGGCCTTCGCAGCTTGTGAAGGTGTCGCCGGTCATCGACCGCGTGGTCGCGCGCGCGCTCGCCAAGGAGCCTGCGCACCGCTACCAGACCGCGCAGGCCTTCGCCAACGCGCTGAAGCGCATCCTCGAGGGCAAGCCGCCCGAGGACCCCGACGAGAAGCTGCCCGCGTCGGCGACCGCGCCGCCGATGCCCAAGACCGAAAGCAGCGAGGCAGAGCGGGAATTCTGGGAGGAGGTCAAGGACAGCGAAGAGGCCGAGGATTTCGCGCTCTACCTGGAGCAGTTCCCGCACGGCGAGTACGCCGCGCTCGCGCGCCAGAAGATGGCCGCGCTGGGCGGCAAGGCCTAGCTCAGGCGGCCGGGCACTCGTCGTCGAACGCCGCGGGCGCGGCCTGCGGCGCATCCGGCGGCGGATACGCCTGCCGGAACGTGAACGCGTCGGGCGTAGCACCCCGGCGCCGCAGCATTTCGAGCCTCGCCTTCGCCTCCTCTACCGATGGCCGGTGCCCCTTCGGCACCCACCAGAGCACGAGAAACGCCTCGTCCATCTTCTCGA
>DATIYN010000169.1:0-13623 GCA_035517595.1 Burkholderiales bacterium
GCCGCAAGGCAGCCGCACCGCGCGCGGCAAGCCGGTGGTGAACATGTTCCCGCTGGAGGAGGGCGAGAAGATCACCGCGGTGGTGCCGGTCAAGGAGTTCGACGAGAACCACTTCGTGTTCATGGCGACCGCGCAGGGCACCGTGAAGAAGACGCCGCTCGCCGACTTCTCGC
The DNA here is from genome assembly GCA_035517595.1 of Burkholderiales bacterium. GTDB lineage: Bacteria > Pseudomonadota > Gammaproteobacteria > Burkholderiales > SG8-39 > RBG-16-66-20. The sequence goes on from DATIYN010000169.1 coordinate 174, forward strand.
GGCCGCGTCCCTCGGGCATCATCGCGGTCGGCCTCGACGAGGGCGACTACCTCATCGGCGCGGCGCTCACCGACGGCAAGTACGACGTGATGCTGTTCTCCTCCGAAGGCAAGGCCATCCGCTTCCACGAGGACGACGTGCGGCCGATGGGCCGCCAGGCGACGGGCGTGCGCGGCATGCGCCTGCCCGAGGACGGCAGCCGCAGGGTCGTGTGCATGCTGGTGGCGAAGGACGAGTCGCAGACCGTGCTCACGGCCACGGAGAAAGGCTACGGCAAGCGCACGCCGATCGCCGAGTACACCAAGCACGGGCGCGGCGCGCAGGGGATGATCGCGATCCAGTCGAGCGAGAGGAACGGCGCGCTGGTCGGCGCCGTGCTGGTCGACGACAACGACGAGGTGATGCTGATCTCGACCGGCGGGGTGCTGATCCGCACCGCGGTGGCGCAGATCCGCGAGATGGGCCGCTCCACCCAGGGCGTCACGCTGATCTCGCTGGGCGAGGGAGAAAGACTCGCGGGCGTCGAGCGCATCGTCGAACGCGACGAGGACGAGGGCAACGGCGGCAACGGAAGCGGTAACGGCAACGGCGGCGCGGGCGGCGCCGTCGAGCCGCCCGCCGGTCCCGCGCCCGATCCACAGGGACCCACTATCCACTGATGTCCAGGATTCTCAATTTCAGCGCAGGCCCCGCGGTCCTGCCCGAGGAAGTGCTCGCGCGCGCGGGCGACGAGATGCTCGACTGGCACGGCACCGGCATGTGCGTGATGGAGATGAGCCACCGCGGCAAGGAATTCATGCAGATCGCCGCCGAGGCCGAGAAGGACCTGCGCGAGCTGCTCGCGATACCGGGGAACTACAAAGTGCTCTTCCTGCAGGGCGGTGCGACGCTGCAGTTCGCCCAGGTGCCGATGAACCTGCTGGCAGGAAAAAGCAAGGCGGATTACGTCGCCACCGGCGAATGGTCGAAGAAGGCGATCAAGGAGGCGCAGGCCTACTGCGACGTTCGCATTGCGGCCAGCTCGGAAGACAGGGGGTTCACGTATTTTCCTTCCCAAGATGCTTTCCAGATAAGACGCGACGCGGCGTACCTGCACTACTGCTCCAACGAAACGATCGGCGGTGTCGAGGCGCACTGGATACCCCAGAGTCCCGTTCCGCTCGTCGTCGACGCCTCGTCGCACATCCTGTCGCGGCCGCTCGAGGTGTCGAAGTTCGGCCTGATCTACGCGGGCGCGCAGAAGAACATCGGCCCGGCCGGGCTGACGATCGTGATCGTGCGGGAGGATCTCCTCGGCAGGGCGCAGAAGGGCACGCCCTCGGTGATGGACTACCGGCAGCAGGCGGCGGCCGATTCGATGCTCAATACGCCGGCGACCTACGCGATGTACATCGCCGGGCTGGTGTTCAAGTGGCTGAAGGCGCAGGGCGGCCTCGCCGAGATGGAGAAGCGCAACGTGGCGAAGGCGAAGCTGCTCTACGACTACCTGGATTCGAGCTCCTTCTACAAGAATTCCGTCGACAGGAGGGACCGGTCGAGGATGAACGTGCCGTTCACGCTCGCCGACGCGAAGCTCGACGACGAATTCCTCAAGGGCGCGGAGAAGGAGGGCATGGTGCAGCTCAAGGGCCACCGCTCGGTCGGCGGCATGCGCGCGTCGATCTACAACGCGATGCCGGTCGAGGGCGTGAAGAGGCTCGTCGCGTACATGAAGGATTTCGGAGCGCGCCGTGGCTAAGGTGGCGAAGAAGCTGGAGGTGCTGGTCCTCAACCCGATCGCGCAGGTGGGCCTGCGGCGGCTGCCTGCCGAGCGCTGCACGGTGGTCAAGGAATCGAAGTCGCCGGACGTGATCCTGGTGCGCTCGGCCGACATGCACGCGATGACATTCGACGCCGGCCTCAAGGCGGTCGGCCGCGCCGGCGCTGGCGTCAACAACATCCCGGTGAAGGAGCTCTCCAGGCTCGGCGTGCCGGTGTTCAACGCGCCGGGCGCCAACGCCAACGCGGTCAAGGAGCTCGTGGTGGCCGGCCTGCTGATCGCCGCGAGGAATCTGGCGCCCGCCCTGGATTTCGTCAGGAATCTCGATACCCGCGATTCCGGGCTCGAGAAGAAGGTGGAGGCGGGAAAGAAGGCGTACGCCGGCGTCGAGCTGCCCGGCCACGTGCTCGGCGTGATCGGCCTGGGCAAGATCGGCAGCCTCGTCGCGGATGCGGCGATCCGTCTCGGCATGCAGGTGGCGGGCTACGACCCCGAGATCACGGTGGAGGCGGCCTGGAGCCTGCCCTCGCAGGTGCGCAAGGCGCATTCACTGGAGGAATTGCTCAAGGCCGGCGATTTCGTGACGCTGCACGTGCCGCTGGTGGAAAAGACGCGCCATCTCGTCAACGCGAAGAACCTGAAGCAGATGAAGCCGGGCGCCGTGCTGCTCAACTTCTCGCGCGAGGGCGTGGTGGACGACGAGGCCGTGCTGCAGGCGCTCGCCGAAAAGAAGCTGCGCTGCTATGTCACCGACTTCCCGTCCGCCGCGCTGATCGGCAAGCCGGGCGTGGTGGCGCTGCCGCACCTGGGCGCCTCCACGAGCGAGGCCGAGGACAATTGCGCCGTCATGGTTTGCGACCAGGTTGCGGCGTATCTTGCCGACGGCACCATGGAGAACGCCGTGAACTTTCCCGACGCGCGGATGCCTCGCGAATCGCCCTACCGCCTCGCGATCGCCAACGCCAACGTGCCGAACATGCTGGCGCGCATCTCGCAGGCGATGGGCGGCCGCAAGATCAACATCCACAACATGCTGAACAAGTCGAAGGGCGAGATGGCCTACACGCTCGTCGACGTGGACAGCCCGGTGCCCGAGGCCGCGCTGCAGGAGCTGCGCGCGATCGAGGGCGTGCTCGCGGTGCGCTACCTGCCGGTGGAGAGCTAGGCGCGGCCATGAGCGAGCGCGACATCGAGAAGCTGCGCGCCGGGATCGACGATCTCGACGCGCGGCTGCTCGAGCTCCTCGACCGCCGCGCCGGCCTCGTGCGCAAGGTCGGCGCGCTGAAGGCCGGCAAGCGCGTGTTCCGGCCCGAGCGCGAGGCGCAGATCCTCCGGCGCGTCGCGGCGAAGCCCGGCGCGCTTCCCGCGGCCTCGGCGGCGGCGGTGTTCCGCGAGATCATCTCCGTGTGCCGCGCGCTCGAGCAGGAGATCCGCGTCGCCTACCTCGGCCCGCCGGGCACCTTCAGCGAGCAGGCGGTGCGCCAGCACTTCGGCAGCGCCGTCGTCGCCGAGCCCGCGGCGACGATCGACGAGGCGTTCCGCAGCGCGGAGTCCGGCGCGGCGCAATTCGCGGTCGCCCCGGTCGAGAACTCGACCGACGGCGCGGTCGGCCGCACGCTCGACCTGCTGCTCACCACGCCGCTCAAGATCTGCGGCGAGGTCGACTTGCGGGTCAAGCAGAATCTGATTTCCAGAATGAAGGGCCTGAAGGAGATCAGAACGGTCTATTCTCACGCCCAGTCTCTGGCGCAGTGCAACGGCTGGCTCGGCAGGTCCTTGCCCCGGGCCGAGCGAATTCCGGTGGGCTCGAACGCGGAGGCTGCCCGGCGCGCGGCGAAGGAGAAGGGCGCTGCTGCGATCGCCGGCGAAGCGGCGGCCGCGCTCTACAAGCTGAAGCTGCTCGCCGCCGGCATCGAGGACGATCCGAACAACACCACGCGCTTCCTCGTGCTCGGGCAGGCGGATGCGCAGCCCACGGGCCGGGACCGCACTTCGCTCGTGATGTCGGCGGAGAACAAGCCGGGCGCGGTGCACGCGCTGCTCACGCCGCTGGCGGCCAACGGCGTGAGCATGTCGCGCATCGAGTCGCGCCCCGCGCGCGCGCGCTCGGCGCGCTGGGAGTACGTGTTCTTCATCGACGTCGAAGGCCACCAGACCGATGCCAAGGTGGCCGCCGCGCTCGCCGAGCTCCGGCAGCGCGCCCCGTTCCTCAAGGTCCTCGGCTCCTACCCCGCGGCCTCTTCCTAGGAAGCCCACGCATGGTCATCGATCCCTGCGAACTTTCTCCGTCCTACGTGCGCTCGATCGCGCCGTACCAGCCGGGCAAGCCGATCTCGGAAGTCGCGCGCGAGCTGGGCCTCAAGGAGGAGAGCATCGTCAAGCTCGCCTCGAACGAGAATCCGCGCGGCATCGGACCGCGCACGCGCGCCGCGATCGAGCGCGCGCTCGGCGACATCGCGCGCTACCCGGACGGCAACGGCCATGAACTGAAGACGGCTCTCGGTCGTCGCTACGGCGTTGAATTGGCTTCCATCGTTCTGGGCAACGGCTCGAACGACGTGCTGGAGCTCGTGGCGCACGCCTTCCTGGGACCCGGCCGCGCCGCGGTCTACTCGCAGCACTGCTTCGCGGTATATCCGCTCGCCACGCAGGCGCGCGGCGCCCGCGGCATCATGGTGGCGGCGAAGGATTACGGCCACGACCTCGAAGCGATGGCGGCCGCAATCGACGACGAGACCTACGTGGTCTGGATCGCGAACCCGAACAACCCGACCGGCACGCTGCTCGGCGCCGACGCGCTCGAAGCTTTCGTGCGACGCGTGCCCGAGCGCGTGCTCGTGGTGATCGACGAGGCCTACAACGAGTACCTCCCGCCGGAGCGCAAGTCCGAGACGGTGAAATGGCTGCGGCGCCACCCGAACCTCATCGTCACGCGCACCTTCTCGAAGGCCTACGGCCTGGCGGGACTGCGCGTGGGCTACGCGCTCGCGCACGCCTCGGTCGCGGACATCATGAACCGCGTTCGCCAGCCCTTCAACGTCAACAGCCTCGCGCTCGCGGCCGCGACCGCGGCGCTCGACGACATGGAGTTCGTCGCGCGCAGCTTCGCCGCCAATCTTCAGGGCCTGCAGCAGCTGGAAGAAGGCGCGCGGCGCCTCGGCCTGGACTGGATCCCGTCGAGCGGCAACTTCATCACCGTGCGCGTCGGCAGGGCCAACGAGGTCTTCCGGCGCCTGCTCAAGCGCGGCGTCATCGTACGGCCGGTGGGCGGCGGCTACCAGCTGCCCGAGCACCTGCGCGTCACCGTCGGCACCGCCGAGGAAAACCAGAAGTTCCTGCAGGCGCTCGCGGCCGCGCTCCAGGACAAGTAAGGACGGATGTTCTTCGAGAAGGTCGCGCTGGTCGGCGTCGGGCTCATCGGCGGCTCGTTCGGCCTCGCGCTCAAGGAGGCGCGGCGCTGCGGCCGCGTGGTGGGCGCCGGGCGCAGCGCGGCCAACCTCGAGCAGGCGCGCGCGCGCGGCGCGATCGACGCGATCGAAACGGACGCCGCGGCGGCCGTGCGCGGGGCCGACCTCGTGCTGATCGGCGCCCCGGTGGCGCAATTCGAGAAGATTTTCCTCGCCATCGGGCCCGGGCTGCGCCCAGAGTGCCTGGTCATGGACGCGGGCAGCACCAAGCGGGACGTCGTCGCGGCGGCGCGCAGGGCGCTGGGCGCGAGAATCGGGCAGTTCGTGCCGGCGCACCCGATCGCCGGCGCCGAAAAGAGCGGCGCGGCGGCCGCAAGCGCGGCGCTGTTCCGCGGCAAGCGCGTGGTGCTGACGCCGCTCGACGAGAACGCGCCGGACGCGATTGAGCGGGCCGCCGCCGCCTGGGGCGCCTGCGGCGCACGCGTGTCGCGCATGGCGCCCGAGGAGCACGACTCGGTCTTCGCGGCGGTCAGCCATCTGCCGCACCTGCTCGCCTACGCGCTGGTGCACGGCATCAGCGAGCGGCCCGACGCGGCGCGCCTGTTCGGCTACGCCGCGGGCGGCTTCCGCGACTTCACGCGCATCGCTTCCAGCCACCCCGAGATGTGGCGCGACATCTGCATGGCCAACAGCGACCGGCTGTTGCAAGAACTTGCAAGATTCGGCGCGGAGCTCGAGAACATCGGGAAGATACTGCGTGACGCCGATGCGAAAGCCCTGGAAAAGCTGTTTGCGGAGGCTCGCGCGGCGCGCGAGCGCTGGTTGAACGGGGAGTTCGAGTGAAGTACCTCGAGCTGCCGCCGGTCGAGCGCCTCGCCGGCACGCTGCGCCTGCCCGGTTCGAAGAGCATCTCGAACCGCGTCCTGCTGCTCGCCGCGCTCGCCAAGGGCAAGACGCAGGTGCGCGGCCTGCTCGACGCGGAGGACACGCGCGTGATGCTCGACGCGCTGCAGAAGCTCGGCGTGCGCATCGACACGCGCGATTTCGAGAGCCTGGTGGTGGCGGGCGAGGGCAAGTTCAAGCCGAAGAAGATGGACCTCTTCCTCGGCAACGCCGGCACCGCCTTCCGGCCGCTCACCGCGGCGCTCGCGGTCTGCGGCGGCGAATACCGCCTGATGGGCAAGCCGCGCATGCACCAGCGGCCGATCCGCGACCTCGTCGAGCCGCTGCGGCGCATCGGCGCCAACATCGAGTACCTCGGCAACGAGGGCTATCCGCCGCTGCTGGTCCGCACCGGCGAGATCCGGGTGACGGGTCTGATCCCGATGCGCGGCAACGTCTCGTCGCAGTACCTGAGCGCGCTGCTGATGGCGCTGCCGCTCGCGGGCGGCGGCACGATCGAGATCCAGGGCGAGCTGATCTCCAAGCCCTACGTGACGATCACGCTCAACATGATGCGAAAGTTCGGCAACGAGGTGACCGTCAATGGCTGGAAGTCGTTCGACGTGCGCCCCTACGACTACGTGGCGCCCGCCGAAATCTACGTCGAAGGCGACGCCTCCTCGGCGTCGTACTTCCTCGCCGCGGGCGCGATCGGCGGCGGCCCGGTGCGCGTGCTCGGCGTCGGCCGCGACAGCATCCAGGGCGACATCGCTTTCATCGAGGTGCTGGCCGCCATGGGGGCCAACGTCGACCTCGGCGCGGACTGGATCGAGGTGTCCTCCACCGGCAGGCTCAACCCGATCGACATGGACCTCAACCACATCCCGGACGCGGCGATGACCGCGGCGGTGGCGGCGCTGTTCGCCTCGGGCCCGAGCACGATCCGCAACATCGGCAGCTGGCAGGTGAAGGAGACCGACCGCATCACGGCGATGGCGCGCGAGCTGCGCAAACTCGGCGCGACGGTGGTCGAGGGCCCGGATTTCCTCAGGATCACGCCGCCCGCGAAGCTCGAGCCCGGCGTGGCGATCGACACCTACGACGATCACCGCATGGCCATGTGCTTCTCGCTGGTCGCTCTGGGCGGGGTGCCCGTGCGCATCAAGGACCCGGAGTGCGTCGCGAAGACCTTCCCCGCGTACTTCGTCGAGTTCGACCGGCTCGCCAAGCAGCCGGCGTGAAGCCCCCGGTCATCGCGATCGACGGACCCTCGGCCTCGGGCAAGGGCACGGTCGCGAGCCAGGTCGCGAAGCGGTTGGGTTTCCACTACCTGGAGAGCGGCGCGCTCTACCGGCTCGTGGCGCTCGAGGGCGGCGCGGCGCCCGAGCTGGCGGCAAGGTCGATGGCTGTCGCGTTCCGCGGTGGAAGAATTTACCTTAAAGAACAGGATGTTACAGACATGATCCGCGAGGAGGCGATCGGCGTACGCGCTTCCGAAGTCGCCAAGCTGCCTGCGGTAAGGGGGGCGCTGCTGGAGCGCCAGAGGGCGTTCCGCCGCCCGCCCGGGCTCGTGGCTGACGGCCGCGACATGGGCACGGTCGTGTTCCCGGACGCGACGCTGAAGGTCTACTTGACCGCCAGCGTGCCGGTCCGGGCCGCGCGCAGGTATAAGCAGTTGATAGACAAGGGAAACAATGCTAATCTCGCGGCCCTTTCCCGTGATCTCGAGGAGCGGGACCAGCGCGATGCCGAGCGAGCGGTAGCCCCGCTCAAGCCGGCGCCGGATGCAGTATTGCTGGACTCCTCGAATCTGGCGATCGACCAGGTGGTCGACCGGGTACTGCGCTTGTACCGGGAGAGGACGAGCGGGAAGCCCTAGCCGGGCTTCCCATGTTTGCAACCCAACCCGCGGCGCTGATCGCAAGCCCGCGGCATAGAAGGCATTTTTCAATCCATTCCATGTCCAGCGTTTCGCCCGCCGTATCCAAAGCCGTACCCAAGTCCACCCCCGCCGCCGAGTCGTTCGCCGCCCTGTTCGAGGAAAGCCTCACGCGCAAGGAAATGCGCGTGGGCGAGGTCATCACCGCCGAGGTGGTGCGCGTCGACCAGAACTTCGTGGTCGTCAATGCGGGCCTGAAATCCGAGAGCGTGATCCCGCTGGACGAGTTCCGCGACGACGACGGGCAGATCACGATCAAGCCCGGCGACTTCGTCAGCGTGGCGATCGAGGCGCTGGAGGACGGCTACGGCGAGACGCGCCTGTCGCGCGAGAAAGCCAAGCGCATGGCCGCGTGGCTGGACCTGGAGAAGGCGCTCGAGTCCGGCGACAAGGTGCAAGGCGTGATCACCGGCAAGGTGAAGGGCGGCCTCACCGTGATGGTGAGGAGCATCCGCGCCTTCCTGCCCGGCTCGCTCGTCGACCTGCGCCCGGTGAAGGACACCACGCCGTTCGAAGGCAAGACGATGGACTTCAAGGTCATCAAGCTCGACCGCAAGCGCAACAACGTGGTCGTTTCGCGCCGCGCGGTGCTCGAGGAAACCGTGGGCGCCGAGCGCGAGCAGTTGCTCGCCACGCTGACCGAGGGCGCGGTGGTGAAGGGCATCGTCAAGAACATCACCGACTACGGCGCGTTCGTGGACCTGGGCGGCATCGACGGCCTGCTGCACATCACCGACCTCGCCTGGCGGCGCGTCAAGCACCCCACCGAGGTGGTCAACGTCGGCGACGAGGTCACCGCGAAGGTGCTCAAGTTCGACGCCGAGAAGAACCGCGTGTCGCTGGGCCTGAAGCAGCTCGGCGAGGATCCCTGGGTCGGCATCTCGCGCCGCTACCCGCAGGGCACCCGCCTGTTCGGCAAGGTCACCAACCTCACCGACTACGGCGCCTTCGTCGAGGTCGAGGCCGGCATCGAGGGCCTGGTGCACGTCTCGGAGATGGATTGGACGAACAAGAACGTGCACCCGTCCAAGGTGGTGCAGGTCGGCGACGAGGTCGAGGTGATGATTCTCGAGATCGACGAGGAGCGCCGCCGCATCTCGCTGGGCATGAAGCAGTGCATGCCGAACCCCTGGGAAGACTTCGCTCGCGAGTTCAAGAAAGGCGACCGCGTCAAGGGCCAGATCAAGTCGATCACCGACTTCGGCGTGTTCGTCGGCCTCACGGGCGGCATCGACGGCCTCGTGCACCTTTCGGACCTGTCCTGGAGCCAGGCGGGCGAGGAGGCCGTCAAGGGCTTCAAGAAGGGCGACGAGGTCGAGACCGTGGTGCTGTCGATCGACGTCGAGCGCGAGCGCATCTCGCTCGGCATCAAGCAGCTCGAGGGCGACCCGTTCACCAACTTCGTCGCGAGCCACGAGAAGAACAGCGTGGTCGCCGGCACCGTGAAGTCGGTGGACGCGAAGGGCGCCGTCGTCGACATGGGCGGCGCGGAAGGCTACCTGCGCGCCTCCGAGTACTCGCGCGACCGCGTCGAGGACCTGTCCAAGGTGCTCAAGCAGGGCGACTCGGTCACCGCGATGATCATCAACGTGGACCGCAAGAACCGCTCGATCAACCTGTCGGTCAAGGCCAAGGAGATGGCCGAGGAGACCGACGCGATGAAGCAGATGCGCACCGAGAACGCCGCGAGCGCCGCGGGCAGCACCAACCTCGGCGCGCTGCTGCGCGCGAAGCTCGACAAGAGCAATTCCAACCCGCAGCAGTGACCGGGCAGTCCTGACGAGACGTGGAAGGGGTGGCCATGACGAAGTCGGAACTGATCGCGCGGCTGGCGCAGCGCTATCCGCAGCTGGTCGCGAAGGACGCCGAGTACGCCGTGAAGATGATCCTCGACGCCATGACGAACTCGCTGCTCAGCGGGCACCGCATCGAGATCCGCGGCTTCGGCAGCTTCGGCCTGAACTACCGGCCGCCGCGCACCGGTCGCAACCCCAAGTCGGGCGAGAAGGTGCACGTGCCCGAGAAGTACGTGCCGCACTTCAAGGCCGGCAAGGAGCTGCGCGAGCGCGTCGACTCGCTCGATCCCGACGCCACCATGGTGATGCCGCCGCGAAGCAGGGCGGCGCAGTAGGACTGCGCCGCTGACGGGCGGTCCATCGCCCTGGCGCCTCCGCTCCGATCCGATCCTGCATGAGAGCTCTGACCTGGGCGATCCGCATCGCCTTGTTCGTGCTGCTGCTCGCCCTGGCGGCGAAGAACACCGACCCGGTCACGCTGCGGTTCTATTTCGGCCTCGCCTGGCAGATGCCGCTGGTGGCGGCCCTGCTCGCGTTCTTCGCCGCCGGCGTGGCGCTCGGTCTGCTGGCCATGCTCGGCAGCTGGTTCGTGCAGCGCCGGCGCATCGCGCGCCTGGAGCGCGAGGCGGACGCGAGGAGCGGCGCGTCGACCGGCATGGCGAGCCAGCCGCCGGCGGCCGAAGGATAGGGGCGCGCGTGGAGTTCGAATACTGGTGGCTGCTCGGCTTCCCGATCTTCTTCGGGCTGGGCTGGCTCGCCGCGCGCGTGGACATCCGGCACCTCGTGCGCGACTCTCGAGCGCTGCCGAACTCGTACTTCAGGGGCTTGAACTTCCTGCTCAACGAGCAGCCCGACAAGGCGATCGAGGCCTTCATCGAGGTGGTCAAGGTCGACCCGGAGACGGTCGAGCTGCACTTCGCGCTCGGCAGCCTGTTCCGCCGGCGCGGCGAGTACGACCGCGCGATCCGCATGCACCAGCACCTGCTCGAGCGCGCCGATCTCGGCGCCGAGCAGCGCGCGGCCGCCCTGTTCGAGCTCGGGCAGGACTACCTGAAGGCCGGCATCCTCGACCGCGCCGAGGACGTGTTCCAGCGGCTCAGCGAGGGCGGCCCGGCGGGCGCCCAATTCGCCGAATCCCGCCGCTACCTGCTGGAGATCTACCAGCAGGAGAAGGATTGGGAAAAGGCCACCGCGATGGCGCAGCGCCTGGAGAAGGAGACGGGCGAGTCGCGCGCCAAGGAGCTCGCGCACTTCCTCTGCGAGCGCGCGGCCAACGACGCCACCCACTCGCGGCCGGACAGCGCGCGACGCAGCCTCGAGGCGGCGCTCGAGGCCAACCGCAAGTGCGTGCGCGCGAGCCTGCAGCTCGGCGACCTCGAGAAGAGCTACGGCAGCCTCGACCGCGCGATCGAGAACTGGAAGAAGATCGAGTCGCAGAACCCCTCCTTCCTCGCGCTCGCCGCGCAGCGCCTGCTCGAGGCCTACCGCGAGAAGGGAAAGCTGGAGGAGGGCCTGACGCTGCTCGCGGGCTATCTCGAGCGCTATCCGTCGCTCGACCTGCTGGATGCGGTGTTCCAGACCACGCTCGAGTCCAAGGGCGCCGAGGCCGCCTACAAGCTCGTGCGCGACGAGCTGCGGCGCAACCCGACGCTGCTCGGCCTGGACCGCCTGCTGGAAGCGCAGATCGTCGGCACCACCAAGCCCGAGCGCCGGCACGACCTGGAGCTCGTGCGCAGCCTCGTGCACAGTCACACGCGGCGCCTCGCGCGCTACCGCTGCGAGAACTGCGGCTTCAAGGCGCGGCAGTTCCACTGGCTGTGCCCGGCCTGCGGCGGCTGGGAGACCTATCCGCCGCGGCGCAGCGAGGAGTTCGACCTCGCGCCCTGACCGCACGCGGGCAGCGTGAATCTGCTATGACAGCGCCATGAACGTCAGCATCGTCGGCACGGGATACGTCGGCCTCGTCACGGGCGCCTGCCTCGCGGACATGGGCAACCACGTGCTCTGCCTGGACGTGGACGCGGGCAAGGTGAAGGCGCTGAGCGCGGGCCGCGTGCCGATCTACGAGCCGGGCCTGGAGGCGATCGTGCGGCGCAATCACGCGGCCGGCCGGCTGGATTTCACGACCGACGCCGCGGCCGCGGTGGCGCACGGCGTGCTGCAGCTCATCGCGGTCGGCACTCCGCCCGGCGAGGACGGCTCCGCGGACATGCAATACGTGCTCGCGGCCGCGCGCGCGATCGGCCGGCACATGAGCGACTACCGCGTGATCGTCAACAAATCGACCGTTCCGGTCGGCACTGCGGACAGGGTCAAGGACGCGGTACGGAAGGAGCTCGAGGCGCGGGGCGCGAAGCTGCCCTTCAGCGTCGTGTCCAACCCCGAATTCCTGAAGGAAGGCGCGGCGGTCGAGGACTTCATGCGGCCCGACCGGATCATCGTGGGCTCGGACGACGAGCGCGCCAGCGCGCTGCTGCGCGAGCTCTACGCGCCGTTCCAGCGCAATCACGAGCGCTTCATGCTGATGGGCGTGCGCTCGGCCGAGCTCGCCAAGTACGCGGCCAACGCGATGCTCGCGACGCGCATCTCCTTCATGAACGAGCTCGCCAACCTCGCCGAGGCGATCGGCGCCGACATCGAGGAAGTGCGCCGCGGCATCGGCTCGGACCCGCGGATCGGCACGCACTTCCTGTACCCGGGCGCCGGCTTCGGCGGCTCCTGCTTCCCCAAGGACGTGAAGGCGCTGCAGCGCATCGCCGACGAGGCCGGGCGCAAGCTGCGCGTGGTCGCCGCGGTGGAGCAGGCCAACGACGCGCAGAAGCACGTCCTCGGCGACAAGATCCGCGCGCGCTTCGGCGCCCGGCTCTCGGGGCGGCGCTTCGCGCTCTGGGGCCTCGCCTTCAAGCCCAACACCGACGACATGCGCGAGGCCCCCAGCCTGACGCTGATCGACGACCTGCTATCGGCAGGCGCGAGCGTCCGCGCCTATGATCCCGTCGCCGCGGAACAGTGCAGGAGGATCCTGTCCGGGCGAACGGGCGTCACGATCGTAGACAGCGCGGCAGCAGCCCTCGAGGGCTGCGACGCGCTCGCAATCGTGACCGAATGGGCGGAGTTCCGGTCGCCGGATTTCGGCGCGCTGAAGAAGGCGCTGAAGACGCCCGCGATCTTCGACGGCCGGAACCTGTACGATCCGACCCTGATGCGCGAGCTCGGCTTCGAGTATTTCGGCGTGGGGAGGAGGCCATGACGGCGCACGCGGCGCGCGGGCGCGCTCCGGATACGCGCAAGGCGCGCGTGCTCGTGGTGGGCGACGTGATGCTGGACCGCTATTGGTTCGGCGAGGCCTCGCGCATCTCGCCGGAGGCGCCGGTGCCGGTGGTGCTGTGGCAGCGGGAGGAGCCCAAGGCGGGCGGCGCCGCGAATGTCGCAAGCAATTGCGCCGCGCTGGGCGCGAGCGCGACGCTGCTCTCGGTCGTCGGCGACGACCCCGAGGGGACGACGCTGCAGGGCCTCCTCGAAAGAAGCAAGGTCAAGGTCAAGTTCCATCGAGACAAGTCCATCCGCACGACCCAGAAGCTGCGCGTCCTCAGCCACCGCCAGCAGCTGCTGCGGATCGATTTCGAGACGCCGCCGTCCCGGGAGGTGCTCGTGCAGAAGTTCGCCG